>JBCCZL010000251.1:0-13089 GCA_039187775.1 Myxococcota bacterium
CGTAGCGCTCGCACGCGGTCGAGGGCCTCCGGATGAGGGCGGGAGTGCGTATCCGAGATCACGGCGATCGTGGTCGGATTCGACGAGAGCTCGAGCACCCTCGATTCGTGGCGACCGCTCACCGGGGACAGCCGCCGCTCCCCCCGGGAGGAGGCGTCGGCGACTCCGAAAACGGTGGAGGGCAAGCGAACTCGAACATCGAAAGGAGCGCATCGGCGTTCGCATCCCGATCGGTGAGTGCAGGAAGGTCGTGAAGGAGCTGAATGAACCGGAGCACCGAGGTGTGCGAGTTCACGTCGTGGGACACGTGGGCGCGCTTCGCCCACGGTGAGATCACAATGAACGGCACCCGCATCCCATACTGGTCAAAGTCCTCTTCGCCCACCGCGGGCACGCAGGCTTCCGGCGGCGGCACATGATCGAACATCCCCCCGCCATTATCAAAGTTCAGAAAGAGCGCGAGGCTTGGCCAGAGGGGACTCCGGCGCGCCTCCTCATACATGAGCCGCGTCCAGCGATCGCTGGTCTGCACGTCGTAGGGCGGGTGCTCGTCGTTCGGTGAACCGGGTGCGGTATCGACAAACACCACCGGCTCGAGGGTTCCGTCCCGAAGGCGCTCGATGAGCGTGGAAAACGGATAAACGCCGGGAGTGTCACCGGTCCACCCGAGCGTATCTTGCCGGGGCTGGAGCCAGCCGTCGGTGTAGACCCCCCATGCGACCCCCGCTTCGTCGAGCTGGTCGAACACCGTTCGTGCGTCGGAGATGACTCGGTCGAAGGTGTTCTTCACGCCGTGGGCCGAGCCGGTGTAAAGAAAGTTTCGATTGGACCACGTGCCGCCAAGAGAAGCGGCGAAGTAGCGATCGCCGAGGGCAAATGTGCGCGCCGCCCAGTAGAGAAACGGAAGGTCCGGTTCGTCGTAGTAGCCCATGACGTAGTGGCCATCGCTCCCGTCGACCGCCGCGGTTCGCACAAAGCCATCGAGGGCCCCCTCGTTCCACTGGGCTCGATTGGCGTCCCACTGGTGCGGCGGATCCGCCTCGAGGCACGTCGAAGCGAGGGGAAAAGGGCGCACCTCCGCCCCCGACAGGTCGGGGTTGGTGAACCCCTCAGGCACGGCCTCCGCCTCGGGCTGGCCGCGGAGCGGCAGCTGCCCGAGGTAGTGATCGTAAGAGCGGTTTTCCTGCATCCTCACGATCACGTGGGTGATCGGAATCGATGATGCCGCGGTTCGGTCGATGCCGAGCGTTTCCTCGACGGTGGCGCCCGCCGAAAACATGCACGCTCGGCGCTCTTCGGCGAAGCGCGTTCCGTCGAGCGAAGCCGGCGTGCAAGATGTCACCTTAACGGGAGCGGCGCGCCCGGCGTCGTCGCTGGCACAGCCCGAAAGCCCAGCTTCACAAAAGCAGGCGACAAAGACCGCGACGAGGCTTAGACGACGCACCCCCGAAGCCTTGCACGGCTCCGAGGGCACGAAAAGCGGCGTTTCGGTGAACGCCTAACCGCGCCGACGGCGAATCCAGAGTGTGCCGACCAGGAACGCGAAGAGCCCTCCGGTCCCAAACGCGTCAGCCCCACCGACGCTGCACCCGTCGTCGTCGTCCCCAACTTCTCCGGTGGATGCGTCGGGGGTACCTGTCGATCCGTCAGGCATCACCGTCGCATCCGGCGTGGTCGACGCGTCAGGCGTTACCATCGCGTCAGGCACCGACGCATCCGTGCCGGCATCCGAGCCGCCGTCCATCCCGCCATCGCCCATCATCATCATGCCCGGCCAGGCCATCGCGTTGTTGCAAAGTTGGCTCGCTGCCTCGTCGCCCGGGTCGTAGGCCAGCAGGGGATTGTATCCCGCCTCGATCTCTTCGAGGTCTGGCACACCATCGCCATCCGAGTCGGTCATCGCGGCTCGCATCGAGTTGAGCGCGGTCTCGAGTAGGTCGGCGTTTCGACCCTGATGCCCCGCTCCCGCGGAGTGTGGTTCGTGGGGCCAGCCGAGCGCAGCGCTCGTCAACGAGTCGTAGAACGGGCCGTTTCGCAGCATTCGCATGATGTCACCATTGCCGATGTAGACGTTCTCGTTTCGGTTGCCCGCCGACGCGTGGCATAGACCGCATCCGTTGGGACCAAGCCCGCACGCGGCGTTTCCTCCAGTCTCGTCGTCGACTTCGTTGAGGTAGTCGCCGTGTGCGTACGCGACACCTCCCCATCCCAGCACACAACCCAACGTGGCGGCGCACGACAGCAGCGTGCGCGCCCGATTGCTTTTCGACATTCCCAATCTGTTCCTCTCCCTGCCGGTCATCATTCCCGCCCCGACTCTAGCAGTGCGTGGAAAGGTGCCGCGTTCCAAAAACTGCACGCGACAGTGTCATCACCAAAGTTCAAAACACAGACGAACGTCTACGGAATCGCGTCGAACACTCTCGTCAAAGCACTGTATGGAACCGCGTCGTTCTCACTCGAATGCAAGCGTATGCTTTAGCCATCTGTTTGCAAAAACAAGCAAGGTGCATTGCAGACGGTTGACGTCGACGAACAAGACTGCAGAGACACGCATCGTCAACTATCGACGGAGAAACAATGAAGCTCTTTGAGTCCTTCGCGCTTGGCGATCTCGAACTCCCGAACCGAGCGGTAATGTCTCCGATGACCCGGAGCCGGGCGACTCCTGAGCATGTCCCGACTCCGCTCATGGCGACCTATTACGCACAGCGCGCGGCCGCCGGTCTCATCATTACCGAAGGCACTTCGCCGAACGGCGACGGCTGCGGCTATGCTCGAATTCCGGGCATCTGGAACGATGCCCAGGCCACAGCCTGGAAGGCGGTCACCGATGCCGTCCATCAGGCGGGAGGCCGCATCGCGCTTCAAATCATGGACTGTGGTCGGGTGTGCCATCCCCTGAACATGCCGCCGGACACCGTCCTCCGGGCGCCGAGCGCGGTCCCGCTGTCCGGTGAGATGTACACCGATCAGGAGGGACCACAGCCCTATCCCATCGCGGAGCCGATGACGGGCGCGCAGATCGAAGCAACGATCGCGAGTTTTGTGGGCGCGGCCGAGCGGGCCGCCCGAGCGGGGTTCGACATGGTCGAGCTCCACGGGGCCAACGGCTACCTCATCGACCAGTTCCTGACTCCCTCGACGAATCAACGAACCGATGGTTACGGCGGGAACATCGAGGGCAGAGGTCGCTTCGCGCTCGAGGTCGCGCGCGGCGTTTCCTCGGCCATCGGCGAGAAAAAAGTCGGCATTCGCCTGTCCCCGTACGGCGCGTTTAACGACATGCAGCCCTGGGACTCGATCGCGGAAGACTACGTGTGGCTGACCGGCGAGCTCTCCAAGCTTGGCATCGCGTATGTTCATCTCGTAGACCACTCGGCGATGGGCGCACCCACCGTGCCCGCGTCGATCAAGACCTCCATTCGGTCGAGCTTCGCCGGAGCGTTAATCCTCTCGGGAGGCTACGACCGGGATCGCGCCGAAGCGGACCTCGCGGAAAATAAGGGCGACCTCGTCGCGTTCGGCCGACCGTTTCTCGCCAACCCCGACCTGCTTGAGCGATTCGAAAAGGGCGCCGAGCTCAATCAGCCTGACTTCGACAAGTTCTATACGCCCGGGCCGGAAGGCTACACCGACTACCCGACGCTCTAGCACTAGTCTTCACGCCCCGCGGGCAAACGTCCGTTGGCTTGACCTCGAGTCGTCGCACGCTAAGCGTTGGGCATGCACGCGACCGACATCGAAGCGGTCTGGCAAACCCTCGATCGGGAGCGGCTTGCCGAGATCGCGGCGCGAGGACCGAAACCTGTCTTCGCTACGATCAGCGGGGCCCACCTCTATGGCTTTGCCTCGCCGGATAGCGACATCGATCTGCGCGGCGCGTTTCTCCACCCTACGGACGCGATGCTCGGGCTCCATCCGCCCGACGAAACCGTCACGATCGAAGACAAGACGATCGACCTCGACTGGGTGGCCCACGACCTCCGAAAGTTCGCGCGGCTGATGACTCGGCACAACGGGTATGTGCTCGAACAGCTCTACTCGCCCCTCGTGGTGGTGGACACCCCGGAGTTCGGGGAGCTTCGTGCGCTCGGCAAGGCCTGCATCACTCGGCCCACGGTGCGCCACTATCGCGGCTTCGCCCGAGGGCGGAGGGGACGGCTCGCCGAGTCCGCTCCGACCGTCAAGCATCTCCTTTACGCCTACCGGGTGTTCCTTAGCGGCATCCACCTGATGCAGAGTGGCGAAGTGTGCTCGAACATCGCGGTCCTCAACGAACGATTTCGTCGCCCCGAAATCCATGAGCTGGTGGCGCGAAAACAAGCGGGGGCAGAGAAGATGGAGCTCTCCCCCGGCGATCTCGAGCTACACAATCCGATCCTCGATGGACTCGAACGAGAGCTCACCGAGGCGTACGAAAAGAGTGCGCTTCCTGAAGAACCAGAGATCGCACCACTCGACGCCTTCGTGGTCCGAACTCGGCTGAACGCCCCAGGCTAGTTCGCGCCTCGCTGTCTTCAGCAGTGCTTTTCGCGTCACTTCTTTCGCGTCACTTCTTTCGCGTCACTTCCTCAGCGTCACTTCTTCGACCCTCTCCCTTTGACGCCTTTCTCCAAGACCTACTCGCCACCGAGCTGTGCACTTTCCTCTCGAAAACACGACCATTTTCATGTGCCTCGCGGGAAGCCAAGCGCACGGCACGGCGGGCGAAGGCTCGGACGTCGACCTTCGCGGGGTGTGCATCGCACCGCTCGACGTTCGGCTCGCGCTGTTCAAGCGCTTCGAACAGTACGAAGGAACGCTCCCCGCACCGCTTCTCGATCCGATCCGTGAGCGCCTCGCCTCCCACCCCACCGCGAGCCAAGGCATGGAAGAGAAGATCGAATCGGTGGTCTTCGATGTCGCCAAGTTCGTCGGCCTCCTCGCGGCCGCCAACCCCAACGCGCTAGAGATCCTCTTCGCCGATCCTCAGGACTGGTGCTTCGACCGCCCCCCGTGGCCAGTGCTCCACGATCGTCGACACCTGTTCCTCACCCAAAAAGTGCGACAGACGTACGTCGGTTACGGGATGGCTCAGCTTCGGCGCATCCGGAGCCATCGGTCCTGGCTGCTCGAGCCTCCCCAGCGGAAACCGTCCCGCGCGGACTTCGGTCTTCCCGACGAGCCCACCCTCAATCGCGACGACCAACACCGCATCGAGCAAGCGGTGGCCGGCAAGCTCAAGGAGTATGAGCTCGGTGAGATCGAGCTCGACAAGGCCACTCGCATCGCGCTGTCGGAGCGTCTTTCCGCCTTTCACCAGGGCCTTTTGGCGGCGAGCCCACTGACCTCGGCAGAGGAAGTGGCGACGGCGAGTCTGGGCCTTCCCGACGCGGTGGTGACGAGCCTCGCGGCGGAACGAAAGTACCGGGCCGCACTCAAGCACTGGGGCGCTTATCAGAGCTGGAAGACGCAGCGGAACCCCGCCCGAGCCGCCCTCGAGGCGGCTCATGGTTACGATACAAAGCACGCGATGCATCTCATTCGGCTGCTCCGAACCGGCCTCGAGATCGTTCGGACCGGCGACCTCAAGGTGCGTCGCGCCGACGCCGAGGAGCTCATGGCGATTCGACGGGGAGCCCTTCCCTTTTCCGAACTGGAAGCCGAAGCCGAGGCGCTCGAAGCCGAACTCGGCCGCGCGTCGGACACATCGGCCCTGCCTCGGGATATCGATCGGGAGGAGGTCGACCGGCTCCTCCTCTCCCTCCTGGAGCAGGCTACCCACATGTAGCACCGGCGAGCCTATTCGTCTCCGTCGGGTGCGCCGTACCCTATACGGGATGGACTTCGATTCGCTCCGCTGCTTTGACGCGGTGGCCACCACGCTCAACTTTCGGGCAGCGGCGAAGCGGGTTCATCTTTCGCCGACCGCGCTCTCGGATCGCATCCGTCGCCTGGAGGACGAACTCGGCTCTCAGCTTTTTGCGCGAACCACCCGAAGCGTGCGGCTGACCGATAGCGGGCGCGCGCTTTTGCCGATGGCTCGCGAGGTCCTGTCCGCGACCGAGCGGCTCCGCGCGGCCGCGGGAGGTTCGGAGCTCGAAACACCGCCCTACGAACTCTTCATCGGCACCCGCTATGAGCTCGGGCTTTCGTGGCTGTGTCCCGCACTCACCAGCCTCCGGAAACAGTCCCCGGAGCGAACACTTCACCTTTACTTTGGGGACAGCCCAGACTTGATGGCCCGCCTCGACCGCGGCGACGTCGACGCGGTAGTGTCTAGCGTTCGGCTCACCCGACCGAAGCTTGCCTACGCCGCGCTTCATCCCGAGCATTATGTATTCGTCGGCCGCCCAGGGCTCCGCGTGCGAAGCGCCGCCGACGCTGCTCCGCTCACTCTCGTCGACGCCTCGTCGGATCTGCCGCTCTTCCGCTACTTCCTCGACGCGGTCGAGGACTCTTCGCCATGGCCGTTCCGCTCGGTGGAATACATGGGGGGCATCGGCGCCATTCGGCTTCGAGTCCTCGAGGGCAAGCGAGTCGCCGTGCTTCCAAAGTACTTTGTTGCCGAAGACCTCAAGAAGAAACGGCTGGTTCCACTCATGCGACGCACCAAACTGCGCTCCGACGCGTTCCGTCTGATCTGGCGCCAGGGGCACCCTCGGGCCGACGAGCTCCTCCGGCTGGCCGAGCAGCTTCGCAGGATTCCTCTCCGATAAACCTCACAATTTCAGGCACTCCACCGGTCCTCCGGAACTTTCTTGTCGCTTCGGCGACACCTCTCGAGCCCCCGACGACAGTACTCCACGAGAGGGACAACCAGTGAACGACAAGCAGCTTCTGCGCCGTGCCGCAGCGGGAGACCATCGCTCCCTTGAGCGCTTCTACGAAGATCACGTGGACGCGGTCTACGCCTTCGTCTTTTACCGGGTCGGAAAGAACCGCGTGTGGGCGGAAGACGCGGTCGCGGAAACCTTCGCCCGCGCGCTCAGCGAACGGCGGAAGTTCGACCCGAGTCGCGGGTCGTTGCGAAGCTGGCTGATCACCCTCTCCAAGAACGCAAGCCGCGATCAGCTTCGGGAGCACCAGCAGCACCACGACATCGAGCGATGGGAAGAGGTCGATCAGGCGCTCTCCGCATTCGCGAGCCTTCAGCAGGCACCACTCAGCGACGAGCTCCTCGCGCACGCGGAGACTCGGGACATGGTGAATATGACGATGTGCCATCTGCCCGAGCGGTACGGCCGCGCCCTCAAGGGCAAATACATCGAAGGCGCGTCGCTACGAGAGATCGCCCGCGACCTCGGAACCACCGAGGAGGCGGCGAAGTCGCTTTTGGCCCGCGCTCGTCGAGCGTTCCGAGATGCCTTCTCCACCCTCACCCAAACGATCACGACCTCCGATGGAGCCAGCCGATGAGTGACGACCCGAATCCGTCCTCCGAAGAAATCCTTGACCGAAACCTCGCCGAGCTTCTGTCCCGCGCCAACCCGCCGCGCATCGCCCCCGCCGCGCGGATGCGGATTCTCGAAGACCTCAAGGCGCGCGCCCCCGAACGATCCACCCACCGCGGTACCGTGCTCCTTGCGGCGGCGGCGGCGCTCTTCGTCGGTGCGGTCGGATCGATCGCCGGCTTTCTCACCGGGGGCGAAGCGCTCGCGACGTACGAGAACCCCGACGTTGCCCCGCAGGAGTTCGAGCTCCCCGATGGAAGCACGGTCATTCTTCGACAGGGCGCCACGCTCGAGACGCTCGGCCCCCGGCGCTACTCGCTCCTCGGCGAGGCGTTCTTTGATGTGGTCTCAAGCGAAGTGTCGAACAAGGTCGCATCGCGCATGAACGCACGCGAGTTCGTGGTCGAGGTGCCCGGCGGCGAAGCCGTGGTTCTCGGAACGCGGTTTCTCGTCCAAGGCGGAGACGAGTCACGGTTGGCAGTAGCCGAAGGAGAGGTCCGCATCGAAAACGAGGCGGGATCGGAAGTGCTGGTCGCCGGAGAACAGGGTGAGCTCAAAGCAGGAACCCGCCCCACGCGGAGTCCCGCACCCCGGCTCTCTCACCTTGCCGCCTGGACGCGACCAAGCGAACTCGAGGAGACTGAACGGCCGACTCGGAATGGAACTCTGCTCGCGCGAATGCCGAACTGGCAGGAGCGGGAGTATCCCCTCCCGGTGCGTGACCTGACGGTAGATGTCTATATCGAGAACCAGGTCGCACGGGTCGCCATCGACCAGACGTTCTTTAACGAACAGCCGCAACAGCTCGAAGGCGTCTACTCCTTTCCCCTGCCGCCGGGGGCTGCGATCTCGCGCCTCGCGATGTACGTCGACGATACGCTCATGGAAGCGGGCATCGTGGAACGCCAGCGGGCGCGACGAATCTACGATTCGATCGTCTACGAGCGGCGCGACCCGGCCCTCCTCGAGTGGATGGAAGGCAATCGATTCAAGGTGCGGATTTTTCCCCTCCCCGCCCGAACCGAAAAACGAATCCTTCTGTCCTATACCCAACCGCTGACCCGGCTCTACGACGACTACCAGCTCGAAGTGCCGATTCCCGCGCTCGACCATCCGGTGGGGAAGGTTCGATACCGGGTCCGAGTCGCCGACTGCGGGGGATGCAAGATCGGCTCGACGAGCCATCCCCTGACCGAGGCCGAGGACGGGCAGGCGCGCGAGGTTTCATTCGTCGCGGAAGGTCACCGAGTGGGTCGAGACCTGTTGGTCACGGTGCGGGACCCGCTCCAGGCCCCCCGAACGGTCACCGGACGGCGCGGCGACCACCAGTATTGGATGACGCGGCTTCGACCGGACCTTGGGGGCGCGGCGCTGCCCCGACGTCCCGACGGGGAGTCGTGGGTGTTTCTCTACGACACCAGCGCATCCCGACGGCCGCCGGAGCTTCGAGCTCAGTCCGAACTGCTGACTTCGCTCCTTCGCCAGCTCGGTCGGAAGGATCGAGCCGCGGTGGTCGCGTTTGACACCACGGTCCGGAATCTCGCTCCCGAACTGGCTCCGCCGAGCGATCTCCTTCCCTCGCTTCCCGCGTTTCTCGCAGCGGAAAGCCAGGGCATCGGCGCAACCGATCTCGAGGCGGCGCTGACCCAAGCGCGAGCACTCCTCGACGACGTCTCACCGGACAATGCGCGCATCGTTTATCTCGGCGACGGCATGGTGACCGCAGACGAACGGACCCCGCGGGGTCTTTCGTCGGTTGTCGAAGGCCATGCCGAACTGATCGCGGTGGCGGTTGGCGAACAGCAGGATCCCGAAGTCCTTCGGGGCCTCGTCGACGCGACTGGAGGCTACCTCACCACGATTCGCGCGGGCGAGAACCTCGAATGGCGCGCCTTCGATCTGATGGCCACGCTCCGTACGCCGCGGGCGGTGGACCTCGACGTTGAACTGCTCGATCAAGACGGGGCTTCGATCGAGGGCGCAGACACCTATCTCTCGAGCGGCCAGGCAGCCGCCGGTGAAGAGCTCACGCTCGTTTCGAGACTGGGGGCGACGGTTCCCGTCGCGGTTCGAGTGAAGGGCCAGCTGGCGGGACAACCGTTCGAGCAAACGCTCACGCTCGGCGAAGCAAAAGCGCGGGCGCGGTATCTGCCTCGGCTCTGGGCGCGCGAGCGAATTCGAGCGCTCATTGCCGACCACCCCGAAAAACACCGGGAGGAACTGATTCGCCTGGGCCGGCGGCATTTTCTGATGACCCCTTACACATCGCTCCTCGTGCTGGAGAACGACGAGATGTACGAGCAGTTCGGCGTTCCACGGGACCGCTCGCGCGACTGGGCCCACTACCATACGCCGCGCCGCATCGATGTGGTGCACGAGCCCTACCAGGCTCCTCGGGAAGCTCCGATCGGCGCCGAGGTGCTTCGAAGTCCGAACCAGTTCTCCGTCGCCGGCCAGCCCTTCGCCGCGCTTCCTCTCGCGACTGAGCCGTTCACCGCCCTTCTCCCCACCGCGCCTCCTCCGCACGAGACGGCGGCTAGCGACTTCTTTGTTCTAGGGAACGCCGAGCGGCGCTCCGCTATGACACCAGCCGTCGGGGCAGGCGAGCGCTCATCGAGAGAACAGGTGGCCCTCGAGCGAAATGTCGCTCAAAGCGCAGGGGTTCTCGCACTGCAGGGCACGGGCCGGGGTGGCGGCGGCACGGGGGAAGGAACCATCGGACTCCAGGCCGGACCCGCCACCGATGCTCCCGACATGCTCGTGGGCACGAATGAGCTGCGAGGCGCTCAGTCGAGCTTGGACCTTCAAACTCGGGCTCGGCTTAGCGAGCTCGGCTACATCTCCGACGAGATGTCGGGGCTAGGACGCCTGATGGGGGATCGGATCGGACAAAGCTTCGGTTGGGGCGGCCTCGGTCTTCGTCACCACCAGGGCCTCTGGAGTCCCTCCGATTCACGGCTCCAAGACCTTTCCGGGTTCGTTCCCGGCTTGTTCTCGCAGCCGTACGACCGACTTCGCCATCACATTCGCCGTCGCGCGAGCGGCCAAGGAAGCGTGAGTGAAGAGGCCCGGCGACTCATCGAGTCGAGTCGAAGTCGATCTCTCGAGCGGTCCTACCAACTTCCCAATGGAGCGACGCTTACCGTTCTGTCGGATGGGTCCTTCGAGACGGTCCACGAGAGCGCCCTTCCCGTGGAACGGACGAGCTACCATCGAGGAGAGCTCACCCACCGCTATCCGAACCTTGGCCTCCTCGTGCGGCGAGAGATCAGCGAGGTGGCGCTCTATCTCGGGGCGGTGCCCTGGCTTCTCGCGGCCCCGGAAAGCTATGCCCATCATTTTCACGTCACCGTGGAGGAGCAGGCCCTCGTTCTCCGCGTCGCGAGCGAAGAGGTACCCTTCCTTCGCTATCGCTTCGATGCCGGAGGAACGCCGAGTGCGATCGACATCTATCGCGATGGCTCGTTTCAGGGCTGGCTTCGCATCGACCGGGATCTCGATCGCGTGCGGATCGAAACCCGTCAAGGACACGCCCAAGCGATCGCCATCATCACGCACCGTGCAATCGATGAGCCGGCGCCGCAACGCTACGTTGAGGTCGTCGTTCCGCTTCGCCAGGCGTCGCACTGGGAGCAAGATCTCGCGACGAAAACTCCAGGCTCCGACGAGTGGCGCGATTCCCTTCGACAGCTTCTCGCCTTTCAGGCGGCGATGGAGGACGCAAGCGGACTCCGGTCGACCATCGAAACGCTGAGCGCCCACGCGGCGCCCGAGCGAGGAGAGATGGTGCTGGCCAGCCGCGCCGGATACCACGAGACGTTCCACCGCACCGACCCGATCGCTGCCTATCTGAGAAGCAGCTCCGAATCCGCGGCCCCGGAAAACAGCCTCATCGGCATGCTCGAGAGCTACCGGTCGTTTCTCTCGGTGCTCTCCAGTCCGACCACCTCCGCGGAGCGCCTGCGTACGTTCGCCGAGAAGTACCCTTCATCCACCCTCCGGTGGCCCGGTGCCGAGGCATTCGGCAGCCGCCACGGGCATGTCGCGCCAGAGGAAGCGGTCGCGATCTACGAGCGAGTGGGCGAGGAACCACAGTTTCGATGGACCGCCACAGCCGCCGCCTGCCAAGTGTGGCTTCGGGCGAACCGCTATGACCGCGCCGCCGACTGCGAAGAAGCGCGGGTCTTGGCGGAGCTCCACGACGGCCGGCCGCTCCTCTTCAACTACTCACCGATTCGCGCGTTCATCAGCAGCACCGAAGGACCGGCGCGGCTTCAGCGGTTCCACCACCGGCTGCGAGATGAGGCGTTTGCCCAGGGGACTGTCGCGAGTTATCGGACGTTTCTGTCGTTCGCCGCCTTCAGTCGAAGCTACGTGTCGTCGGCCCTCCGCGACGTCGAACGAACCCTCGCGCAGATCCTCCGGATGGAGCTCTCCAGCGAAGATCGGGTCCATCTATCTCAGCTCTTTCAGAGCCTCGGCCAGCGTTCGGGGGCGCTTCGGGTACTCGCACCGGCAACCGAGTCAGCCGACGCAAGCGTGATCACCCTGCGCCGCGCGGGAGACCTTGCAATTCAAGAGGGCCAGGCAGAGAACGCGGCTCGCTATTATGAACGCGCGGTCGCACGGCAAGCCGAGGAAGGAGCCCCGCTCAGCGCGGTCCGACAGCTTCGCGGCGCGTATCTTCGGAGCCTCGACCGGGCGAGCCTTGAAGCAGCGGAGCCGGACCCGATTCTGGCGAAGCTCGTGGCCGCGGCCCGTCAGTGGCGTCGAATCGACCCGGGCAACCCCGCCATCGATCCGCTGGTGGCTCGAAGCCTGTTCACTCACGGCCAACGTTCGGAGGCCCTTCGCCATCTTTCAACGGCGATCGAGCGTCATCCCGGTGAGGGGTCGTCTTACGAGGTCGTCGCGGCCGCGCTTCGAGAGGAAGGAATGCTCGAGGAAGCCGACGAGCTGTGGCGCCGGGCCGCGAGGGCCGAGCCGGAAAATCCAACCTGGCTCCTGCGGCAGGCCGAAGAGCAGTTGGCACTCGGTGACCGACAAGAAGCCCGCCGGCTCCTTCGCCGCATCGAAGCCTCCTCCTGGCACGAGCGATTTATCAACGTCGAGTATCAGGCCGAGGCCATGCGCCAACGGCTGGATCAAAACCGCTAACGCGGGTCGAGCCGAATGCGGGCGGGAGTCGGAACCCGCAGAAGGCCGTTTCGGTGGATACCGCGGCAATCCACCTCTCCGGTCGATCGGGCTACGCACATCGCGTAGGGAATGGTCCCGCGAAACGGTGCGACTCCGGCTTCACCGTTCCAGCGGGCGGGGAGCCCGTCGTATCCCCCTGGTTCATCAATGGCACACTCAAAGGAATCATCTGCAAAGAACGCACAGTTTCGACCTCGCCCGGAGAGGAGCGACCGCGCGCCGGAAAACGAATCCACCTGGAGAAACTCCTGCCACGGATCACGGGTCGACTCCCGGCGCTGACACCAAACCTCCCCCGCCTCGGTGAGCACGCAAAGCGCAGTTCCGTAGGGTTCCACGCCCGATGCATCCCGGAGCTCATCCAGCGCCACCGAAGGCACCCGAACCGCCCCCGTTCGGGTGTGAGCACATCGGAGCTCTCCATCGGTGCCGAGGTCTGCGCGATCGCGACCGA
>JBCCZL010000252.1:0-13083 GCA_039187775.1 Myxococcota bacterium
AAGCGCTGACCGCGGCCGAGAATCAGGGGCCCGCGGTCAGCAAGGTACGGGAGGCGATCTGGCACGCGCTTGGTCAGGCGAATCATTGGCTTGGGCGGAGCGGTTCGCCCATCGCGAGCCGCATTGAGCCGGTGTTGTCGCACGCAGACACTGAGTCGGACGTCGACGTCCGGCTGGCCTTCTACGATGCGTGCTCGCGGAGCGGCCTGGATGAAGCCCACGAGCGGATCGTTCGAGGGCTTCGGAAGGAAACGCCGAGGGTGCGGGAGTTTCTTGCGGCGGTGCTCGGCCGCCATCCTCGCTCCGTCGAATTTGCGGTTCGCGAGATCGTGCGGAGCTGGCCCGAGGAGCGGGTGGTTGCCGAGGGAATCATCGAGATCCTGGAAGGTGAGTTCCTCCGAGTGCCCCATGAATGGTTGGCCGATGCCCCAGAGGAGGTTCGGGAGCGCATGGCCAAGCTCGTGGAATAGCAGGCCAGTGGCTAACCGAGACGCCCCCGGAGGTCGACGAGGCGGCTCCTCGATTGGCCCGTGACACGCTGCGGGCTTTTTCGTTACCTGACCGATCCCAAAACAACTTTTGGGGACGAGGTAACTATTTGCCCCACCACGACGTGTAAGTAGCCGAAATTAGGCGCTCAGGATCGGCGGTCATCCGTGGTTGAACTTGGGTGTGCCAACGTGATTTCAGCGGGTTAGGTATCGTGGTGAGACCTCGTCTCCGATTCGAATTCCAGTCTTTGACAGCCTGCGACCGCGATCAACGCACCGAGGCTCATCCACCACCCGAGCCACGGGCACCTCCACGGATGGTGGAGCGAACGGCCGAAGACGCTGGCGTGACCCCAGCTGCGCAAGACGAAGACGAGTGCGTGCACTACTTCGAGGGCAGGCGTTCGATGTGTAGGCGGGTTCCATTCATGTAAGTGGGGTTTGGGGTACGCGGCGCTGGGGCCGACCGACCAGTGATTGGCCGTCGTGTGCGGTTCCGTTGCGTCAGTTCGGCTCGGCGCTTTGACGCAGGTCCGCGCCTTTTTGGGGATTCGCAACCCAACGGCGATGCCTTCGTCGTGCGACGAACCAGGCACATCGTGTGCACTGCCCGGATGCGATGCGGTGGTCGGTGCTGATGTTCGCGACGGTGATGGCGCAGGCCTCCTTCGCCGAAGCCCAGACCGTGGCGGACCTTGCGCGACGAGGTCAATGCAGCACCGCGGGCCTCGAAGGGATCTCACGCCAGCTCGCGGAAGCTCAGATGTGTCTTCGGCCGGGCCAGTTCGTGCGCTTCGCGCCTCATCCGAACATCACGCTCACGTCGAGCCGAGTGCACCCGTATCTACAGGCGAGTGCGCGGGACGCGTTGTGGAGTGCGGCCGCGAGTGGAGAGATCCGCGTGACCTCGGCATTCCGTACCCTCGCGGATCAGTTTGTCCTTTATGAATCTGGAGGCTGCGGGCTCGCAGCGCGACCGGGGCGAAGCAATCATCAGAGCGGCCGGGCCGTCGACGTATCGAACCATAGTTCCCGCCGCGGGGCGCTTCAGAGCGCAGGTTGTAGCTGGCTCGGGAGCCGCGATCCGGTTCACTTCGATTGCGCCGGCACGGACCGCCGTTCGGATGCCGTTCTTGCTTTTCAACGACTTTGGAACGTGAACCATCCCTCGGATCGAATCGCGGAGGACGGCAGCTATGGCCCAGAGACGGATGCGCGAATGAGGCGCACTCCGGCGGGGGGCTTTTCGAATGGGGCCTGCGACTGCACCCCTGGCTGCGACGGAACGGTCGTGCTCGGGGCCGACTGCAGTCGTCGCGACTGCGCCGATTCCGGGAGCACCTGTTCGCTCGGCCTGGGAGAACCGATTTGTGTTTCAGAGTACTGCGTGAGCTCCCCCTCCGAGCGTCCGGAGATCCACAGCGTGTGCCTTCCCGACGGGACCATCGCCGATTGCGATGGCCGCGGCAACTTGCGCGAACCCCGAGCCTGCCCCGCGGAAACGAGATGTATCGAGGGGCGTGGGACCGCCGCGTGCAGCGGGGGAATCTCCGGACCCGGAACGCCATCGTCGGACGGATCCGTGCCCGATGGATCCGTTTCGGACGGAGGAACCCGCGAGGGCGGCGCTCCGGAAGGAGGCGCCGGAGGTTTTGTTCCGCCGAACCGGGTAGGGGGCATGGAGGATTCGCGGGGCACGCTGAGCGGCTGCGAAGCGGTTCCCATCGAAGAGGCAGGCGGCTGGATGCTTCTCATCGCGCTCGCTCTTCGGCGTCGACGGTAAGCCGTCGAGCTCTCGGTCTATTCCGGCGCGGTGGCTTCTTCCAACGGGGCGAGGTGTTGGTATTCGAGAACCGGTGGGCTCTCTTCGTCGAGCTCGCGACGGCACTCGGGCTCGATGATCCCTGAGCTCGTATCGACGGTGCGAATGCTTCCTTCGGCGTCGCGCATGATGCAGGTGGGCTCGGAGCAGTGCTCGAGGCCTAGGGTGTGGCCGACTTCGTGAATTGCCGTTGTGGTCACTCGAAAATCGAGATGCTCCGCGTTGCGCGCGCTTCGGTGAAGTCGATAGGTCGATATCACGCAGGACCGCCCCCCGAGTTCGCCGAGCCCAAACACCCCCCAGTCTTCATACGGAGGCTTGGTGGTGGAGATGTCGACCGAGGTCAGTCCGAGGACCCGGGTGGACTCCGGCGCTCCTTCGAGGTGCTCGTTCAGGAAGTCGAGGAGTCGATCTGCGCGGTAGCGCCGCCGCCGTGGGTAATACGCACTTTCCGGAAGTGGGACTCCGTCGATCGTTTCGACGTCGACTTGGAGTTCTCGCTGCAGTCCGGTGGTCACCGATGCGGTCAGCTCTCCAGGAAACTCACCCAGCACGATCAGCTTGACGAGCGCTCTCGCTTTGGGCCCCGCCGGTTCCCCGGGAGGTTCGGGGATCGGAGCGGGCGCTTCGCGGTGTGCGGGCGCGGGGGTGCGAACTTCCGGCGCCTCGGCCGTGCGCGTCGGGTTTGTCGTATTGGCGCAACCGACAAGGAGTAGGAGGACCGCGGTCGAGCCGCCGATCCAAAGAGGACTTCGTCTTCCCGTACACCGGGGTGAAACGCCTCCACGGTTTCGGTTCCGCGAGCTCCGCTCGTGCGTTCCGCCCTTCGATGCGCCGTCTGTCCTGGCGCATACTCCGAAATCCTTCGGCTCTCGTCGTAGTCGCAGGTTAGTCATAGAGAGTGGGACGCGTTGCGCGGCGAGAAGTTCCGCCGGGCGGTGCAGGTCGTTTCACGCTACGATTTGGCGCCATGGATAATCCCTACTTTAGCGGCCCATTTGGACCTGTGGAGCGCGAGATCGATGAGGGAAACCTCACCGTCGAAGGAGAGATCCCCCGCGACTTGCATGGGTCCTACGTTCGAAATGGTCCCAACGCAAAGTACGCTCCCAAGGGCCGCTACCACTGGTTCGATGGCGACGGGATGCTCCACGCCCTTCGGTTCGGCGGAGGACGCGTGGCCTACCGGAACCGCTATGTTCGGACGCGAGGCCTCGCCGCCGATGACGCGAAGGAGGTCGCGCAGTGGAGCGGCCTCCTTGAGCCGACGAAGGCCAATCCGAAAGGTGCGCCCTACAAGGACACCGCGAACACCGACGTCGTCGCGTTTCAGAATCGCTTGATCGCGTCCTGGTACATCTGCGGTGAGCCTTATGTCGTAGACCCGGAAACCCTCGAGACCGAAGGGCCGACGCGCTTTGGTCACGACGCTCCGCTCCGGATCAGCGCGCACGCGAAGGTCGATGAGCGGACCCGCGAACTGCTCTTCTTCAACTACGGCGTCACCGAACCCTACCTGCACTACGGCGTGGTCGACGAGCAGCTTGCGCTTCGCCACTACGTGCCGATCGATCTTCCGGGCCCTCGCCTTCCGCACGACATGGCGGCCACCGAGAACTACTCGATTCTCATGGACCTTCCGTTCTTCTATCGGCCGGAAGCGCTCCAGAAGAAAAAATGGGTCGTCGGCTACTATCCCGACTTGCCGTCCCGGTTCGGCATCGTGCCGCGGCACGGAAGCGATGTGCGTTGGTTCGAAGCAGAGCCGTGCTACATCTATCACATTGCCAACGCCTGGGAGGAAGACAACGCAGTGGTGATGGTGGGGTGTCGAGTCGTCGACCCAGCGCCTGCTCCCGATCCTCAGGATGGAGAGTGGGCCAAAATCATGGCCAACCTTCGGATCACGGCCACGTTTCATCGCTGGCGTTTTGATCTCGAAACTGGCGAGACCACCGAAGAAGACCTCGACGACCGGAACAACGAGTTTCCTGCGATCAACAACCGTTATCTCGGGCGAAAGTCGCGCTACTCCTACCATGTCGGCCTCGGCAAGACCCAGACCCTCACCTTTGCTTCTGTGATCAAGTACGACGCGGAGACCGACCGCGCCGATACCTTCGAGTTTGGCGATCGCGTGGTGGGGAGCGAGGTCGCCTTCGGGCCGGCGGACGGCGGTACCGCCGAAGACGATGGGTACCTCTCGACCTTTGTGACCAACCTCGACACGATGATGTCCGAGGGTTGGCTCTTCGATGCCCGCGCCGTCGCCGACGGCCCCATCGCGAAGATCAAGCTCCCGCAGCGAGTGCCGCTCGGGTTTCACGGCTGCTGGCTCGGTGGGTCGTGACTTCATCGATCTATATCCTCGGCGGCTATCAAACGGACTTTGCGCGCAACTACGCCCGCGAAGGCCTCGACATTTTCGACCTGCTTCGCGAGGGTGTGGAGGGAGCCCTCGAAGACGCACGGGTCGCGCCGGCCGATGTCGATGTGGCGCACGTCGGGAACTTCAACGGCGAGCTTTTTTCACATCAGGGTCACCTGGGTGGCCTTGTGGCGAGCCTTCATCCCGACCTTCGCGGGGTTCCGGCGAGTCGGCACGAAGCCGCCTGCGCATCGGGGAGTGCGGCGGTGCTTTCGGCGACCGCGGAGCTCGAGGCCGGCCGCTACGAGCTCGCCTGCGTGGCGGGCATCGAGTTGATGCGAAATGTCGATGGCAAGACCGCGGCGGACTACCTGGGTACCGCGGCGTGGACCGGCCACGAGTCGGTGGATGCCACCTATCTGTGGCCGGCGATGTTCGACCGCATTCGTGCGGAGTACGTGGAACGGTACGGGGTCGCCAGCGACGTGCTTTGGGAGATCGCCGCGATCAACTTCGACCACGCGAAGCGAAACCCCCGGGCCCAAACCCGGAAATGGACGTTCGAAGCGGCGTCGTTCAGCGCCGATGACGAAAAGAACCCCCGGATCGAAGGCGAGATCCGGCGGCAAGACTGTGGTCAGGTCACCGACGGCGCGGCGGTGGTCATCCTCGCCTCGCCGGAGCGTGCCGCGAGCTGGGCGCGGGAGCGAAACGTGCCCCTCGAGTCAATTCCGAGAATCGTCGGCTGGGGCCACCGAACGTCGCCGATGCACCTCGAGGAGAAGCTCCGCGCCACGCGCGGGCAGCCGTACGTGTTCCCAGAACTTCGCCAGACCTTCGAGGACGCGTGGAAGCGCGCGGGACTCGAAGGGCCTCACGCGCTCGACTGCCTCGAAGTTCACGACTGCTTTTCGATCACCGAGTATGCGATCCTCGACCACCTTCGTTTCGTGCCCGAGGGTGAGACCGCGCGGCCGATTCAGGACCGAACGATCGCCCAGGGTGGCGCCCTCCCCATCAACCCGAGCGGGGGCCTCATCGGAGCCGGACACCCGGTCGGAGCGACCGGGGTCCGGATGCTTCACGACGCAGCTCGACAGGTGAGCGGCCGCGCCGGCGATTGCCAGGTGGCCGGGGCACGGGTCGCGCAGACGATGAATATCGGGGGACCCTGCTCGGCGCTCGCGAGCTTCGTTGTGCGCGCCTGAGCGGTCACCGACTGACGAGGACCCGTGAAGCCCGTGTACATTGTCGAGGCGCTCCGGACTCCGCGGGGCCGGGGCCTCCCCGCCCGGAAGGGCCGGCCGGCGGGGTCACTTCACTTGGTCCGGCCGGTCGAGCTCCTCTCGGTGCTGTACCGAGCGCTGGAGACGCGGGGCGTCGATCCGACGCTAGTGGAAGAGCTGGTGCTCGGCTGCGCCACGCAGACCCACGACCTCGGCTCGAACATTGCGAAGGTGTCGTCGCTCTATGCCGGATGGCAGGTGCCCGCAGGGACGATCAATCGGGCGTGCACCTCGGGGCTCGACGCGCTTCGCTTTGGCGCGCTCCAGATCCAGGGAGGAGCCGACGTGGTGGTGGCGGGCGGCGTCGAATCGATGTCTCGCGTGCCGATGTTCTCCGACAACGGCCCCTGGTATGCCGACCCCGAGGTGGCCCGGGCAACCGGGTTCATTCACATGGGCGTGGCGGCCGACCTCTTGGCGACGCGCGAGGGGTTCTCGCGGTCCGAGCTGGATGAGCTCGCGGCGGAATCGCAAACTCGGGCGACACGGGCCCGAAACGAAGGCCGCTTTCGTTCGATCGTCGACGTTCCCCGCCCCGATGGGTCGTCGGTGGAGAAGGACGAGAACATTCGCGAAGAGACGACCCCCGCGCTGCTCGCGGGACTCGCGCCGGCCTACGCGAAGCTTGGGGCTTCCGGGGCGGATGCGGTGGCACTCGGGCGCTACCCCGAGCTCGGCGAGGTCCAGCATCTCCATACTCCGGGAACTTCTCCAGCGTTGGCCGATGCAGCGTCCGTGGCGGTGCTGGCGTCGGAGGATGGCGTCCGAAAGCTTGGCCTTGGGCGCCGCGGCCGCATTCTTTCGTTTGCCAACCATGCCGCCGAGCCGATCCTGATGCTGGACGGCAATGTTCCGTCGGTGGGTACGGCCCTGCAGACCGCCGGCCTCGCCCCGGCGTCGGTCGATGTGTTCGAGATCAATGAATCGTTTGCCGCGGTGCCGCTCCATTTCCGCCGCGCCTTCGACCTCGACTCCGAACGTGTCAATCCCAACGGAGGCGCGATCGCGATGGGGCATCCGCTCGGGGCCACCGGTGGGATACTGCTCTCCACCGCGCTCGACGAACTCGAACGGGCCGACCGTGAAACCGCGGTGCTGTCGATCTGTGGCGCCGCGGGGGTAACCATGAGCGTGGTGCTGGAACGGGCCTGACGTGCCGAGGTCGCGGGGATTCGCCACGTGCGAACGATATCGATCACCTCTCGTGATTTTCCCGGGCTAACGCCGGCGCCGAAGCAGGAAGAGTCCGAGTACGAGCAGTACGGTCGGAGATGGCGGAGCGGTGACGCTGCAGCCGCCACCCGAGAACGAGTAGCCGCCCGCGCTCGGCGGTTCCACCGGGGGATTGGGGGGCTCGATCGGGGGGCCGCCCGGGTTTGGACTCACCGGGACCTCGCAGCTTCCGTCAACGCAGACTTCCGTCCCGTCGCACTGGCGGTCGGAGATGCAGCCGCAACTTCCTTCGCCGGCGTTGCCGGTCGGCAGGCACTCGAGCCCGTTCTCGCAGTCCGCGCTCCCTACTCGGCACCCCGCTCGGCACATGCCGTCTACGCAAATCTCGGCCCCGGCCGCACACATCGAGTCGACCGTGCACGCCAGCTGGCAATCGCCGTAGTCGTCGTCCGGGAACTGCTCCTGGTTGCAGAGCTCTGCTCCCGGGCAGCCCAAATCATCGAGGCAACCCGCGACACACGCGTCGACATAACAAAGAGAGCCGAGGGGACACGGGTCGTTGTCGGGGTCGCAGCCCAGGATGGCGGAGGCTGGCGGGAGCGGCACCTCGAGGCCCGGACCGCCAGAGGCGGGCCCGCTCCCGGGGCCGGTCCTGTTGCCCCCATCCGCAGCGTGGCGGCACCCGCTGAATAGGCGCCCGCCGCCGCCGCCGCCGCCCCCGCCGCTTCCTGAAGTCGCCCCGCGGGCGGAGAGGCTAAGCGCGCAGGAACTACCCGTCTCGAGCACGATCGTTCCGCCCGCACCGCCACCCCCGCGAGGCCCTCCCGGAAGTCCATCGGCAGCAATGGTGCCGTCGACCGGTACGATCTCGAGGCTTCGAATAAACACCGCGCCGCCCCCTGATCCCCCTCCCTCGAGCGTGACTTCACCGCCTGCTCCGCCCCCGCCGCCTAGGAACAGGCGATCCGGCGCCTGACCGAACTCGGGCAACACTTGCCCGCCAGAGGTGCGCGGAAGCGTCGTGCAAGGCCCCATCGCGTCGCTGAATCCAACGGCCCGACCATCGCCTCCAGCCCCCCCGTTGGCCCCTCCGCCTCCGCCGCCGCGATGCGATGGCGCGACACCACCGGTGACGCTCATCGCGCTCGCGACCACTCCTCCGCCGTTCTCTAGCGATCCGCCAGTGTCGCAGCGGTCCGGGAGCGTGCCTGCGCCGCCCGCAAAGCCCGCCCCCGAGGTCTCGATGGTGCCCTCGAGGTCGAGTGTTCCGCTCACCGCGAATGCGATGATCCCGCCCGTCTGAGTGAGCGGGTCCCAGGGTTTGACCTCGAGTGTTGCGCTCTGGGGAATCGTGACGTCAGCAAACTCGTTCACGCGCACGAGTTGTGCTCCCGGGAGCATTATCCAGTCGTCGGGCCAGGGATTGACGAATTCGAAGCCGTAGTCGCGTCTCCCCCGGATCCGGGTCAGGAAGTACCGGCCGGCCTGTGCGGCGGCGGTTCGGTCGAGAACCTGGGTCTGCCATACCATGACGAGGGTGCCGTTGGGAAAGCCGACATTCGCATCGTCGACGCGAACGCCCCGCTCTCCCACGCGACCGTCGATGCGAGCGAACACTCCCCAGTTGGAGAACGTTTCTTCGATCGCGAGTGCGAACGCGGCTTCGCCGGCGCCGTAGAACGCGGGCGTGTTTTGTGCAGACACCGGCGCGGAGGCAGGCATCCACGCTGCGACTGTGGCCGCAACCACCAACCAAGGAAGAGCCCTCACTCTTTCATCGTAGCTCCAAAAGCATCGCATCGGGTACACCCCTCGACGATTTTGGCGTCGGGTGAAGAACCGTGGTGACTTCGGAGCCGCGCTCATGACAACTGTCGCCGTGGTCGTCGTTCGGACCGATCTGTTCGATCGCGACGATGTCGCCGCGGAAGACGCCGGCGTACTGGTTAAAGCCGCTCCCGATGTGGGAGCGGATTCGAGACTCGTCTTTGAAGTCGACGCGGAGAAACCCGTCGGGATTTGCCGCGCCGTCGCGGGGTGGATAGTAGCGCGGCTTGGCGACGAACCGATGCGGCTCGACTTCGCCATCGTAGCGATGAAGCTCGCCCAAGACAGTTTTGGGGAAGGCGACAGCAAAAGCGGCGACCCCGAGAGGAGTCGCCGCGTGCGGGCTTTCCCGAGTGGGTGGGTTCGGATCAGCTTCCGCGTGCGGAATCGATGCACATCTGGAGAGCGGGACTCTCGGTCCACCCGCAGGCACCATCCGCTTGGCGCTCGCAGCTGGCGCTTCGGTAGCAGGCATACTCTTCAAGCCACTCGCAGGTGCTCGCCGCGCCTGGGGTGTCGGTGCAGAGTTGGCCGGAACAACCTCCGACGTAGCAGGGAGCGGGCCCGGGCGTCGGAGGCGGGTTCGGAGTCAGGCACGCGAGGAGCTCGGGAGTTTCGGTCCATCCGCACATGCCGTCCGACTGGCGTTCGCATGCGGCGTCGCGGTAACACGCGTACTCCGGGCGAAACTCGCAGGTCGACGGTGCGCCGGGAGCGTCGGAGCAGATCTGACCGGAGCAGCCGCCAACGAAACACGGCCCCGGCATGGGTTCTGGGTTTCCACCAAGGCAGGAGGTGAGCTTGGGCGTTTCGGTCCATCCGCATTGGCCGTCGGCTTGGACTTCACAGGTAGCGTCTCGGTAGCACGCGTATTCGTCTTGCCATTCGCACGTGCTCGCGAGGCCGGGCGTCGAAGAGCAGAGCTGGCTGGAGCACCCGCCGACATAGCAGGTCGTCGGAGGCGCCGCGTCCGTTCCGCCATCGGGGGTGCCGGCTTCGGGGCGGGCGGGCGGATCGCTGTCGCAATCGTCGGCGCCCATCAACACGGGAGTGCAGCACAGGGTGAGCACCGCAGTAAGCCAAATATTTCGAGACATGAGTCAGAAGCTCCTTTCGCTTTCGAGAGGTCCTGTGGCCGAGCTCGAGAATTTCTGTTGAGACAATTTCGATTTTTTAGCCGCGTCGCGTTCCGCAGTAGAGCCCCGAGGGATCCCGGCCAAGGTCCCATCCGCAGCATTGGAAGCGGCGCAAATCCGCGTCGTGGGACGCGCCGGGGGACATGACGTTGTGAATTGGCGTACTTTCCGGGGGATGGCTCGACGGTCGTCGATCTGGTTGGCGTTGTCGGTGGCATTCGCGACCCTTACCGGTCTCACCATGGCCACGCCCGGGCACGCCCAAGAGCTGCCGCTCGAGCTGCAGTGGCCGGCGCTGCCGGAGTGTCCCGAGTCCGCGGTGCTCGTCGCGGGAATCCGCGATGCGGTCGACCTCGAGGCGAGTCCGGGCGGTCCGCGCATCATGGCCCGGGCGAGGCTCGAGCCACTCGACGACCAATGGGTACTCGTGCTGACGACGGAGCGCGCGGGTCAGGCGGACAATCGCACCCTGCGGGCGACCAGCTGTGAGGCATTGGCGGAGGCCGCGGTCGTCATCCTTGCGCTCCTCATCGATCCCAATGCTCGCCTTCCCGAACCGGAAGACCCCGACGGTTCTTCGGTTGATTCACCGGTCGAGTCCTCGGATGACTCGTCGACGGACTCTTCGGATGCGGAGACCGAACCCAACTCGGAAGCCAGCACCGATACTTCCGCGCAGTTGGAGAATGCGAGCGGGGAGCGAGCGCCCACGGAAGACGCCGGTTCGGACCCGTTGAATGCTCGCCCCGAGGCCTCTGAACGGAGCTCGCAGAGCCCGGAAGATGCCGCGAATGTAGAGGCGGGCGCGCCCGCTGCGCTTCCCCTGCCTTATCGTTGGACCCTTGCGGTTGGTGTGGCCGCGGATGTGGGGCTTCTCGAGGGTACCTCCGCTGGGCTCTCCGCGGGCGGGACCCTTCGGGCCGGCCCGGTTCGCTTCGGGATTCGGGCCGCGTATTTTCCTTCCCGCTTCGTCGAAGCGGACGCGAGCGCGGGGGGCAATCTCCAGGCCGTCGATGCGAGCGTCAGCGCTCAGTGGGTGTTTCCGTGGGTGCGCGGGGAAGTCGGGCCGACCCTCGAGGTGACTGGGGCTGCGCTCTTCGGAGAAGGCACCGGGATCAGCGATCCCGAGACCAGCGTCGCCCCCGCGTTCTCCGTCGGGGGAGGGCTTCGCGGGAGCCTTCGCCTGTTTGGCCCCCTCTTCGTCGAGCTGCTCCTCACCGCGCGGCTCGGGGTGTTTCGGCCCGAGTTCGAGATCGGAGGCGTCGGCCAGGTGCATCGACCCGCCCTCCTCACTGGTCGTGGGCTGGTTCGGCTTGGGGCTGGCTTCGACTAGAGCGTCTGAAATTGACTTCGGATGAGCCATGTTTGGCTCATCTCCTCCCTGCGTGATTTTCTTCGACGGGATTTGGCCGGTCTGGCCACTGTTCCTCGGCGATGCTTACCGTGATGGCCGTGCCCCTCGATGCGAAGGTGCCTCCGAGGGTGCGGTGCGAGGAACGGTCCTTCGAAGAGGTCTATCGGGAGGGCTTCCGATTCGTATGGCGGTGCCTTCGGCGTCTTGGAGTCCCAGACTCACAGGTGGAAGATGCGGTGCAGGATGTGTTCGTGGTCGTCCACCGCCGGCTCGACGAGTTCGAAGGTCGGGCGTCGATCCACACGTGGCTCTTCCGAATCACCCAGCGCGTGGCGAGCGACTACCGCCGTCGTCGCCGCCGCAAGCCGACCGAGCAGCTGGTGGTCGAAACCGTAGCCACCGAGCGGGACGGCCCGGCGGAGCAGGCCCAGAAACGACGCCAAGCCGAAGTTCTCCATGCGATCTTGGAATCGATGGATGACAATAAGCGGACGGTGTTCATTCTGTCGGAGCTCGAGCAGATGCGCGGACCGGAGATCGCGGAAGCGCTCGGCGTCCCCACGGACACCGTCTACTCACGTCTTCGGGCGGCTCGAAGCGTCTTCGAAAAGGCCCTGGCACGTCACCGGGCGAGAGAGGAGGGAAGCGCGTGAGCGGGCCCGATGATCTCGAGCTTTCAAGTGCGGCGCGGGCCTTCCTCGACGATGTCCGCGATGCGGATGACCCACACGACGCGGCCGAAGATAAGGTGTACGCGTCAGTGCTGCAGGCGGTGGCAGTGGGGGCGGGAGCAGCGACCGCCGCGTCGGCGGGCACCGCATCTGCGGGAACGGCGTTGACAGGGGCTTCCGCGTTAACGGGAGCCTCGGCGGGAACGGTAGCCACGGGAACCGCGGCGGGCGTTGGCACCACGTTGTTTGCGGGCGCGACGGCCAAAGTGCTCGCGGTGGGTCTTTTGAGCGTCGCCGTCGGTGCCGCGGTGGTCGGGGGCATCGCGATCGTCGAGCCGGAAAGTGCGGAGACGACGGTCGCGGAATCGACCGACGAGGCGGCGCATGCCGATGTCGGCGGTTCCGAGGAGCCGAGCGAGCCAGCGCTCGAGCCGACCATCCCTGAGGAGTCGAACGAGGCCCCCGAAATACCGTCGCCATCGGTCGAGCTGGCACCCGCCCCCGTCGAAGCAGTCGAACCGCGACGCCCATCGGGGAACGCGCCGAGAACTGTGCGCCACGTATCACCACCGACCGCCTCTCCGCCAGACGATTCCATGGAGGAGGGAGAACCTTTGGCGGAGGACACACCTCCGGAGACCGCGGATCCGCTTCTCGAGGAAGTCCGACTCCTTCGAGCGGCGGACGCTGCGCGCCGGGCCGGCGATCCGACGGAAGCGCTTGCGCTGCTTGCCGAACATGCGGCGGCGTTTCCGCGCGGGCAGCTCAGCCGCGATCGCCAGACGACTCGGGTGCTCGCGCTATGCGATCTTGGCCGAACCGAAGAAGCCCGTCGGCTCGGGCAGGAGCTTCTCCGCCGCTTTCAGGGAACCCCGCTCGCGGCCCGGCTCGAGGCGAGCTGCATGGGAACCGAACCGTGAGAGCCCTTTGGGTTGAGCTCGGGGACCTCGGCACG
>JBCCZL010000253.1:0-13057 GCA_039187775.1 Myxococcota bacterium
CCCGCATCGGTCACCAGTCGGCGTGTCTCGCGCCCGAAAGCGCCACCTTCCCCGGGCCTTCTCCACGGCCTTCTCCCTCCAGCCGTCCTCGCGGTACGTCGAGTACAGCTGTGGCGTCTTCCAGTCCGAGGTCCGCGGGAACCCAGCACTCTCGAACGCGATCCTTCACCTCTGGTGACCGATGCGGGCTAACCCGGTCCCGGGGACGCTCAGAACGGTAGGGGGGCCTCTCGGTCGATGCGGTCGCGGAGGGCTCGGATCGCGTCGATGACTTCGATGGTGTCGACGGGGGGGCCGATGCCTCGACCGGTGTCGTCGATGGGAGAGCCGTAGTAGATCCCGACTCGGTCGGTTTGCTCGGGCGCTTCGTGCGGGCGGCTCCCGATGGGAACGATACGGAGCGGAATCCGAAGCTCGCCATTTTTGACCCAGACTTCGACCGCGCCGTCGTCGGGGCCAAACACCTGCTCCACTTCCCACCCGCCAAGGCTATCGCCGACCCGCAGGCCTGAAACGAGAGCCGACGCCTCCGCACTCAGTGTTCTTTCAGGAACCGACGTGGGGGACTCGCTCTCGAACGCGGTCCCATCGCCATAGGCCAACCGGCCGATCGCGAGGAGCCCGATCAGCACCGGATAGATCGTCAGGAGCTTCTGACGCCGAGCGCCCGGCTGGGTCATCGCTCCCTCCAGTGAAAAATCTGAATGCCCTGCGCGTCGCCCCCGTTGGAGGCCGCTTCCGATGCGGTCGCTTCAAAATGCGCGGGGACCGAGGCGGTGAATCGGGCGTCCTCCTCGACCACGATGAGGCTTCCCTCCGGCAGCGCATCGAAGTCGATCGGCGGCGCGTAAAAGTGTGCGTCGAGGAGCTCGAAGATCCGGGCTCGCTGACCGACCTCCGGATTGGTAAGCGTCTCGAGCTCGTACCGCTGGTCCATTTGCAGGAGATATCGGACCCGCTCGACGTCCCGTCCGCTTCGCTCGCCATAGGTCCGAAGCAGATGCGCGTTGGTCGCACAGACCGGCGCGCTCGCCCCCTCGCATGCCGCGAGGAGCGCCTCAAGCCGCGCCTTCGCGGGAAGGATCTCGGTCGCCGGCATCAAGAGCGGTGACGCCCCGAGCAAGAAAAGCACGGCCAGCGTTGGAACCGCGCTCACAAAGCGCCGCGCGGCGAGCGACCCCCAGCGAACCGCGATCAGCCCCGCCCAAGGAACCACCGCCCAAAGAAGCTCGGGGCGATGTTGCTCATACGCCAAAAGACCGAGGACAAACCCTCCCGCCAGCACCAGCGCGTCGCCTCCGCGCCACGGCGTGGGATCCGACAGCGCACGACTCACCAAAAGGGCGACCGCCGGCAACATCGGGAGGAGGTAACGCGGCGCATCGTCGAAGTTGAACCAGCCGAGGAACGGAAAGCCCACCAGAAACAAGAATAAGACGGCGGCATAGCCCAGAATCGCCCGTTCGATCGGCAGGAGCCGTCCCCACGACACCGCACCGACCAGTCCGAGCGCCGGCGTCACCGCCAGCAGCGCTGCCCCCACCGAACCGAGCTCCCCGCCGTAACCTTCGTCGAAGTGTGGACTTCCCGGCGGAGCTCCGGTGAGAGCCGGTGGAAAGGAAAGCGCCCAGAGCGGCGCGCGATGAAACATGGCCCCGAGAGCCACGTAGACCAGGGGCACCGCGGGAAGAAACGCGATGGCGCGTCGATGGCGACGGTCCGACCATAAGAGAAAGACCCCGAGGGCCCCGACAAAGATCGCAAGCTCCGACCGCACCAGAAGAAGCGCCCCGGCCACCGCTGCGGCCCCTCCCGGTCGTCCGCGCACCAGAAGAAGAACGCTGAGGCAGACGCCGACCACCGCATCGACATTGGAGATTCCCGCGGGCGCACCGGCCAGATAAAGCGGAGATGTCGCCATGATCGCCCCGGCGATCCACGGGCGCCGATGGCCCAATGCCTCGGCGACCATCGAGACGAGCACCACCGCCAGCGAGGCTCCGAGCACATGGGCGATGAGAAATGCGTCGAGGCCGAGCGCCGCGACCGGTAGGAACACCAGGCTCACCACGGGTCGGCTTTTCATGAAGAAGAGGACATCGAGGGGTGCCTCCCCCGCCATGGCGGCGAAGTAGTACGTCAGCAGCCCCTCATCGTTGAGGTGCAGATCCTCGACGATCGCCACGACCCCGTAGACCGCAAACGCCGCCGCAAAACCGTACGCCGGAGCGATTCGCGAACGCGCCGTGCCCTTTCCTCCGGAAGCGTCTTCGGAAGACGCGGACTCGGGCTGGTCGGCCACGTTCTCGTTGTACACTCCCGTACCTGGTCAGCACAGGATGGGTCTCTCCGCCGAAAGCTATCGAGCACTCCTCGACGCGCTGCCCGTCCCGGGAAGCGTCCATGACGAGCTCCCGCCCGAGGCCGCTCGCGACGCCAGGGCCGTGCTCTTTGTCGCCCTTCGCGCGACGGAAGGCCGGCAGCTCGGAACCGCCCGGCGTCTCGTGGATCGCGCGCTGGCGCTCCAGACGGAGAGCGGAACGCCCAGTGCCGTGGTCTCGATCGTCGCAGCGATGGTCCTCTACCTGACCCGCGACTATGACCGGTCGCTCGCGCTCTTCTCCGAGACCGCCCGGCGCCACCCCCGAAGCGCAAAGCTCGCCTACCGTTCTGCGATCACCCGTGCTGGAAGGCTGGGCTTCGCCGACGATGTGCGACAGCTCATCGAAGAAGCGATCTCGCGCGAGCCGCGGGACCTTCGATGGCGCCTCGAAGCGCTCCGGCTCTCCGTGACCGGGCGAAACTATCAGGACGCGCGACGACACGCCGAGACCGCGCTCAAGATCGAACCCTCCGCCGCCGCGGTGTGGATGGAGCTCGCCCACATCTGCCGGCGGATGAACGATCCCACAGCCGCGCGCCGGGCGGTAAAACGCGCCCTCCGCGAGGAACCCCACGATCTCTTCTATCTTCTCGAAGCCGGCGCGGTGGGGCTCGGCATCGCTGACTATCCCCTAGCCCGCGAGTCGTTTTCCACGGCGCTACGCGAGCACCCGGGCGACGCCGCAGCCCTCGAAGGCCGCGCCACCACCGCCCTTCGGAACGCCGAGCTCGAGGAAGCCGCATCGATCGCCCACCGACTCCGCGAGGCCCTCCCTCCAAGAAGTGGCACCGAGCGGATCGCCGGCGCGGTCGCCCTCTTCTCGGGCGAACTCGATTCGGCTCGGGAACACCTTCTCGCGGCGACGCGCCTCGACCCCAAAGACGCCGAAGCCTGGGTGTTTCTCGGCGAGGCCGAGCTCCGGTCGGGACGCTTCGAGGCGGCCGGCGACGCGCTGCACCGCGCCGGCATGTGCGCCGACGGGTTTCTGGTCTCCGCCTGGATTCTCCGCCTCCTTCGCAACATCTATGAAGGCGATCCCGACCTTCGATTTGGCCTCGGTCCCCATCGGCTGGAGGAAATGGAGACCGCCCTTCGCACCATCGTTCCGGGAAGCGGACCGATCCTCGAAAGCGGAAGGCTCGACGCCATCCGAGAGGTGCTCGAAGAGGCGCTCCGAAGAATCGGTCCCAACCGATCCACCGCGCTCTCGCTTCCGGGTGAACAAGGCATCGGACGGCAACCGCTCTACGTGTCCGGTCCTCGCTTCGACTCCCGAAAAGCCCTCGAGCTGGTGCGGAGCGCGGGCCCGAAGGCGTCGCTGGCCGCCCTCGACAAGGTCATCGCGGCCTACCCGGAGAGCGCGCTTCCCCTTTGCCATCGCGGCGAGCTCCGGCTTTGGCTCGGCGACCTCGACGGGGCTCGCGCGGACCTCGAGGGCTCGATCGCACAGAACCCGCAGACCCGCTGGGCGTATATCGGCCTGACCGGCCTCGATACCCTCGCCGGCGACAACCCGCGGGCCCTCGAGACTTCCGCCCACGGGATCATGGCGATGGGCAATACCACCGGTGCGGCGGTCCATGTCTACCGCGGTGGCGCGCACCGGCGTCTCGGCCAGTTCTCGGAGGCGCGCGCGGATCTCGAACGGGCCTGCGAACTCCATCCCTCCCGGGTCGGCGCGTTCTTCGAACTCGCCCTCCTCGAAGCCGCCGAAGGACACTCCGAAGCCTTTGATGCGCTGTTCGAGCGGCTTCTTCGCCAAGCCCCGGGTCTCCTGTCCGATGCGGCCCGGACCGAAGGTGTCTCGTTCGCGCGGGACCCCGACGACGAACTGTCGTCCGCGGATCGGATCCGAGTGGTGGAGCGCGCCCTCGATCTCTCCGGGGGCAACCGCTCGTCCACCTGCATCACCTATCGAACCCCGGAGGGCAGGCTCCGTTTTGTACCCCACTATCCCCACCGTGGGCGAGGGCCTCACGACAGCGACGACGACGACCGGATGCAAGCCCACACCCTTCTTCTTCGCGCCGCGGGACTGACCGGGCCGCGCCGCCCTCCACCGGCCCGATCCGGCCCGAAGCCCCAAGCCCGCCCTCGGGTCCGCTCGCTCTCGGACGAGGACGTGCGTCACTTTCTGGAACGAGGCTACGTTTACGTTCGCGCGGCTTTCCCCAAAACGCTCGCCGAAGCGTGGATCGCCGAGGCGAACAAGAAGCTTCAGACCGAACCGGGCCGCTGGGTTCGGCGTTACGGTGCCGAGGAAGGCACGCTTGCCGACTACGACCCCACCGTGCCGGAGACCTGGGGCCGCGGCCGCGCGGATTTGCTCGACGATCGCATGGTGCGCCTCGCGGAGGCCGCGCCCCGCCTCTGGAGCGCCGCCTGCGATCTCCTCGGCGGAGCACAGCGGATCGAAACGGAGCACCTATCGAACTATCTCGTGCTCGCATTCGGGGATCGGACCGATACGCCCCAGCGCCCGAAACCGGGCGATAGCTCCTGGCATCTCGACGACCCGAGCGAGGCGGTGACCCTCGACGGCTTTCGAAACGGACTCATCGGCCTTGTGCTGCTGTCGGATCTTCAGCCCGACGGCGGCAACACGTTCATCGCCGCCGATTCCTTCGGCAAGGTCGCAAGGCTCCTCGCCGACCACCCGGACGGAGTCGACTTCTTGGGCCGAGAGACCGCCATGGCGATCACCCGCGAATGCGCCGAGTTTCATCAGATGACCGGGGCCGCGGGCGATGCGATCCTCATGCATCCGATGATGCTCCACAGCTCGTCGAAGAACCCGACCCGGACCATCCGATGGCTTTCGAACCCGATGTTCTATCTTCGGGAGCCCATGCGCTTTGACCGGCCCGACGGCGAGCGTTCCCTCGTCGAGGAGGCGACGCGTCAAGCCCTCGAGAAGACCGCCCGGTAACGGTCTCCGGTCGATAGCGCACCGGGCCGGACCGACTCACATGCTCGCGAACATGTCTTCGAGGGCGCGGGGATTCTTCAGCCACGCGCCGCCCGCTTGCTTCGACATCGGGTCGGGAAAGCTGTCGAGCTCATCCGCCTGCACCGCGGCGAGGCTGTTTTTCGCGACCTCTCGCGGGGGAGTCTTGTCCATCTCGAAACCGCGAATCATATCGGTGTCGACCGCGCCGGGATACACCGCGAACACCTTCACCCCCTTCTTTCCAAGTTCGGTACGAAGGGCCTGGGTCATCGACCAGGCGGCCGCCTTCGATGCGGAGTAGCCGCCGATGCCTGCCATGCTCGCCATCGACACCAGGGTGAGCACATTGAGGACACCTCCCTTCGACGACGCGAGCGCTGGGGCAAACGCCTTGGTGAGGTTCAGCGTACCGTAGAAGTTCACGCCGAGGTCGTGGTCGAGCTGTTCTCGCGTGGCCTCGAGAAGGCTGAACGACTTCAGCGTTCCCGCGTTGTTGATCAGAAGATCGAGCGCACTGACCTGCTGCTTCGCCGCGTGGATCGCCGCATCGCTGGTGATGTCGAGCTCTAACGGGGTGACCCGAGCGTCTTTTTCGGCGAGGTCCTGGACAGCCGCCTTGCTTCGCGCTGCGGCGTAGATTCGCCCGGCTCCGAGGGCGATAAGCTCCTCGACAAACTCGCGACCGATTCCTCGATTCGCGCCCGTGACCAACACCGTCTTTCCTTTGATATCCATCGTTTCTGCTCCTTCGTTGAGGTGAACTGACTGTGGCGTTCGCGCGAGAGAATCGGGAGACCTCGATGCGCCTAGGACTTATTCCGCCGGACGCTCCCGCACCGTGACGCGGGTACCGCCAACCCCTCGCTGCCGCGCCCCCACCCTCCGGGCTTCGATTCCCGAGCATCCCCGCGTGAACCAGGACGAAGCGACGCGGGGGAAACGCCGCGATGAGCGATCGCCCTTCGAGGAGTCACGGAACGCTCGAGCGCCGCCGACGCCCATTGACGGCTGGGCGGGGGCACGAGACAACCGATCGCATGCGTGTGTTCGTTCACCCCCGGTTCGTCACAATCGCCACTCTGCTCCTCGGTGCGTCGTTTCTCGGCGCCTGCGGGGGAGCGGCCCGCACCGCGCCGAACCCGCAGGCGTTGATCCACGGCCGTTCGGTTCAGGCGCTTCTCCCGCCGGACACCCGAAGCGTCGGCTATATCAACGCCGAAGAAGTGCGTCGGACGGAGCTCTACGAGGTGATCGGCCGCGACTTCGACAACTGGACCGCGGCGATCGAAGCGATGGGCGATGAAGACACGGACGAATCCGAAGCCGCCCCGGAGACGGAAGGCGCCGAACGCGCTCCCGCACCCCAAGGGACCGAAGGCGAAGGCGAGACCAGCGAAGACGAGGACGAGATCGGTTATGCGGAGTGGAGCGCCCTCTTCGAGCGGGTGAAATGGACGGTCTTTGCAAACGCTCGGCCCAATCGGGAGGAGGAAGATGCAAACCTCGTGATCGTCGCCATGGAACTCGCCGAAGACGAGGTCGCAAGACTCCTTCGGGGCTTGGCGCAGGACGAGGAGGAAGTCGACATCTTGATCGAAGCCGAGGAGAACAACGCTCCGGCGCGGGCTACCCCCACCCTCGAACGACGCACTCACCAGGGTCGGAAGATGTGGGTCTACGGCGAGCACAGCTTGGCAAGCTTGAGCGACGACGTGTGGGTCTACGCACCCCCGGAACGGGTCACCGCGCTCTTGGAGCGGGCCTACGGAAGTTCCGAACCGACGCCTCCCGCCCGGACCGACGCGCTGGTCCGCCAGCTCGGGCTCTTCGACCATCAGATCGGGCTGGTGGTCGGCGACTTGGACTTCGAAGCGCCGGGCCTCGACCAGATCGGAGAGATCCCCATGGTTGGAAGTGCGCTCGTGGCGCCCGAGGAGTCCTCCGAGGAAGAGCCGTCGCCCGAACTCGACTGGCTGGACGCAGTGCAGGGGGTGGGCCTCGCCGTCGACCTCTCGGGGACCGTCAGCGTCGAGATGCTTGCCGCGACGGCGAGCACCGCGAGCGCACAGCGCGTCGAAGTAGAGGTTCGAAGGCAGATGGAGGAAGCGATCGCCGAGCAAACCCTCATCGCGCTCGACATTCCTCACCTCATTTCGCAGATCTCGCTTCGCCGCGAAGAGAACAATCTCCGGGCGACCCTCGACCTCAGCGAGCGGGAGGCTCACCTCTGGTGGGGCCGGATCAGTGGCGCGGTCGGTGCCGCGATCGTCGTGGTGGGGATTCTCGCGTCGATGTTTCGCGGGTTCGGCGCGGCGCTCGGAGAGGGGATGGACACCGACTTCAGCGTGAACACCGACCCGCGACAGCTTCGGGGGACGGTCACCGCCGCATCGCCGGGAGGACCGGTAACGGTCGGCAACAACTGCGTGATCGACGTGCGGGTGGAGGACACCGGCGGGAGCGCCCAGTGCCACGCCCGACTGGAGTGTGCGGAGAAGATTCTCTACGGGCCCGACGACACGAGCGGGTACTTCGAGTGGTGCAACTCCGGTCCAACCGGAGACCCGTTTATCATCGGAAACGACGTCGCCACCACCGCCGGGGATGGCGACGCGATGGTGCTCCTCGACAGCGTCGGGGGCACGGTCGAAGTCAGCGACGACGATCAGGGTCCCTACGGGGCGTACGATCTCACGATCCAGCTCGAAGCCCCCTAGCAGGCGAGATTCAGTTGGCCGCGCCAACGAGTCGATAGTTGGCGGGCCGATAGCCGTGGACCATCAGGTGGACGGGAGCCGGCGTCCCGATCTCGACCTGGCACTCTTCGGCGGAGCCGTAGTGGTACGGACGGCAGTCGAAGACCTCTTCGCTGGGCTCGGTGCCCACCCGCAGGTAGAGATCCGCATCGCCGTCACCGCTGAGCACAAAGGTGTAGCTCCCGGTGTCCAGCACCGGAGTCGAGAAGCGATGCCTCCCGTCCTGCGCGACGTAGCCGCTCTCCTCGAGCCCTTCGAAACCTCCGCCGGGCTCGCCGCCGCCTCCCGGAACGAACTCGTTATCGGCTTCGCCGGACACGAGAACCACCTGGGCCCGGTCGATGTCGCGGAAGATCTGCTCGTAGGTCCGCGGCTCGTCGTAGGCGAGCAGGCCCTCGATCAGCGCGAGGGTGGCCTGCGGCATCGAACGGAAGTACGAGGGAAGCGCGTTGGTGATCACGTCCAGGTACTTCGTGCCCTCCGGGTCATCGGGATTAACCCGCGCGTGCGCATCCCAGAGCGCGCTATCCACGTAGGCGTAGGTGTCGCAGCCGTTCATGAAGACGATCGCGTACTGGCCCGGCACCCAGTGGCCCTTCGCGGCAAGGGCCCGGATATTGGCGCCGAGACCGGCGTGCCCGTTGTAGAAAATGAGATCTGCGTCCGAGCTGAGCTCTTCGTAGCGCGCGTCGAACTCCGGTCCAGCGGTCCGGACATTGTCGACAAGAATCGACACCACCTCGACCCGTTTGCCATCGGGCAACGTCGCGGCAAAGGACACCTCGGGCATTTCGACGCCCGGGTTGCGGGGAAGGGTCTCTGGCGTGGTCTCGATCGTGGCCTCTGCGAGGGACTGGACGATGCCTCGAGAGAACGCGTTGTAGCCCGAGATCCCGGCGTCCCAGTCGCTCGTGGCGCCATCTTCGGCCTTGCCGAACACCGCGACGACCTTGAGCGCGTCGTCTTCCCACACCCGGTGGTACTCGGGGAACTTTCCGGTGGTCTGAATCGGGCTCGGCGCCACCGTGGCCTCGAGGACGATCACGTCCGACGGGTCGAGCTCGCATCGGTACGCCTCGGGCCGGTAGTAGTACCACATCACCCCCGCATCGACGTCGTGGGCGCTCGAGTCGACACAGTCGTGGCCGTACTTCTCGGCGAACGCCTCGAGGGCGTCTCCGGACATGTCGTGCGGCAACCGGAGCTCATAGTCCGATGGGACGGTGTCCTCTCCCCAGGCCACCGGCATCGACGCCCGGTAGCGCACCACGGTCACGCCGTCCTCCTGGCTCGTCTCGATATCCTCGAGGATCACACGGTCCAGTCGGCCCACCGAGCGATCGCCGTTGAGGTGGCCGATCGTGTAAAGGAGCTGGTTTTCCACCTCCTGCGCCGCGTCCCACACGAAGCTCCGCGTGCGAAGCTCGCCGTCGAAAGTGAAGTCGACAAACACCGCCTCTGCCGAGGAGTCCGCCTTGCCCGGTTCGGCTTTCACCCGGGTCCCCGTCCCGCCCGACTCACTCGCTTGATCCAGGCCACAGCCGGCCCCGAGGCTCAGCATCAGAAGCCACGTCATCTTTGCCATCACACAGTCCTCCCGAAGGTCGCTCGACGTGGCCGCTTGGCGCGGACCGAGCACCACCCGCGGGGCGGACTGCAGCCTGTGTGCCAGCTTCGTGACACCGAACACTGTTCGAAGTTTTGACGTTCCGACGACACCTGGTGGCCAATGGATCAGCCGGGTTCGTTCACCCCAGCTGGCAAGCAGACCCGCCGGGGGATCGCCACATTTTCCTCCTCGCCGGTCCCCAGCCGCCCTTCGGCGCCGAGCCCCCAGCAGTAGACTGCGCCCGAGCGAATCGCGCAGCTATGGTTCGCCCCAAGGGAGAGGTCCCGCCAATCGAGAAAGCGGCCCACCCGCTCCGCCTCCCGCGCACCGGGGCCGTCCCCGACGCCGAGCTGGCCGTACTGATTGTCGCCCCAGCAATAAAGCGAGCCCCCGAGCAGCCCGCAGCTATGGGCCTGACCGCCGCGTATGAGGGCCCACGCGGTCACGCCCACCGGCCAGGGGCGAGTCCGGATCGCGGTGTCTCCGGTCCCGAGCTGACCCACTCCATTGTCCCCGAACGCAAAGAGGAACCCTCCAGTTCGAAGACCGAGGGTGTGAAAGTCGCCAGTGGAGATAAGGGCCCAGTCGGTGTCGGCGCTGACGAGCTCCGGCAAGAGCCGCCCCGCGGCCGCGCCGCCCGTTCCGAGACCGAGCTGCGACCGATTGTTGGCTCCCCAGCAGTACAGCGTGCCGTCATCCCGCACCGCACAGCTGTGGCTCCGGCCGAGGCCGACATCGGTGACCACGAACGGCGCGTCTCCCACCAACACCGTCGCAGGCAGCGGCGTCGGGCCGGTGCTTCCCAGTCCGAGCTGCCCCTCCACGTTCCGACCCCAGCAGCGAAGGCTCCCGCTCGTGCCGATCCCACAACCGTGCGAACCTCCGAGCGAAAGCGTGGCCCAATCGCTCGGTCCCTGCGTCTCGGGCACCCGTCGATCGGTGTCCGGACCGAGGTCGCCGAGCCCAAGCTGGCCGTCGTCGTTGTCACCCCAGCACCAGCGCGACTTGTCATCGAGCACCGCGCAGCTGAATCCATCGCCGGCGGCGAGCACGCTCACTCCGTCGAGGGGTACCCGAGTCGGCGTGGCCACCGAGGCGGCGTCGGAGTCGGTGCCGAGCTCGCCGGAGATATTTCGTCCCCAGCAATAGGCGTCGCCCGCGACGGTAAGCGCGCAGGTGTGGGCGCCTCCCGAACTTACTCGGGCCGCCGGCGCCTCCCCGCCACAGCCTCCGTCACTGCACACGTCGCCTTCGCACGGACACACCTCGCAGACCTCACCCTGCTGTCCACATGCGGCGAGTTCGGTTCCGGGCTGGCACTGAAAGCCGTCCCAGCACCCGGTGCAGCACGCGCCCTCGTAGCAGCGGCCTCCGTTGCAGTTCATCCCGTTGGTGCGGGGCTCGCAGATTCCCTCGACGCAGATTTCACAAAAGTCGCACCCGGGGGTGCACCGCGTGCTGGGCCGCCCCTCCGCTCTCACATCGGCGCTTCGATCGGCCTGCACGTCGGCACCGGCATCGGGCGCCACGGAAGGGTCGCCGGGACATCCGACCCAAAGAACCCAGAGGACGAGGCTCGGCGCGGTGAAGGTCCGCATGCCCTCGAAGCCTAGCACCATCCAGCAAAAATCCGCGGCCGCCGACGGCGCGGCTGCCGCCGTTCGCAGCTGCGACCGGGCTTGCGCGTGGCTCCCCCGAATCGCCAAGTCGTTCCTCGTTGCCTCGGCGGCGCGACAACGTCTCAGTTCCGCATCCGGATGTTTGCCAGATCCGGCTCGCACCTCGATGACCCGAGCTTTTGAGGTGCTTTGAGCCGCGTTGACCCGGGGGTGCCGCGTAGACCAACTCGCGTGGCCAAGGAATAAGCGCCCGCACTCAAAGGAGAAAACCCAATGTTCGCAATCGGTCTCATTCTGCTTCTGATCGGCGGTATCGCTCTCATTGGAGGGCTACTTCAAAAATACCGAGCAGGCCGAGTCCTCAAGACTCCGCTCCTCAAAACCGGTGAGGTCCAATCCCGGGGCCCCGCACTCGAAAAACGTGCCGTGTCGGCCGAAGGGCGGCTGATCACCCACAACTTGGTCACCGCCCCGGTAAGCGGCACCCAATGTTTGTTTTACCGGTACTCGGTGGTCGCGGAGTGGAAGTCGGGCGACCAGAAAAAGACCCTGCTGGTTGAGGATGGCCAGGCGGGGGCGAGCTTTTCGCTCGACGACGGCTCGGGGCCCGTACCGATCGAACCGGGACGGGGCGGGGACTTTGACCTCGAAACGACCTTCAAAAAGACATCGGGCCAGGGTCTCAAGAGCATCGCCGCCGGCGGCCTCATTCCGTTTGGGGACCACGGCTTCAGCGTGGCTCCGGGGCAGCGAATCAAGGGAATCAAGATTCCCAACGAGGCGAGGTATCGCGTGGAAGAGCGGGCGATGTTGCCCGCCGAGAAGCTGTACGCCAATGGGCGACTCACCGACGATGGCAAGATCGGATCGCCGAAGATCGCCTCGCTGATGCTCTCGAAGAAGCTTCGCGACGAGCTCCTCGCGTCGACCGGCTCGCTCTCCAAGAAGCTGCTCATCGGCGGCGCCAGCGCCACGGCCCTCGGAGGGATTCTTGCGGTCGTCGGCCAACTCATGACCAGCGCCTAACCGTTCCTTCCTCTTTTTGGGGGACCCAGGTCGGGGGCACCTGGGTCGCAGGGCAGGACGGCGCAAGGCAAAGTATGCTCTCCGCTCATGCGTTTCGTCCACGAGCGCTTCGCTTCCGCGTCGCGCACGATGCGCCTTCGCTCGACGGTGCTGTTTGTGAGTGCAGGCTTCGGCCTGGTGGTCGGCTCGGCCTGGCTGTTTCTTGGCATCGTGATCATCGCTGGTGCCACCGACAGCTGGGATGCGCGGAGCGGCTGGTTGTGCACGCTCTTTGGTGGAGTGCTTCCCCTACTTCTCACCGGCGTGATGGTGATCCTTGGAGTGCGCAACAATCGACGCCTCGGCCGGCTTCGAACCCTCAGCGGCATTGCACGGCTCAAGGAGAGTTTCACCGGCGAGGATGTGCAAAGGAGCTTGGCGGCGGATCCGGCCACGATCAGCGAGGTGGTCGAGGAGGCCGCCCAGCTCGGCATCCTGAGCCATCTCGACGAAGACGTCCCGCTTGCTGCCACCCCGGTTCCTGGGAGTGGCGCCGTTCCCGCTCCGGCACCGTCCGTTGCTCCGGGAGCGCACTCCAACTTGGAACCGCACTCCAACCTGGAACCGCACTCCAGTCTGGAACCGCACTCCAGTCTGGAACCGCACTCCAGTCTGGAACCGCACTCCATTCTGGAACCGCACTCCAGTCTGGAACCGCACTCCAGTCTGGAACCG
>JBCCZL010000254.1:0-13035 GCA_039187775.1 Myxococcota bacterium
CCCGCTCTTAATCCGTGCTTAATCCTCCTTCGAATCAGCGCAGGGTTTTGCGCTTCTCTCCGTACAAGCTGGTTCTGCGTCCGATCGAACACAAGGCTCACCTTGGAGCACCACCCTCCGCCTCGAATCGTTCGATGGAGGCAGAGGGCGCCTTCCGTCCCGAATGGAGGACGCGCAAGCCCGGTCAGAATCGGAGGCGGATCTCTTGGGCTTCGGCGCGGTCGACGCTCTGCGCGAAGGCAGCGAGGGTGGGGTACTCGGCGGCGGGGATTCGCATGATGGGAACGTTCACTCGGCGCTCGATCAGGAGTGCGGCTCCTTCACGAGACGAAGTCAGGCGAAGGAAGGATCCGTTGGGCCCGCGGAGCGACACCGGTTCCGGAGTGGAAAGCTCCGTGCCGGATGGCGCTTCGATCCGAATCTTGGCTTCGATGTCGACCGCGCTCCCGATCAGCTGGGGTGTCTGCCGTTCTCCGGTGCTCGCGATTACCGGCGTGAGCATCGTCGGAAACAGCCCGGGGACGACCCACGCGTCTCCGTCGCGCCGCCCGAGCGCCGCCACTTCGAAGGCGTAGCTCAGAACGAGAGGCTGACGCGCGTTTCGTCGGCCGGTGATTCGGAGCTCGGTCATCCGCGCGCCGGGAACCAGGCGCGCCACGTAGGCTTCTTCGAAGCGCTGCTCGAGCGTCGCTTCGGGCACTCCCTCGAGGTCTCGTCGCCACGACACTGCGCCCGCCCCGCGGAAGGTCTCGACGACTTCCACTCGCGCACTCCCGTCGTTCTCGAGGACCGCAGTCAGTTCTACGGACCGACGGTCAACGCCCGCCTCGCCTTCAGGGATGCGAACCCGCGGCGCTCCTGGGGCGAGGACGAGGGCCTCTTGTCCTCGAACCGTCGGCGGGAGGTAGCCGAACGGGGCGCCGCGCTCGGCGGTGTAAAGGAAGCTCGGCTCGTTTCCGGGAAGCATGAGGAGCACGTGCCGGTAGGTATCGGCATCGGCCACTTCGGACTCGGTGATGTCGGACCGAAGGCCCCGCGCGAGCACGAGCGTGGTCTCGACATTCGCAAGCTTGAGTAGGTACCGAAGAATCCGCGCCCGGTCGCCGTTCCGCTGCGCGAGCATCACCGGCGCCATGCCGAAGAGGTTGTCGTTGTCTTCGATGTTTCCGAGAACCCACCGGTAGAGGCGTTGGGCTTTGACCCTCGGTGCGGCGTTGACCGCATCGCCGAGGATCTGTCGGAGCTGTCGCTCGGCAGCCGGGTCGCGCACGTCTTTATCGGCGAGGGCGTCGAGGAGGCTCTCGACAAACGCACGCCAGGTGGCGTTGACGCCAAGGTTGATCGACGGGATGAACTCCCGGGCGGGCACGCTTGAAGGCTCGGCCCGAAACGGTCGACTCTCCCGGGCGGTCCAGCGCAGGGTGCGAAGTCCATTCTCGACGATCTCCTCGGTGTCGGGGGCGTCGCCCCGAGGATCGAGCACCGTCTCCATTGTGGCGGGGAGCACCACCGTGAGCTGGCTCGTGTGGTAGGGGATCTCCGGGCTTCGAAAGTAGAAGCGGTTGCCGAGGTAGCCGCCGGGAAAGCCGGAGGGCGGCGGACTGAACGTGATGTACTCATATTCCACGTAGTCGCCGACCGCGAGGCTCGGGAGCGAGATGTCCGACTTGCCCGCGATCTCGTCCGGCTCGAGTCGTCGACCGTCGGCCTTCACGGTGTGGAGCTGAAGAATTCGCGCCCCATCCGGAGGACTGAACTCCCCCCGGTCGTCGACCGCCTCTTCGCTTTGAATGCGCCAGATGTTGTGGGTGAGCTCGATCGAGGAGCCATCTTCGAACACCCGTGCCACCGTGTAGTCAAAGACGAGCACCTGGGGCTGGTCGTAGCTGACTTCGCCCTCTTCGAATGCCCGACGCACGAGCTCGCCGTCTTGCCGGTAGGCTTCGAGAACGAACGGGCCGCCGATCGCCTTCTGAATCAAGTGGAGTTCGGCGAGTGACGCGGGCTCTTCCTGAACCCGCTGATCGATCAAGGTTTGCGCGGCCGCCGAACGATTGCTGGCGAGGAGTCGATCGATCTGTGCGAGGGTGGGGGTCGGGCTCTGAGGATTGATCTCAGCCAGCTCTTCGAGGATCGCGGCCATCGCCTCGGCATCGTCGCGTCCTCGCTCGATTTCGAGGCGGGAAAGGAGCGCGCCGAGTCGCGCCTGCGGCGGCTCGAGGGAGGCCAACCGGTCGAGCTCCTCGGCTGCCCGGTCCCAGTGGCGGCTCCGCATCAAGTGCTCGAGGCGCGCGTTGCTTCGCGCGTCGCAGGTCACCAGTCGATCGATGAGTTCCTCGGCCTCGTCCCAGCGGTTCCTTCGCTGGGCGCTGCTCAAGAGGGCGCGAATCGAGCGGCAGCCCTCCGGCAAGATCCGGTTCGCCCGGGCGACCGCTTCGTCGGCCTGTGAGTACCACCCGCGGCCCATCAGGAGATCGCTGAGCATGAGGGGCAGTCGAACCATCTTTGGCCAGCGTTCCTCCGCGCCTCGAAGAAGCTCGATCGCCTGAAGCACCCGATTGTCGGCGGCGTCGAGGGTCGCGAGCTGATAGGCGGGATACCAGCTTTGGGGATCGCGTCGCGCGGCCATTCGAAGGAAGCGGCGTGCGTTGTCTCGCCGCATGTCGTTGGGGGAGAGCGGATCGGCGAGCGTGACCGCGGCCCGAAGCTGAAGCATGGCCGACGACGCCTCGGCCTCCTGGGTGGCCGACACGAGGCTTTCTCGTGCGGTCACCGCGTTGCCACGGGAAAGCGCGATCACCGCGCGGAGATAGCGGGTGAGGGGATCGTTGATCTCGGGGAGCGCCGTGCCTTCGCCCTCTCCAACCGCGTCCGGCAAAAGGGCGAGCACAAGAATCGGATTCGGATGCCGCGTGGTGATCTTCACGCGGATCTGGTGGGAGCCCGCGTCGAGGCGGACGGGGACGTAGCTCACCCGGGGTGCCGGTTCTGCGCGGTGGTCGAGCCGGGCCACCGAGTCGCCGTCGATAAACAGCTCGCTCGCATTCGGCGTCTCGAGGCGCAGCTGATACGCGCCGCTCGTCGGCGCTTCGATCGTGGCCTCGGCATAGGTTGTCCCGCTCTCCGCGAGCGGGCCGCCGCCGAGATGGAGCGCACAGCCGCGGGTTTCGATCGACCGGGTGGTTCGTGGGCCTCGGACCGGTCCGAGGGTGTACTCGTCCAAAAGCGTTTGGTCTGATTCCGGCGCGAGCGTTTCATCAAAGCCGAGGAGGGCCCGCGGTCCAAACGGTCCCGCGACACGCCAGTCCTGCGGGCACCCGGCGGTCTCGGCAACCGCCCGGACGCGATCGGTATCGCCGCTTCGATAGGCGAGCTGAACGAGGAGCATCGATGCGTGGTGACGAGCCGCAAAGCCGAGAGTTCCTTGCCCATCGGTATCGAGGGCGGCCCGGACCGCCTCGTCGAATCCCGGCGCCACGTCTTCGAGATCCGCGACCGAGGCAATGCTCGCTTCGGCGATCGAATCGCGGAGCGGCCCGCCGTCGCGCGAGGCCTGAAGCGCTTGGATGTACCCCTGGAGCGCCTGCTCGGGGTCTCCTTGAAGGTCGTAGCGAAGGCCCGAGAGGTAGGGAAGCCGCGGATCGTTCGGAGCGAGCGCCCGTGCGCGTTCGAGCGCATCGGGAAACTGCTCGATGTCGCCGCCGGTCATCAAGAGCTCGCCGATCGCGAGCCGAGTCTGAATCTCAGAGTCTCGGGGGTTCTCGGCGGCGAGGGTGCGGAGCTCCTCGATGCTGAGGTCGCTCGCGTTTCGGGCCGAGCCACCGCAGGCGGCAAGGGCCAGGATGGCGATGCCAACGAGGACGCGGCTCATTGATCCGCTCCGACATTGATGCGCTGACGAAGGAGCGCGTCCGCTTCCTCGACCCACTGCCGAAACGCGGGGTAGTCGGCCGGGGCGATCCGGTCCTCCCGGAGCTCGAAGTCGGTGCGCGCCCTCACCCGGTTGCCCTGAGTCTCGACCGAGAGCTCGAGCCGCCCGAAGCGGCTCTCGGCGGTTCCGCCCTGCGGAGCTTGGGCAGAGCGGCGGTTCGGAAGCGAAAGTGTCCGCTCCTCGCGATAGGAGCTCGTACCCCCAAGGTCGAGCGGGTGGCGGCGTTCGGGCGTCCGAGCGAGCGAACGGAGCAGGTCGCCGAGCACCGAGGGGGCAACGCGGAGTTCTTGCCCGTCGACGCGCGAGAACTGGGGAACTCGGGCGCGGTAGCGGAGCTCGATGTCGTCCTCGAGGGATTCGAGGTGTTCCATCGTTTGGGACTCGAGAACCAGGCCAGGGAAAATGTTGCGGAGGCTTCGTTCGAAGCGCTCCTCTCGCGTGCCTTCCGGCGCGTACTGGCTGCGGTAGCGAGGAGCTTCGGAGCCGCGGATCGTTTCTTCGACTTCGATCTCCGCCGACCCGTCGTCGGAGAGGCTTGCCGAAAGCGTCCGAACCCGGCGATTGCGATCCGGTCCGAGCACCGGGGTCCGGGTTAGCTGCGCGTCTTCTGGGCCGACCACGAGGACGGTGACTCCCTGATCCATGGACGGGAGCTCTTGGGTGCCGCTGTGTTCGGCGGTGCCGTCGAGATAGAGGTCGAGCTCGGGGACATAGGCGATCGCGTGATCAAACACCGCGAGGGAGGCCGGCAGGTCGCGAATGGCCCCGTTTCGTCGGGTCCGCACCAGCACGATCCGCGCATCGATGCCCGCCTCCCGAAACATCGTGTAGAGAAGCGATGCCTTGTCTTTGCAGTCGCCGAACCCGCGCTGCACGATGAGCGGCACGCGGTACGGCTTGTAGCCGTGAATGCCGAATTCGAGGCCAACGTAGCGGGTGTTCCGCACCACCCAGTTGTGAATCCGGGTGACCTTGGTCGCGGTATCCGGGGCGCCGCGGACAAGGTCGCGAACGACCTGGCGAAGATTGTCGTCCGCCTGAAGCTGGTCTTGAATGAGCCCCCACCACCAGCGCCCGACGTCCTCCCAGGTGCGATACGTGGACACGTGCAGGTAGGGCGCGATCTCAGTCATCCCGGGCATGCCCGCTTCCGAGCGAATCGCAGGAACTCGATCGGCGATGAACCGGTCGGTGCGGGTGCCGTTCTCGCTGTTTCGTTCATGGCGAAGCCCCTCAAGGGTCGGCTCGTTGAAATAAAACTCTCGACTTTCCGGTGTGATCAGCACGTACTCGAGGTGCTGAATCGGGCTGAAGCCCTGAAGGAAGTGCATGTCGCCGAAGTAGTCGGCGAATAGGTTGCGATGGGCGACGTCGTCGAGCCGATACTGGATCTCCACGGTGTCGCCTGGCTCGAGATCCGGAAACACGACGACCAGGGCGCGCGTGTCGTAGTAGATTCGGTACCACGGCTCCCCGAGCTGACGCTCGAAGGTCTGGGTCGCCTCGAGCACGCTCCCGTCGGCCCGATGGACTCGCGCCTGGCGCACGTCGACCCGTTGGGTGTCGGGGTCGAGCTGAATCGAGTACGTGCGGAGTTGGCGTGCGCCTTCCTGGTCGTGGACCTGCGCGGCCCACTGGACGAACCGAGAGCCGAGCCCGTTTTGAAACACGGTGTTGACGGTCAGCTGTTGAAGAACCGTGGTAGGAAAGCCCGAGCGCTCGACCCGACGGGCGAGGAGCGCGTCGCGATCGATGGCGTACGCTTCGTCGACGCGATTCTGCGGCCGAATCTGCTCGAGGAGCTCCCGGGTGTCGGCGTCCTGAGGCTGGAGATCGAGGGCGGTAGTCAGCGACGCGATCGCCGCATCGGGTTGCTGCAGTCGAAGCTGAAGGCGGCCGAGCGACGCGAGGACCGAGGCGTTCTCGGGAGCGAGAGAGCGGCCCCGCTGAAGCGCGGCCAACGCTTCGTCAGTGTTGCCGAGCCCCTCCTGCATCACTGCGATGAACTGAAGGGTGCGCGCCCGGTCGGCTTCGAGCGTCGCGAGGGCCTCGACCTGTTCGAGAACCGTCGCGCGCTCGCGTCGTCGAAGGGCGTCGGTCGCGAGGATGCGCCGACTCGAAGTGTCGTCGTAGCGGGCGGCGACCGCGGCCCGTCGGTGGTCGATCGCTTGGTCGTGGCGCCCTGCGGCATTTGCCGCGACCGCGCGCTGAACGTGCCAGCCGGGTGCGTTGGGCGCGCGCGCAGCCGCGCGTTCGATCACTCCGCGGGCCGCATCGACAAGTTCGATCGAGCGGAGATAGCGGGCTTCGATCCGGGCGGCGGCGAGCCCTTCGAGGCTCGCTCGGGGAATCGACCGAAGGATCGGGAGCGCGTCCTCGGGGCTTGGGCCCCCGGAAAGAACGCGACCGCGAAGGAGCTTGGCGCGGGGGTCCGATGGGGCGAGCCGAAACGCCCGCTCGGCAAAGCGCATCACTTCGCCGCGCTCGTTCGCGAGTTCGGCCGCGAGGAGGAGCCGTTCGACGGTGGGGGCGAGTTCGGCGGCTCGGGCGGCGAGCTGTCGCGCTCGCTGCTCCGCTGGATCGTCTGCGCCGGTGTACGCCAGGAACCGTGCGAGGTGTTCGAGGGCGCTGGCGGTCGCGCGCTCTCCTTCGGCGTTGGCCTCGAGCTCATCGAGCACCGAACGGAGCGGGCGGGCGCTTCCCCGCGCCGCCGGCCCAAGCGCGTGGTAGGTCGTCGAGACATCGTGGCTCGGCGCCGGCCCACCGCTCGCGTCGCCCAACCGAAAAAAGAAGCCCCACGTCGACTCGGCGACGCACACTTTGACGAGCGCTCGATTGTAGCCGCGCCGTGCGATGACGCCCACCAGGTGCCGGTCGGGATCGGGTTGCCGATACGCGTCGTCGGAGATGACTTCTTCGCCGTTCCACCAGACCTTGACCGCTCCGCCGGCGCCAACCGCGATGCTCACCGGCTGTTCGCGTTCGGTTTCGATGAACGTCTCGGCATACGAACACACATTCTCGAACGGTCGATGAACCGCATCGAAGTTGACGTAGCGATACGACGTCGTGGCGCTCGGATACGTTCGCCAGCCCACGCTTCGTTCGCGACCGGCGTAGCGAGCGTCTGGGTCGGGCGCTTCGTTGCGTCCGGCTTCCGGCGGGAACGCTTGATCGAAACCTTGCTTTCCTTCGTTGCTGAAGGGGCCGATGATCTGCCACTCGTTGATGTAGCCGAGGTCGTCGAGGGTGCGGGTCGACGCCTCGGGCTGTCCGCTTCGGAGCTGCGCGCGAGCGAGCAACGCGCCAACGTACGCGCGACGCGCCGGAGGGAGTCGCGGACTCGCCGCGAGCCGCTCGAGTTCAGCGAGACTGACCGCCGGGTCGGCCCAGTTCCAACTCCGATGAAGCTCGAGCAACGGAAGGACGCCATTCGCAGCGCGGCCTTGCCGAAGGGCTTCGGCGGCGTGGCGCCGTTGTTCCGCGTTGGCTGGATTCTGGGCCTGCGCGACCGCAGGGAGCAGCGCGCTGACGAGAAGGAAAATGCGAATCATGAATAGGACGACCTTAGGGACGGCGTTGGCGGCGCGCGAGGTGTGAAGGGTGGGTCTGTCAGGAGACAGCACCCAAACCCCCTTTGTTCCAAACCGATACGTGTCTCATGTGATACGTTGGTTGCGAGACGTCGAGCTGGGGACTGCGCTACCCCATTCGGGCGTTTGATGGATGCATTTGTCGTCCGGCCTGTATATTCGACCCGCCATGGTGGTGGGCCTCATTCGGACGCTCCGGCCCCACCAGTGGGTCAAGAACGTCTTTGTCCTTGCTCCCCTGGTTTTTGCGCAGGAGCTGGCCTGGAATCAGTTCACGCTGAAGGCGCTCGGGGCGTTCGGTCTGTTCTGCCTCGCGTCGAGTACGGTGTATGTGTTTAACGACATCCTCGATGTCGAAGCGGACCGCGCTCATCCCATCAAGAGCAAGCGGCCGATTCCGAGCGGGGATCTGCCGATGTCGGTGGCGAAGACGACGGCGGTGGTGCTTGGCCTCGCCTCGTTGATCGGCGCTTACTTTCTCGAGCCGCTCCTCGCCGCCGCGATAGGTGGCTACCTCTTGCTCAACCTCGCCTACTCCACGCGGCTCAAGCAGATTCCGTACATCGACGTGCTCTGCATCACGACGGGGTTCGAGCTCCGGGTGATCGGCGGCGCGATCGCGGCGGAGGTCGAGCCGAGCGCGTATCTTCTCGTGGCGACGTTCCTCCTCGCAAGCTTTCTCGGGTTCGGCAAGCGAATGCACGAGCTCCTCCAGGGGAAGGACGCGAAGAAGCAGCGGAAGGTTCTATCCAAGTACGACGAAAAGACCCTGAGCATCTTGCTCCATCTGACGGCCCTCTTCTCCGTCGCAACTTACGTAGTCTACACCCTCGATCCGAGCACCCGGGAAGCGTTTAAGACGGACTATCTCGTGGTCACATCGCTCATGCCGATCATCGGCGTGCTGCGGTTTCTTCATCTGGTACGCCGACAACACAAATCGGACAGCCCTACCGAGGACATGCTCAAGGACTGGCCGTTTATTCTGAACTTCCTGCTCTACGTTGCGGCGGTGATCGGCGTCATCTACTTCTTCCCGCGCTAGCGGTCTCGCCGAAGCACTCAAAAGCCGGCAGACGCGCGCAGCCCGCCCGGGGCCGCCGCCAAGTCGCGGACGCTCGCTACTCCGCGAACAACCAGAGCGTTCCTTGGTGGTAGAACGCGGCTGCCACTTGCTCGATGGAGGGCGATCCGGAACGGGCCGTCGGGTTAAACGTTCCGTACCCGCTCTGGCTCACGAACTCGAAGCACACTTGGAGGTCAAGGAAGTGGATCGATGACGCGGCAATGTGAGCCGAGTAGAGGTCGACGGTATCGAGATTCGCCCCGCACGTCTGTCTCGGAGATCCGCCGACCCATCCCTCATTGTCTTCAAGAGCGAGCCATTCTGCCCGAATCGCGGTTCGTGGTGGTGCCAGCGGTGCCATCCATGCGTCTCCGAAATCCGTAACGCGATTGGTCGAGGTGAACACGCGGGTGGACACGTCTACATCGTAGGTCTGGGCGACGGCAGCTCCACTCACGATCAGCCCCTCTGTGTTCGGATCGCCGCCCGCATGACCTGCAGGAATACTCAACGCTCCAACGAGCGGTACGCCGTTGAGTTCCGGAATGACATCGCCTCGCTGGCCCGCAGAGGTGTAGCTGCGACTTCCCACGTCCAGCACGTGATAGGTGCCGTCGGTGAACACATACGCGACTCCGCGACTCTCGATGTCGAACGCCGCGCGAATGGGCGCGGTGGGCGCGAAGGCCCCCGACGGCGCCGGGAAGGCCTGCCACGCGGGCGCTCCGTCGGCGAGCGTCCAGATGGCACACGGTGAGCCGCACGGGCTTGGAGTTGCACTATCCGATGCATCGGACGGGGCATCGACGCGGGCGTCCATCTCGGTCGGCGCATCCGTCGACGTGTCGGCCGTCGCGTCCGGTCGTGCATCGATATGGCCATCGGGTTCTGCGTCGCAGCGACCGGAAACGCACCGGAAGCCATCTGCGCAGTCGGCGGGCCCGCGGCAGGGCTCGCCGATGCCTCCGGAGGAAGCGCAGCCCGCGGCAAACACGACCCAGATCCAACGCACGACCGGAGCCTATCGGCGCGCCTTCGGAAGCGCCAGCTCCCAAGGATCGGTTCGCTTTGATCTCAATTCCGCGGTTCGTCGTTTCGCCGGGCTCGAACGTGAGGTTCGTGTGCTCTTTGGCGCCATGTTTGACGACATGGGCTTACCTAAGGGCAGTTGGGCGAACGGGTTGTAATGGAAAGCCTCCACCGTTCGGCCACGTTGAGGATGGACTTCTGCTCCAGGGGCGAGACGCAGGTGAGGAGGCAATATGGCAAGCAGCTACGGTTTCGGAGTCGACCGTCCCCAGGCAAGAGCGTTGGGAGTGGGTTTCGTGGTCGGTGTGCAAGTCCTCGCCACCGCATGGGTCGGATGCGATGGCTCTTTCCGCGACCAAGCCGATGCCGCCACTGAAACAGGCGCTCGGATGGTCGACGCGTCGGCTCTTCCGGAGTCCGGCGCGGACGCTACATCGCTACCTTCGGATAGTGGACCGAGCGAAGCCGGCGCCTGGCTCGAAGCCAGCGGCTGGACGAATGTTGTCTTTCCCGAAGTCGGCCGCACCGCGCGCTTCGAGTTCGACATGCGTGCGACAAGTGCCGACGTCGATGCGGTGGTGGGAGTCACGCTGGGGCGTGCGTTCGGGTATCCGAATGTCGCGATGATCGTCCGAATGAACCCCGAGGGAATGATCGACGTGCGCGATGGCGATGCCTACACCACCGACGCTCCCCTCTCATATACCGAAAACACTCCGTACCACGTTGCGATCGATGCAGACTTTGAGGCGCGTTCTTACGCGGTCACGGTGGCGACGATCGGCGGCGAAGCCGCCGTACTGAGAACGGGAGCAGGGTTTCGATCGGAAGTCGCAGTCGATACCGCCGATCATCTCGCGTTCTACGAGCCTGAAAACCGTCTCGAGGTTGGGAATTTCATGGTGAACGGGATCGCGGTGGCCATGGTCCGCGATGAACCCAACCCACCGATGCCCGCTGGCGGTCTGTGGCAGGTCGATTTTGAAACGACGCCCTTGGGCGACTACAACGACGCACGCGTTCGTGGGGATTGGCCGGGGGTCGAGTGGACGCAGACTCACGGGCGGGTGGATGTCATGGACGAGGATGGCAATCGATTCATCCGAGTGCGCTACCCGAACAACCGGGTCGGGCCCGGATCGGGTGGAGGCGGAGCCCAGTGGAAACTCAATTTCGAACGCCGGCGCGAGTTCTACGTTTCGTATCGAATGCGATTTCGTGGAGGCTTCGATTGGGTGCTCGGAGGGAAGATTCCCGGGTTCTTTGGCGGGGACGCCAATACGGGAGGCAATATCCCCAACGGGAACGACGGTTGGAGTGCGCGGATGATGTGGAAATCCGGAGGCGATGCGGTTCAGTACATGTACCACCCGGACCAGCCAGGACGGTGGGGTGAGGACTTCCGCTGGGATGATGGTGGAGCGTGGCGGAGCTTTCCGACCGACGTGTGGATCACCGTGGAGCACCGCGTCGTGATGAACACGCCGGGGCGAAGGGACGGGATTGTTCAGGGCTGGTACAACGGCGAACTTGCCCTCGACCGCCGCGACGTGCGCTATCGCGATACCGACCGGTTTGCGATCGATGGATTCCTATTTAGCACCTTCTTCGGCGGAAACGCCTCCCGCCACGCGGCCAATCGTGACGAGTACATCGACTTCGACGACTTCATCTTTTCCGATCGGCCGATCACGCATTGACAAAAAGACCACCGGGACGCTGATCGCCGTTGTCACGTGTCGGTGATCGTCCTGTTCGATCACGTCTGAAGCTCGGCCCGACTCTCTTCGCGGAGCCACGCCTCTAGCGTTTTGGTGACGTGCTCCACTTCGCGTTTCTCGATGCGCGAGCGGTAACTGAAGCCGACAAAAGTGCGGCTGCTCGAACCGGCGTCGTCGGTGAAGATGGCATAAAGACGATACAAGCGTTTTGTCCCGGAGCCCGTGCGCACGAGTTCAAAATGAGCGATGCGGTTTTTAGGGATGGCGATCACCTGGTCGAAGGCAATCATCGCAAGACCATCCGGCATCGCAAGAGTGCCCATGGCGACGTCTGCCAGGGCCTTCTCGTGACGACGCCAATAGATGCGCCACTGTCGAACGGTGACGAACCCACTGACGACCGCCCCTAAGAAAAAGGGGACAGCGTAGAGCTCCCCGTTCAGAGCCCGGGGGATCGCAAGAGCGGCAAACGCGAGGGTCGCCACTCCGGCGACAAGGACCACGAAGATCGCGGGATTGTCCTTGTTGTAGCCTTTGGGAAACCAGATGGTACCGTCTGCGAAAGTCACCTGCTCGGCTTGGTCGCTTCCCTCTCGTTGAACCCGGCCCTCGGTGAGCTGGCGCGCGAGCGACTCGAACCGGTTCTGTAGCGCCGCGGAGAGCTTGGCGCGTGAAGTGGGAACGGCAGCGGCCGGATACTCAACCGTCGGTGCGGGGTTCCGATACGCCATGGCGCCGAACCTGCCCCAATTGCGTTCGGTGCACAAGCAGGGGTCAGCGGAACCCGGAGCGATGGATAGGGCTCGAACCTCGGTTAAGACTCGGGAAGCGGTGGGATCCGCGTGGGCTTCCCAAGCGACGAGAACGAAGCGACCCCGCGTTCCCAGATGCCGCTCACCGGTCAGGAGATCCTCGGAATACAGATCGACTTCGACGTTGATCGACGTCGTTCCGGTAGCAACGACACGTGCGTGGAGCTCTACGAGCTGGCCCTGTTTAGAAGGCTGCATCCAGTACGACCTCCCCGCTGACGCCGACCTGATACGCCGAGACCCGCCGCTCGAAGAAGTTCGTCACCTCCTGGACGTCCTGCAGGTCAAGAAACGAGAACGGGTTCGTCGCATGGTAGCGCTTGGGCATGCCCAGCGTCGTGAGTCGTTGATCCGCGCAAAACTCGAGGTAGCGGCGCACATCACCGACCGAGATCCCCACGACGCCATCGCCAAGAAGGTCTTCTGCGAACTGCGCCTCACAGTCGATGGCCTCTTCAAGCATGTCGAGAACGGAGGCCGAGAGACCTTCGTCGAAGAGCTCAGGTTCTTCCCGTCGGACGGTTTGCACCACCTCGAACGCAAACGCCATGTGTGCACTCTCATCCCGGAACACCCAGTTGGTTCCCGCCGCGAGGCCGTGGAGAAGCCCCCGCGACCGCAGAAAGTAGACGTAAGCAAAGGCACCGAAGAAGAACAGGCCTTCGATACACGCCGCGAAGCAGATGAGGTTCAAGAGGAACTGCTTTCGCTCCGCTTTCGTCTCGAGTCGATCCAGGCCCTTAATCGAGTCGAGCCACTTCATGCAAAACGCGGCCTTCTTTTGGATCGAAGGAATGTTCTCGACGGCGGCAAATGCGCGGTGGCGGTCTTCCGGATCGGGCACATAGGTATCGAGCAGCGTTAGGTAGAACTGCACGTGCAG
>JBCCZL010000255.1:0-13028 GCA_039187775.1 Myxococcota bacterium
CGACGCGGCGACAGGTCGTGGATCGCACGGGCGACCACCTCCTTGCCGGTGCCGGACTCGCCGATCAGCAGAACGGCCATGGTCTCCTGGGGCGCGATCAGGTCGATCGTGCGCTCCAGCTTCTGAGCCGATGGGCTGGTGCCGAAGCTGCGCTGAGGCCCGACGCGACGCCGCAGGTCGCCGAGCTCGCGCTTGAGCCGGGCCTGCTCCGCGGCGCTGCGCACGGTGCGGACGAGCCGTTCCTGATCGAAGGGCTTGGCCACGTAGTCGTAGGCGCCGGCGCGCACGGCCTCGACGGCGGTGGCCACGTCCTCGACCGCGGGTGACGGGGCCGAAACGGCCGCGCGGCGCCGTCGTGAAGCAGGCTTCGCTTTCGGAGACTCCGCGCTTTCTGAGGCGTCTTCGTTGACCTCGGTCGCGGTTGCGCGAGGGGTCTTCTCCGCGCTTTCAGTCACGCCAATCCCGGATGGAGCACTCTCGGGCGGCATGCTTTCAGCTGGAGCACTCTCGGATGGGTCATCGGCGGCTCGTTCGGGGGCTTCGGCCGATGCCGCAGCCTTTGATTTGCGAGCACCGTTGCTTCGACCGTTCTTGGTCTTGGACGAATCGGTGGAAGCTTTGGAAGCAACTCCCTTGGCGGCATCCGCTTTAGTCTTCCGCGTGCGGCGGACCTTCGGCTTCGGCTCGTCGGGACTTGCGTCGTCGGTTCGGAGCGTATCGGACATGTCGAAAAGCTCAGCGCTATCTCGGTAGGGCGTTCATCAGAAGCCACCGCGTCAATTGTGTTCGTTTCCTCAGATGGGCTAGCGGGCCCTAGGAAGTCGCCGTCGTTGTGGGAGGCCCTCGAAGCCACAAAGAGAGAGAAACCTCAGGAGCCCAACCTGTGAGAGCCGGGCCGTGTGCAGAATCTCGTCAGAGATTCGGGTGGGGAGCAAACGACAAAACCCCTGGCGGCGGGGGCCCTCTCCCCGTTGGGCGAACCGCCGTCGGCGTCCAGTGGCGTCCAAGCGGGTATAACCTTCGGCGGGCCTCGACGCAATCCAGGAAATGCGCTTCGGGGGTGCCGGGGACGCGGGGGGCGACGGCCCCGAAGTCGCTACGAGTGTACGTTTTTGCTGCGTTTCCGTCGCGAAGCGAACCCAACCCGCGTACCTTCACCCCATGGGGATTTTCCTTGTGCGCCACGCGATCGCGGTCCCGCGGGGCGGCGACGCCCTCGACCACGCCCGGCCGCTCACCGCGAAAGGCCGCTCGCGCTTTGAGCGCACCGTCGATGGGCTTGACCGGCTCGGGGTCAGCTTGGAGTCCGTCTACTACAGCCCCTGGGTGCGTGCGCGCCAGACCGCCGAGCTCCTGAGTCCCATCGTCCACGGGGAGCTGATCGAGACCGACCACCTCTGTGCGCCTCCCGACGCCAAACTCCTCAAAGTTCTCACTGGAGACCACATTGCCCTTGTGGGCCACGAACCGTGGATGGGCTCCCTCCTCGCTCTCCTGGTGGTGGGCGACGCCGCCTATGGCGCCCAGTTCCCGTTCAAGAAAGGTGGGGTCGCCCACCTCATTGGCGTCCCGACCGCCGGCGGCGCCGAGCTCGTCGCCCAGTACCCTCCGAAGGTGTTGCGTCAGATCGCTGGCTGAGTGCGAGCTCGATCGTTTTGAGGTGCCCGCCGCGCTTGGGGGCCGGGGGGAAGTCGTCCGGCGGCGGATAGCGTCGGCTTCGCGCGATCTCGAACACACTTGGGTGAAGAGCCGCCTCTAGACGGCGCTGAAAGGCTCCCGGGCCCATCCGTCGATCGTTGCTGCAGCAATAGACCACCGTCCGAGGGGCGAGCCGCGGAAGCAGCCCACGGAGAAGTTCAGTCCAGTCTCCGCCGGAGCGCCACCGGGACTGGCTCGTCGTGGAATAGGTCGGCGGGTCGACGACCACCAGGTCGAAGCGCTCGTCGGTGTCGCGAAGATACGCAAACACATCAGCGCGCACCACGCGATGATTCGCGCTTGGCGCCCCCGCGAGACGTGCCGCTTGGTCAATTCGGCGGCGCGCCTCCTCGAGGGCCGGCGCCGCTGCGTCAACCGTGGTCGACGCCTTGGCACCGCCGAGCACCGCGGCCACCGTAAACGCACCGGTGTAGGCAAACAGGTTCAGCACACGAGCACCCGAAGCCCGACCGGCCACTCGAGACCAGTTGTCCCGTTGGTCAAAGAACACTCCCGTCGACCACTCTCCGCCCAGCCGAAGGGGCCACTGAAAGCGATGACCGGCAAGCTCGACCTCCACGGACTCGCCCTCCGCGGGAAGCTCACCGTGCACCGGTGCCTTCGGCGCAAGGGTTTGCAAATCTTTTTGCTGCACCGAGGAGGCTTTCCGCTGCCGTTTTTTTTGATAGATCCGCGAGGCACCGAGCGTCTTGAGCGCGACGACCACCTCGGCCGGCGCGCGCGAAGTCCGACCGGCATGGGTCGCGACGACGAGAGCCGATCCGTAGCGGTCGATCTCGATACCGGGGCAACCATCTCCAGATCCGTGAACAATCCGACAGCCGCCCTTTGAGCCGACCGCGGCGGAAACCGCCCGACGCCGGGCGAGGGAAGCGAGGAGGAGTTCGAGAACGTCCCCGTCCTCGGCAAACCGCGGCGGCCCTGCGTCGACGACCGTGCGTTCTTTGGTCACCGGATGAACGAACGCAAGCTGCGCCAGATGAAGCATCAGCCGAAACGCCGGTTGACCGCCAAGCTCCCGATCGCCAACCAAAGGAAGGCCATGCTTGGCGAGGGTCCGGCGCAAGGAGGAAGGCCGAAGGCTCCCGAGGCGAAGGGACACGTGGGGCCATTCGTCGGAATCGATCTCGAGGCCTTCGATCGGTCCGGCAATGCGCTCGGGCAGTCTCGCGGCGTAACGACGCTGAAGGTCCCCGCCTTCCATCAGGGCCGCCCAGGACCCGTTCTGTGCCTTTTGCTTCGAGAACAGCACAAGCCCTGAGCTCGGACGATCGAGTTGAGGGAACGCCCCCCCCAGACTCTCGCCCCGATCCCTTAGGTACCGTTCCACTGCCCGCCGAAGGTCCGCCCCACCCTCTGCGTCGAGGACGGTTTCTCCTGGGTGCTTGTCGACAAAGAGGACAAATGGATCCTCGTATCGGATCCGTTGGGGATCGAGGAAAAGGGGGTCGAAGGGACCCACGCGGCCTAAAACGCGACGGTCCGTGCACCCGCAGCGGCCGGGACCTTTATCCAGAGCGCGTTCTCGGCCGCATCGAAGTAGTAGCCCGCGGTCGCCGCGTCGAGCGCAGCCCGGTCGGCCGCCACCGAAACCGGCGTCGCCGTGCCGTCCACCGTGTCGGTCACCACCGCGGGCGCCGCCGCCGCTCGAATCCGAAGAAGCAGCGGAAGCGTGCTTCGCGACAGCTCGAAACTGTTCTCGTTCAGGAGAAGCGTGGTCGTCGCGTCGTCTTCCTCGTGGAGCATGAAAGTGGTCTCCATCGCGCCCGGCCAAAGTAGAATCGTGTGATGCCCGGCCGAAGCCGCCGTGCCAAGGCCGGTGGAGTCATCGTCGACCGTGAGGGGAACGATCGCGCCCTCCCGCACGAACAGAGGAATCCGGATCCGCTCGGTCACGTCGTACGCCTGGAGCACTTGCTCACCTTCGATCGCGTCTCCGGTGGGATCCCACCAGTCGTAGTAGCGCCCTGCCGGAAGGGCGACGTCGCGCTGATTTCCTGGTGCAATGATCGGCGCTACGAGGAATGCGTCGCCAAGGAAGTAACGAAAGTCCCCGGTCCACTCCGCTTCGCCAGTGCCTATCGGGCGCATGATCGTGCCGTTGTTGGCGTAGGACTCCTCCGCGAGGCTGTACCAGAAGGGGATCATCTGGGTGTGGAGCTTTGCCCAGTAGCGGTAGATCTCGGTCGTCTCGACCGGGTCTTCCTCGACCGTCCAGGGCGCGAGATTGGCCCGCCCGTGAAGCTGCATGAACGGCGTGAGCGCGGCGAGTGAAGTCCAGCGGTGAAACACCTCCAAGTCGAAGGGAATGATCCGCTGAAGCTCGAGTTCGTCTCGATCGAGGTAACCCCCCAGATCCGAACCGATGACCACATAGCCGGCCTCGGCGGAGCGGAACAAGTGGTCAAGGGCGTCGATGAGCCCCGTCCAGTCCCGGTGGTTGTCACCCACCCAGCCCACCGGCGCGTGCTCTGGTCGGGCGAAGAAGCGCCCCGGGAACTGGTAGGACTGGTCGTAGGGGCGAACCATCGTGACGAACTCCTCCGCGCCACGCACCTGGGTGCCGAAGCGCAGGAAGTCGGCGTAATACTCCTCGCTGTACTCCTGAAGGCTCCGCGGCCCGACCGCCGTCATCATCGGGTCCTGCGTGATGTAGGACTCGCCGAAATCGAGTTTCCAGCCCGAAACTCCCATCTCGAGGAGCGCCCGCTGCTGCTCCCGCCACCAGTGCACCGCCTGCGGATTGAAGAAGTCGACCGCCGATCCGGTGCCCTTCCACCAGCCAAACTTTGCTCCTCGGTCGACGAAGAAGCCACAGCGCAAGCCTTCGACCAGATTGCCCGACACGCCGATGTACTCGTCGCCGCCCTCTTCGAGGTCGTACGACGACTCGTTCACCATCTGCGTGGTCCACAGCACCAGCCGCACTCCCTTGCCGTCGAGGGTCGAGATCAGCGAGGGAAAGTCGCCATAACGATCTGGATTGGGAATGAAGTCGTTGTAGTTCGTCTCCCACGGGCTATCGAGCACTACGACGCCCACCGGAATGTCGCGGTCGATAAACCCGTCGACAAAGTCGAGCGTGTCCTGCCGGTCGGAGATGTCCTTCGAGATCCACGGCTCAAACGCCCATCGCGGCGTGTGGGGAGGCGGATCGGGAATCTGCTGGGCGTCTTGCAGCTCGAGCTCGCACTGATTTGTCGTGGCATCGGCGTCGGTCTCGACCTCCGCGTCGGTGGCTGCGTCCGCCACGGGATCATCATCGTCGCCGCAGCCGAGCGCGAGCACCCCCACGATCCCGATGGCCGCGGTGAGCAGAAACCTCGAATGCGCAGGCCACCGAGAGCTCGAAGAACGCAGATACGAACGAGAGAATAAGTCGGTCCAACGGCAATCCATGGCCCGAAGTATAGAGCACGGGAGGAGCGGGAGCTCGAGCCAATCCACCGCTCCCGGCGGGGTCGAACCAGGAGACACAAAGATCGTGAGTGCAGCCTTGCCGGGAAGCGAGGGCGCCGGAACGGGGAAGGTGGGCGAGAGAGCATCGCCGGCAACAATTCCTCTGGCAGCAATTCCTATGGCAGCAATTCCTCCGGCAATGATTCCCAAGACGAGCACCCGAACCGGGCCCGCGAGTCGAGCGAAGATCGGAAACGGTCCTGAAGGGCGGGCCACGAACCAGGCGTCGGCCCGACGAATGGCGCTGAGGTTTCCGAATTGCAACTCTGGGATCACGAAGACGTCCCAGCGACGTAGCCGCCAGGTGACAGACCGGAAACGCACAAGCTCGCCACTCAGCTGGCACATTGCCGTGCGCCTATCGCCACCGGACACGGGCTTCTTGTTTCCTATGGCCCATGTCGAGATTCTGCTCCACGCGGTGGTGGCCTTCTCCATTGGCGCGCACGCGCTCATGATGGTGCTGGTCTACGTCGGCCCGGCCCGGCGTCTACGACGTCGGTCGAAACTGCCGGCGTCCGAGAAGTCCGAGGTAAGCGCCGGCCCGGTCGAAGTGTCCATCTTCAAGCCTCTCGCCGGTGTCGACGACGATCTCGTGGAAAACCTAGAGTCGTTCGCGCATCTTCGCGGACCCTCCTACGAGCTTCTGCTCGGCGTAGCCTCGACCGACGATCCGGCGTTCGACGTAGCCAAGCGCTTCATCGCCCGCCACCCTAACCGACCGTTTCGGCTCATCCTGACCGAACCGAACGCGGCGGTGAACCCGAAGGTCGCGCAGCTGATCGGCATCGAGCGACAGGCTCGCGGCACGATCTTCGTCGTGAGCGATTCAAACGTGCGCGTCGACGACTCCTATCTCGAAACGCTCGCGGATCGACTCTCCAATCCGAACGTCGGACTCGTCTCCAATGTGATCGTGGGCTCGGGAGAGCGCACTCTGGGTGCAGCGCTCGAAAACTACATTCTCCTCACCCATGTCGCGCCCGGGGTGATCTCCACCGCGGTGTTTGGTCGCCCGATCACCATCGGCAAGTCACTCGCGATGTGGCGAAGCGACCTCGAGAGCCTCGGTGGATTTCGGGCCCTCGGCTTTTACCTCGCTGAAGATCACGCCCTCGCGCGCTGGATGGGCAAGACCGGTCGCAAGGTCGTAGTGGAGCCGACGCCCATCGAAAACCGAAACCGTGACGGCGGCCTCGCGCGCCCGTTCCGGCGCCATAGCCGGTGGGCAAAGATCCGCCGCTCGATGTGCCCGGTGGCGTTCTGGTTCGAACCCCTTCTTCACCCGGTGGTGGTCGCCGCCCTGGTCCTCGCCGTCGTGCCTTCGACCACGACGGTGGGCCTCCTTGCGGTCGCGGTGATGAGCGAACTGGTGGTCGACGCGGCGTCGATTCTTCGCCTTCGAGGATTCAAAGCCCTCTGGCTGGTCCATCTTCTCCCGTTTAAGGCGCTCTTTATGTTTGTCTGCTACTGCCGGGCCTTGGTCAGCCGCCGCGTGACCTGGCGGGGCAACGCCCTTCGCGTGACCCGGGATAGCCGTCTCGTCACCGCCAACGACCAGATTCCGTTGGCCGTCGGCTCCGACTCCTAGCCACATCCGTAGGCTCGGGTCGGCTGAAGTGGCCGGCCCTCCGCATTCCAGGCGTTATCCTTGGTGGGATGACCGGGCAAAGTCTCCGCGTTGGCGTGGACCTCGGGGGAACCAAGATCGAGGCGATCGCCCTCGCCGACGACGGGACGGAAGTGTTTCGCGAGCGAGTCCCCACGCCCCGCGATGACTACGCGGAGACGATCGAGGCGGTGGCGGCCCTCGCGACTCGCGCCGGTGGAGATGGCTTTCGACTCGGCGTGGGCATTCCCGGGTGCATCTCACGAAAGACCGGTCTCGTGAAGAACGCCAACTCCACCTGGCTCAACGGTCGGCCTCTCGGCTCGGACCTCGAACGGCGGATGGGCCAACCGGTCCGAATCGCAAACGACGCCAACTGCCTCGCCGTCTCCGAAGCGCAGGATGGCGCGGCGGCGGGCGCAAAGGTCGTATTCGCGGCGGTCCTGGGGACCGGCTGCGGAGCAGGAATCGCGATCGGAGGCGAGGCTCACCCGGGCGGGAATGGACTCGGCGGCGAGTGGGGTCACAACCCACTGCCATGGCTCGACCCCGACGAAGAGCTCCCCAGTCGATGCTACTGCGGCAAGCTGCACTGCATCGAGCTTTACGTTAGCGGCCCGGGCTTCGAACGCGACTATCTCAGCCGTCACTCGTCGGGAAGCCTACGGGTTCGTAGCCCCGACATCGTTGCTGCGGCACGCGCCGATGAGCCGCTCGCGGTGGCGGCTCTTGAGCGTTACATCGCGCGTCTCGCCCGAGCCCTTGCTTCGGTCATCAACCTGCTCGATCCGGACGTCATCGTGCTCGGCGGGGGCATGTCGAATGTCGAAGAGCTGTACCAGCGGGTCCCCGAGCGTTGGTCCCGCTGGGTGTTCGGAGGCGAGGTCGACACCCCGCTTCGCCGAGCGGTGCACGGCGACTCCTCGGGAGTTCGCGGGGCCGCCTGGCTCTGGCCGAGGGAATAGGCCGCGGACTCCTACTGCTCTTCGGTGCCCACCGCGGACCAGCGACACCGGGACGCGTAGGCACCGTGCGACGGGTCTGCGGCTCCGCAGCGCCGCACGTAGGTCACCGCGCGACCACAGCCCTCCACCCGCTTCTGCATCGGTCCTTCGCCGCTCAGCACCAACGCCGATTCATCGCAGTCGAGGTCGATGGCGGCCGTCGCCCGAACCGTGGCGTCCGCCGCCGTGGTGGCGCAGCCGCCGAGGCCAAGGAAAACCACGCCGAAGATTGCGACAAAGAGATAAGGGCGCATGGCGGAACCCTCCCCCACTCGACCGGAGTTTGCAATCTGAATGCGCCCCCCGCGGAGCCTCGAGACACCACCTCGCATCAAAATCGATACCTCACTCGTTCGATGCGGCGTCAGTACGAGCGATTGCGGAGTGACTCGGGGAGCAGCGGAGTCGGGGTACCCGTCACGGAGACCCAGAGCTGGTTCGCAGCCCGCGTGGCGGCAATGTGGCGGAGGTGTCGCGACTAATCGACCACGGGATAGGTGGCGGCGGAGACTTCCAGCAGCACCACGTAGTCAAACTCCAATCCCTTGACCTGCCTGACATCGGTCACGTCCACGCCCGGCTTGAACGGAAAGTCCTGACTCGCGATGCGTCGAAGGTTCGGCACTTCGGCGGTCCTGAGCCCGTGAAAGTAGAGGTCGGCCTGTTCGGGATAGCGCGCGATCACCGCCACCGACGCCCGCGGTTCGCTCTGCATCACTTCCCGGAGCGCCTCGCCGAGAAAACCCACCGCGTCGCCGCTCGCCGCAAAGCGAAAGAGCTCGACGGGCGCGCCGGAGCGAGTGGCAATGCCTGGCTGTTCGTTCCGGAGCGGCCCGAGGACGTCCTCAGCGAATTCGATGATCTCTTTGGTGGAGCGATGGCTGAGCTTCAGCGGCTCGACGGAGACATGCGCGAGGCCGAGGTCCCGAAGAACCTGCCGCCAATCGCTGAACCCGTTGTACATATGAAGTCGCTGGGCCACGTCCCCGGCCAGGGTGACGCTCTTCTTTCCCGACACCGTATCGAGGACGACGGCCATCTCGACGGGGCTGAGGTCCTGGGCCTCATCGACGAACACATGCTCATACCGAAGCTGCTCTTTTCGGCGGCCAAGGGCGCCGCGCATTCGCTGGACCAGTCGGAGGAGAAGGGTGTCGTCTTCCCGGTCGAGGTGTGCGACCTCGTGCTCATCCTGACCGTCGATGCCGGTGTCGTGGTCGTGGTGCTCGCGCGGATTGTCCCGCTCATCGCGGGCGGCAAGGACCAGGGGGCATCGGCGCGAACACCACGCAAGCGCCTCCCGGAGCTCGCCTTCGTCGAGGTAGCCGGGAGCGAGCCGCGCAAAACCGTTTCGGATCCGAGCCGGGTCGGTCAGCAAGTCGGCCCACGCGGAGACCACATCGCGAGCCGGACCTCGCAGCTCGGTAACGATGCGTTCGAGGTGGTGACGGGACGCCAGCGAGATCGACGCTGCCTCGCGCTTTCGGTCCGTTAGGAAGCGGCGAAGAATGTCGAGCCGATGCGCGGGAGGGCGCCCCTTCGTTGACACCCACAGGCGCCGGGCCGGCTCGAGGCTCCGGTCTGCGTCGAAGGCCGCGGAGAGCTTCGCGTCTGAGCGCGCTGAAAGCTCCGCCACGTACTCGTCGATAAGGGTGAGAAGCGCCGGGCTCTTCTTGAGCTTCACCGCGGCGATCGGCGTGCTGTCGGAGTAGTTCCGAGGAAGGTCGGAGAGATGCTGAACCCGAAGGCGGTGCGCCCAGCGATCGTAGGTGGTGACGAGCACTCCAGGCACGCCGAGCGCCGGCAGTACCCTCGAGATGTAGCGGGCAAGCGCATCGTTGAAGACGATGACGAGCATGCGGTCGGCTCGAAACCGCTTCCGATCCTGAAACGCGAGATAGGCGAGGCGGTGGAGTCCAATCGTGGTCTTCCCGCTGCCCGCGCCGCCCTGAATGACCACCAGGCCGGAGCTCGGTTTCGTGATCAGGTCGAACTGCTGGGCATCGATGAGCGCGGCGATCTCCGGAAGATGCTTGTCTTCCGACCGCGAGTCGTCGGACCCGATGCCGAGCCGCCGGTGCGATTCAGCGCGCGGCGCCTTGCCCTGTCCTCCGTGAAGCCGGGCCGCGCTGTCGTCGGCGCGGTGCCACGTCCCGTCCGCCGACCGAACGAACACCCCCTGCGGGGAGCCAATCCGGCGAAGTTCGCGCCCGGCGATGGCGAGGCTCCGCCGAGTGAGCACGTCGCCCTCGACTTCCCGGCCTCCGAACACCTCTTCGTAGTCGTCTCCCTCTTCGTAGCGGTAGTAGATCCGACTGACCGGCGCATCTCGCCAGTCGACGATCCGAATGCCGGTACGTGGGTCGATGAAGGTCGAGCGTCCGATCAGGACTTCACGCTTCTTCTGGTTCTCTTCGAGCACCAGCCGGCCGAAGTAGGGTGACCGAGGATCGACATTTCCCCCGGCGACCTTCGCACGACGGGCGGCCACCGCCTGAAGGCGCTCCATCTCTTCGATGAGTGGCGGAACATCCTCGAGCCGGGCTTCGTTGATCTGGTCACGAAGGGCGATGAGTTCGGCGTCGTAGTCCACCCCGGGAGCGCGCGAATGGTGTTCTTGCCTACGAGTGTCGAGCGTCCGCTGGACCCGGGTCAGGACCCGAACTTCTTCGTCGACCACCCGGTCCCGCTCGGCGTCTCGTGGCGACTCCGAATGGGCTTTGGTTTCCGCTTCTGCGCCGTCGAGGGGCGCCGATCCAGTGGATATATCGCTCATTGGGGAGAAGGGCGTGGCCAGCTCTGAACGGATGGGCGTAGCACGGAAAAGGAGAATGGTCATATGGGGTTTGGCGACGGTCCTCACAACCCACCGCGTTCGGAGTCGGGCGCACCAAAAAACAAAGACATCCCTTTCCTTGGGGCGTTAGCGAACCCATGGTTGTGGCATGGAGCAAGGCTCGAACCCATCGACTTCTCACCGGATCGAGGTCTTTCACGACGGCGACTGCCCGCTCTGCGAGCGCGAGATCAACATGCTGCGTCGGCTGGACCGAGGGAAGGACCGGATCCGGTTCACCGACATTACCGACCCGTCGTTCGACGCTTTGTCCATCGGCAAGACGCACGAGGATTTGATGGCGCGGATTCACGGCCGCCTGCCCTCCGGAGAGTTCATCGAAGGCGTCGAAGTGTTTCGCGAGCTGTACCAGGCCGTGGGCTTCGGCTTTCTCGTTGCCCCCACCCGACTTCCAGGCGTCGCGCCGATGCTTGATTCGGCTTATCGGTGGTTCGCTAAGAACCGCCTGAAGCTCACCGGCCGCAACGAGTGCAACGACGGGCTCTGCGTGCCCGCGTCCGAACGGAGCGACCAGGCTCGGATCGAAACTCGACCCGAGTCGAAGAGCGTATACGCAAGTTCCCCCGCCTCGGGCAATCCGACCGGTCCAGTGGCTGCCTAGCTTCGGATTGCAGGCAAGCGGGGCCGCCGCTCGGCCACCTCTAGTCTGGTAGGCGCTCCCTTGTGCGTCTGAGGAAAAATCCGACCTAAGCCGATCCCTTTCTCGGCGTGGGCAGTATACTTAGCTCGTTGTCCAAGGGCTCCGACGCAAAGATTCCCTTACCCGAAGACACTCCTTTTGAGGTGGGGACGGTCATCGGCGGGAAATACCGCCTGGACAACCTGATCGCCCAGGGAGGGATGGGGCGGGTCTACGACGCGATTCATCTCGCCACGGGCAAGCGGGCCGCCATCAAGATGCTGCTCCACGACCCCGACGAGAATCCAAAGGGACGGGAACGACTGTTTCGGGAAGCTCGGACCGCCGGTGGCCTGCATCATCCGAACATCGTCGACATCTACGATGTTGGAGAGCATGACGGCGCGCCGTACCTGGTGATGGAACGTCTGTACGGAGAGACTCTGAGCGACCGTCTTCTCCGTGGCCTCCTCTCACCGACCGAAGCCATTCGCCTTCTCATTCCGGCGATGCGCGGCGTGGCGGCAGCCCATGCGCAGGGGGTCGTTCATCGGGACGTCAAGCCGGACAACATCTTCCTTTGCCTCTCCCCCAAGGGCCGCGTGCGCTCGGTCAAGGTCCTCGATTTCGGCATCTCCAAGGCGCAGCGAGACCTTCGGCAGTTGGAGAGCAATCTAACCCGTTCCGGAACGATCATTGGGACCCCGGGATACATGGCCCCTGAGCAGCTTGCCGGCGAAGCCATTGGGCCGTTCAGCGACCTCTACAGTTTTGCCGTCATCCTCTTCGAGGCGGTCGCCGGCCGCCTGCCCTTTGACGGCGACACCTTTGCGCTCATGGCGTCCCACAAGCTCACGAAAGCGCCGCTGCCTCTTCGCCGCTACGCAAACGTCGACCGAGGGCTGTCGAAGGCGTTGCAGAAGGCGCTCGACCGAGATCCCAAGAAGCGGTTTGCGTCGCTGGCGGAGTTCGGAAAGGCCCTCGAGCCCTACGGAAGCGACATCGAGTACGAAACCAGCTTCGCCGCGGTGACCACCGCGCCTCCGGATGCCACCCAAGTCCTCGCGGCGGCGACGCCACCCCATCACCTTACGGTGCCCCTGATCGCGATCGGCGTGGCGATCACTGCACTGATCATTGGGTCGAGCGTTGGGCTCTATGTCGTCCTGAGCGACGACGGTCCCGAACGGCAGCGAAAATCGCCCTCCCTCGAGCTGCCGCTGCCTCCTCCCGAGGAAGGATTGCGCCAACCTCGTACGGCAACCGATCTGCGTACACTGACCGATCGCCAGGCGGCATCGGACGAGGCCGCATCGGACGAGGCAGCGTCCAACCAGGCGGCAACGAACGAGGCAGCGTCCAACCAGGCGGCAACGAACGAGGCAGCGTCCAACGAGGCAGCGTCCAACCAGGCGGCACCAAACCAAGCGCTGTCGAACAACGCTCTGCTGGACGAAGCTGTGCCGGACGAAGCTGTGCCGGACGAAGCTGTGCCGGAACAATCCAGGCAGGAACCGACGGCGCGGGAGAATGCGCTCCCAGGGGAGCCGACGGCCTCCGAGAGCCCGAATGGCGACCCCGAAACGGCGCCCACCGAGCAAGCCGCGTCTCGAGACACGCAAACCACACGCGCAATCTCGCCACGCCGCGGGTCGGCGACTCCTCGACGGCCCCGGCGTCCGGGTCGCACGGGGAGAATCCGGCTGGACGACTTCTAGTCCTTGACCCGCGTGACATTGATCGCCCTCGCGACGGATCCAC
>JBCCZL010000256.1:0-13022 GCA_039187775.1 Myxococcota bacterium
CGCAAAGATCGGTTCGCCGCAGACGTGACACTCTGTCGGCATGAGCCCCGATCCCCTGCAGTCTGCGCAGCAGAAGTTCCGTCGTCCCTGCGGCGCACGAATAGACACGACCCCCTCCCCTCCACAGGTCGGACACGGAACGCGTTCGTCGTTCCTCACGCCGCCTCCTCGGAGTCCAGCCCCGCATCGGGTTGCGCCTCCTCGGCAAAATCCTGCTCCAGTCCACGGATGAGATCGGCTGCCGCCGCTCGTTCCGCCGCGCTGCACATGGAAAGAAAGGTGCGGAGCGAAGTGGTTTTGTCCCGGAGCTCCGCGCAGGCAACATCATATTGTACTACTGCTGCGGCACGGGCATACCAGAGCTCGGTCACCGCCATTTCAAGATCGTCCACGGTCGGTTCCGACAGCCATTGGTCGTTCACGCCCCACCTCCCGCAAAACCGCAATCAAATTGCGTCAATCGGATAAACCCCAATGATTTCAAACCCTGACGCATTCCCAACCCCATCTGCTGCAACTTGATCAGACGGGAGCGCAAGGTCGGTTCTGACCGTTTCCGGGATCTTTTTCCTAACCCCTGGAAAGAACACGAAGTGTCCGTGGACATAGCTTTGCCCTCCTTTTCGGGTACGAGCCCCTTCCCGCGATCGAAACGACCGGAGGACTCAACTCATTTGTACTGACGAGAGCTACAGTACACCAGTACTATCGATCAGCAAGTACAAAATGGTTTACCGGCGCCGCGCCGCCGCCTGCGCGTCTTTGGCGTCTCCTCCTTCGAGGAGAACTTCCGCGGCATCGACCACCTGTCCGACGGTGTCGAGCTGAAGCTTTTCAAGCTCGCCCACAATCCAGTAGGGAATGTCTCTCGGGGCGTACCGCTCAAGATATTTCCGAACAGCCTGTGAATGGTCGATCGTTGCAATCACGCCGGGAACCGGTGGCTCGCGTCGTCGGCCTTTCGTCTGTTCGACGAGCCGGCGCTCCACCACTTTGCGGAGCTTCGGCAAATCGGCCGACGTTAACCGATACTCGCCTCCGAGGCGTTCCTCGATGTCCGCGACCATTTGTACTCCGAGCCCTGTCCTCTCGCCTCGATAAATCTTCGAGACGTACGCCTGGCTGATCCCGAACAGTTCTGCGGCGGCGAGCTGCCACGGAGATCCGTCCATGACATTTTTTACATGCCCGAGGAGTGAACGAACTACCTGAGCTGCTTCAGCTTTTCCGACAGGTCGACCCATGAACCGGAGCATACCGGAGAATTACCTGCTTGACTATTGTATTTTGTACAGTACAATAGTCAAGCAACCTTGGAAGGAGCGGACTAAAGCTCCGGAAAGGCCCCTTTCAGATGACTCCTCGACCCTCGTTCTATTCCGCTTCGGCTGAGCGCGAACGATTTGCGGCCCACCTCTACGAGCGCGCCGATCAGGCGTACGGCCGAACGTTCGTGTTGGCGTATCCCAATGCCGATCAATGCGACGAAGCCGCGATTCGACTCTCCCTTCTTCGCGAACTTGCGAGCTGGGTTCGGTTCGGATCGACGTGGCCCGAAGCGATCGACGAAGCCCTGTTGCGTGAAGAGCTTCAACAGGAGTCGCTCCGTCCTCACTGGCTCATCGCACTTGCCGAGAGGGGTAAACGATGACGGCTCGCAGAAAGCCGATTCAAGGGCTGCATCGTGATGCAGTGTTTCCTGGCGCGCCAGAGGATCAGTTTCGTGAGTCTCTTGCGTCGTTCCGATCGGTGCTCTCAAGGAACACAGAGCCACTTCCTGAAGAGCCGCGCGCATCAGTCAAGGCGATCGACGCGATCGAAGCATGGCAGTTTCATCCGCGAGCCGCGTACCACCTTGGAAATGTCATCCGGTACGTAGCTCTCTCGGGGGATGACGACCCGCGCGCGATCGTCGAGGACTTGATGATCGCTCGATGGTACCTCGACCGAGCGATCGGGCTTCTGAGAAGCGAGGCAGCCGGTGAATAGCAGGCTGTTGCAAAAGGCCCGTGGGTGGATCCAGCTTCGCGACGGTGCCGGTCGCGGCCGCGGGCCGACGAGGAACAACCGAGTTATTTTGAGGAGGCAGGCCGAAGGCCGGTCGCGGGTGCGAGCGGTGCCGTCCCGTGCTGGAGGCGCGTGCGGAGTCTTGCAACAGCCTGCTAGGGCCTACCCACCCACGGTCGTTCGCTCCACCGCTTCCATGCCCGACCACCAAGGCATGCAAAGGCCCCTCCGATCTCACAACGCGGTGGTCGGCCTCGATCTATCCCTTCCGTCCCCCGCGTTCGTCGCGGTGGGTCTGCGTACCGGGGTGGTGTTGTCAGCGCACCTAGGGGTGGTGTTGTCGGCGCACCTCATGGTCCGAGAGGTCATGCCGGAACCAAAGCGGATGCTTTGGATGGCGGGAAGAGTTTCGGAACTCCTGGACAAAACACGTGCCGTAGACGTTGCGATTCGCGGTTTCGAAGATCGAGCGGATCCGCTCGACCATCGCGTGAGCGGCCTCGCGTGGGTCGTGCGGGCGGTTCTTTGGAGCGAAGGACGAAGCTACTGGGACATTCCTCCGGAAACTCTCGCTCACTTTGCCCGGGCCTACGGCTCGGAACCCCTTTCGGAGGGCGCTCCGTCCCTTGCTTTCCGACGCGAAGAAGAACCATCGGCAAGCCTCGTCAATGCGGCCAACGCCGCCGCGATGCTCCGTCAGAACCTGCTCGGGCAATGGGAGAACAACCTCACTATCGATGCCTGGGCCACAGCAAGACGAGTTCACGGCCGAGACTAAACACAGCCGCTACTGGTTCGGTCGGTCTTCTCGTTCAGGAAAGGCCGAACTCTGGAGATTTCTTAGCTCGATTCCTACTCAACTGGAGAAGAACGTATGCAATACCGAGACGAAAAGCTGCTTACCGCCGTCACGTTCAAAGTCGGCGAAACGATGGTGAAGGCGTTGGACGAATACGTAGGTCGCCGATCGAAGGAGGCCCGGATTCGCCTCACTCGTTCCCAAGCGGTGCGGGAGCTTCTCGAGTCGCTGCTCGAGGACGACCGCTTCGTCGCCATTTGACGATGAGATCGATCGCACCACGGCTGTGGCTCCTCACCTTCACGGCCTGCACATCCGCTGCCGATCCCGGGGATTCTTCGACGGTGGATGGTTTCGATGGCGGGGCAGATGTGAGGGGTGACATCACGGTTCCCGACTCCACCGCCGCGGATCGATCGGTTGACGCCGATGCTCGATCGGGGGCGTGCGCGAGCGGCTTCGATGGACTGGCTCTCCGTCGCCAAGACTATGGGCCTACCACGAGCTGGGACTTCGCCGAAGTGGTTTCGCGTTGTTCTTTCGAACAACTGATCGTTTTCGAAAACGGCGGCGACTATGAGCGCTCGGTAGACGACTGCATTCGACGAGTCTCCAACGATGCGGTTTCGTCCGACTGCAGCCGGTGCTTCAGTGAGGACGCCCACTGCATCGCCACGTCATGCTTTGACGAATGTACCAACCCGCGAAGCGGGCCGGCGTGCACCGCGTGCCGTTGCGGGGAGGGCGCCGCACTCAAGGACTGCAGCGAGCAGTTCGCCGCTTGCGCGGGCCGCGGGTCTCCCTACTGCGAATCGTAACCAGGAACCGAGCGCCGGAACCAACGGTGCATGGAGAAGCACCGAAGACTCGAGAAAACTTGAGAAAAAACTGCGTCGAGAATCCGAGTGGTCGGAGCTTCGTAGTGCCGTAGCTTTAGCCCCGGATCGTTTTCAACCCCGCCGGCCTCTCCCAGGGCCGGCTTTCTCCACCCAATAGCTTGTTGGTTGGTCCGTGCGTCCCCTCGCTTCGTACCGGGGGGGCGCGCGGATGGGCCACCACGCTTTCGCCCGCAGCGCGGCAATGGTGGGACCTGGAGCGGACCAACCCGGCCACCGATCGGTTTCGGAAAGAGTGGAGGGTGAGCTCTACTAGAGTCCCTCGACGGAAGCCCCCAAGGTCATCCGAATCGACCAAAACCCAAGAGGGTCGAAAGCAAAGCCGCTTGGCTCGTCGAGCGCCATGAGGAACGCGAGCCGGCCGAAGAACCCGCCAAGCTGGGCGCGGACAAATAGATCCACCGAGCTCTGGAACCGATCGACCTCGCCATCCGGTCCCGTGGCGGGTGCCACATCACCGGCAAACATCACGGCACCGAGTGTCGCGCCCACCGATAGTGCGTCTGCGATGCGCAACGCAGCCGTCGCCTCGACCTGAAACACCCCGACCGTCTCCCGGTCATCCTCACGGACCGTCGGTGACGCTGGACCCATAGAATCGAACGTATCTTCCGTTCTCACAGGGACGATGACGGCAACCTGCCCCCGTGCGGCGAGCTCGATCCACCCCTCAGCAACCGATCGCACCGACGCGCGAATCGGAAGCAGCCCGATGGTATCCGGCTCGTAGAGCCAGAGTTCGCGTAGCGCGCGCAACCGTTGGGCGACCGCATGGGTTGGAAAGAACCGGATTCCTGAAAACTGCTGCCGCGACGCCGTCGGAAGCGCGATCCCCCCGCCGACCTGGAAGCGGATATTGTGGCCTCGAACACTATGGGACATCCCCACAAAGAAGTTACCAGCCTCAGAATCTGTCCCACCCGCTGAAACGAACGCAAGCCCAAGCTGTGCATCCAACAGAAAGCCCGGCGCCAAAAACAGCTCGGCGCCAAACTCACTCGTCACCACCGTCTGTCCATCCTGATCGTAAAACGAAGCTTCCGTCCAGACGGATCCTCCCTCCTGCAAGCGGGTCAACCGCTGACCTGGGAGCTCCACCGACTCTTGGGCCGGGGTAGCGGCCGGCGCTTGTGCGGACACGCTGAAGGCGGTGCCAACGGTGGCGACCGCCACCAAGAAGCCATATCGAATCATCATCCACCCCTTTCCGGCAGATGGTAGCGGTTCGCTGACCTGTGGGTAGTCCTGGCAGGTTGCTGCAAAACTCCGCCGATCGCAGACGCGACCGGCTTCGGCCTGACTCCTCAAAGCAACTCGGTTGTTCCTCGTCGGCTCGCGGGCGCGACCGGCACCATCGCGAAGCTGGATCCACCCACGGGCCTTTTGCCGCAACCTTCTGGTGCGCTTCGCGCTACTCCGGTCGCCCTTGGGCAATCCAGCTTTCGAGCAGTTGGATCTCTTCGACGGGAATCGGAGGCAGTCCGAGCGGCATTCCGCGAACTTCCGGGTCGATCTCTCCCCGAAGCTCACGGTGCCGCGCCCAGAGCGCAGCAACGATCCGCGGCTTCCCGCCGTCGACCCGGCGAAAGAGCGATCGGCGACGCCCGCTCGGGTCTCGATATCCGCTCATCACATCTTGGTACTCGGCGAGATTGACCCCGCGGGCCACGAACCCGAAGCCGCCAGTGTTGCCTGGGCCTCCGTCACCGAGCGCGTAGTCCGGGTCGGAGTGGCAGTGCCAACAGACCTTACGAAAGAGCCGCTCGCGGACCTCGGCAAACTCGACCTCGCGCTCGAGCAAGGGCAAGGCCTCGGGCATGGGGGGGAGCTCGACCGCTTCGAGGGGCTCATGCCACACGAAACTTGCCAGCGCTTCCGCTTCCTCCCGCGTCATCGGCACCCGAATCATCGGGCTCGCTTCGGTGACCGACTCTGGGTGATGGATAAACCTCGCCAGGAGTGCGCCCTGCATGCGTTCCCGGGCGAAGCGCAGGTCAGGGGCGAGCTGCTGACCGAGGACCAGGACCTCCGCCTCGACTTCGATGGGAAGGACTCCAGCCAACGCCCCTCGGGCCCCCGAGAACCGATGGCAGGTCGCACATCCTTTTGCGCGAAAGAGGCGCCGACCCTCTGAGCGAAGCGCGGGATCGGGTTCTTCGCCCGCCGCCGGAGCCTCGGGAATGAGCACCGTTGCGAGGTCTCGGGCTCGATCCTCATCGATCGCGAGCCGAGGCATCATGGCTTGATTGCCAGGGCGAAGATCATAGGGCGCCTGAAGGAACTCCGCCACCCATGCACGGCGAAACCTCGCCGTTGACGCAAGGGAAGGCACCGCGACAAGGCTCCGGATGTTGCCTTGCCAACGGTTCAACGCCTCCTCCGGAGCCTCGAAGTCGCCGCTCAGGATCTCGGTGTGGCAGCGAACGCAATGCTTCTCCATCGGCACGGCCGGAAGACCGGTTCCCTCATGGCACCGATTGCACTCGTGTGCCGCGAGGGCGGTTCGTCCGCGCGTTGGATCGCCCTCGAGCTCCCAGCGCGCCGGCGCGGGAGGGTCGGGCGACGGAGGGTCATCGTCGCACGCAACAACCAGCAATGCCGCAAAGACCCACGCGGAGAAGAGTCCGCCGGAGACTCGCACTCCGATCAGCCAACGTCGGGACAAGACCGACGGGTATTGTCGGCCCACACCCAGCCTTGAAGCGGTGCGCGGACTTGGAGCCATCGCCCTCGGCGCCGACCCACCTGGAGCACGGTGTCGTGGGGAATCGTCCCCACCACGTCGGCGCGGCCCCCGGGACGCTCCCGCACGTTGAGCGGCGACGACGGGTCGTTCACCCGCACTTCGCAGGCGTTTTCGGTTCGCGCGACGGTGGGCGCCGGAGCAGCGGGAGCGGAGCCCGGACAGATGTCATCCCTTCGCCGGGCATTGCTCACGCGTTCCCGGCACTGTTCCAACGCCGCGTCCCGAGCCGCATCGTTGCCGGATAGCTCTTCAAGTTTCGCCAAGGTCCGAAAGCCCCAAGCGTCGGGCATGAGATCTTCCTCGGCGAGCTCACGCAGGATGCGCAACGCCTCGTCCCGGGTGCTCCGGCGTAGCGCGAGGGCTTCCGCGTAGTGCGCCCGGTCGACGGGAAGCCCCGACCGAGCGCGACGCTCGAGGAGCCGACGCGCGGAACCCAACGCCGACTCCCGCTGGTCGGCACTGACGTCCGATCGGGCGCGACGCCCGTCGACTCGGCCGTCGAGACGAACCGTGGCGATCGCCTCGAGCACTCGGACGCGCTCGAGGAGCCGCTCAGCCCTTTGCGATCCGGGCTCTCCTTGGCCGAAGCTTCTCTGCACGGCGAGCACCGTCCGGTACGCTCGGTCCGCTCGCCCGTTCGCAAGGAGACGCTCCGCACGGCGCGTTCCCTGAACCGCTTCATCCGTAACTTCAAAGTACTCGTTCATGCACGCAAGCGCGGCTGCCGGAACGACGAGCACCCACACCAGACCGAAAACCGCCAACCCTCGCGCCATCAACACCTCCGCACGTGAGTATACGCGGAGGCTTGGGGGGCCTATTCCCCGGGGAAAGCTATTCGCCGTCGATTCGCAAAATCGAATAGCATTCGGTGGGTTGGAGCCGCGCTGGGCCGCCGAGGAACGCGAGCTCGATCACAAATGCCGCCCCCACGAGGTCGCCTTTCTGCCTTCGAATGAGTTCGGCCGCGGCGCCGGCGGTGCCTCCCGTGGCAATTAGGTCGTCGACGAGAAGGACGCGCGCCCCCGGCTCGAACGCGTCGACATGCATGAACACTTCATCGTTGCCGTACTCGAGCTCGTACGACTGGCTCACCGTCTCGTAGGGCAGCTTGCCCGGCTTTCGGATGGGCACGAACGCAGCGCCGAGCCGCAGCGCCAGCGGCGCACCGAACAGGAACCCGCGCGACTCGATTCCCGCGACGACGGTGGGCTTGCGCTCGGCGAAGCGCTCGACAAAAAGCTGAAGGGCGGTCTCGAACCCGCCCGCGTCGGCGAGAAGCGGGGTGATGTCCTTAAACAGAATCCCCGGTTTCGGAAAATCGGGAACGTCCCGAATCAGCTGCTCGATACGTTGAATACGAGGGTCGCTCATTCACTCTCTCCATCACGGGGTTCTTCCGGTCCGGCGACGAACGCCGCCAGTCCGAGATGATCGGGGTGGGTAACCTCGACGCGGAGCGGAGTCACCGAAACATAGCCGGCGTCGACCGCTTCGGTATCGGAACCATTAAACGGCTCGTGGGGTTCCGGGCCGGGGCCGCCGATCCACAGATACTCGCGGCCTCGCGGGTCGTTTCGTACGCTCACCGCATCGTGATACGTACGTCGGCCGAGCTGGACCGTGCGAACCCCACGCGGCTCGGGAGGAAAGTTCACATTGAGGAGCGGAGCCGACTGATCGAACTTCGCTTCGAGGAGCCGCGCGACCATCGAGCTCGCGATCTCCGCCGCCGATTCGAGTCCCCGCCGCCCCTCGACCAGACTGAACGCGATCGAGGGAATGCCTCGAAGCGCCCCCTCCCGTGCAGCGGCCACCGTCCCCGAGTAGTGCACGTCATTGCCAAGGTTCGGCCCATGATTGATCCCACTGATGATCACATCGGGCGTTCTTGAGAGGATCCGCGGATGAAAGAGCCCCACGTAGATGCAGTCGGCCGGCGTGCCGTCCACCATGTGAAGCCCCGGCTCGACTTCGCGATGACGCAGACTCCGGTGAAGCGAAAGCGAATGACTGGTTGCGCTTTGGTCTTCTTTGGGCGCCACGGTGACCACTTCTCCGAGGGACGCGACCGCGTTTCGAAGGGCGGCAATGCCTTCACTCCGGTAGCCGTCGTCGTTGGACACGAGGATTAGGGGTCGACTCATGCGTCTCTCCGTTTAGGGTCAAGTCCTTCGGCCGAGGGCTCCTCCAAAGCGAGGCTTGATCCGACGGCGGCCAAGAACCCAATCATAGATCTCGAGAGTCTTTTGGGCCTTTCGATCCCAAGTGAAATGCTCGCTCTGTTTTCGGGCACCATCCTGATGCCGTCGAAGGAGATCCCGGTCCGCGACATAACCCTCAAGGACCTTCGTAAATGCGGCGACCAGGTGGTCCTTGTCCCCCAGCGGGACCTTGGTTCCCGCGCCCGGGATAACGAGACCTCCTGGGCCACCATAGTCCACCACCACCGGGACGGTGCCGCAGGCCATCGCCTCGACCACCACCCCGGCCCCGAGCTCACGGATCGAAGGAAAGAAAAACACATCGGCGTCGCGAACCCGGGCTCCGACTTCGGCCTGGTCGAGCCAGCCGGTGATCTCGACCACGTCGGAGAGGCGATGTTTCTCGATCAACGCCTCGAGGGGTGCCCGCTCGACCCCATCGCCGACAAGCACCAGGCGGTGTTGGCGAAGCACGTCGCTTCCCGCAAACGTTCGAATCGCCACATCGAGAAGCTTGAGCGCCACAAAGCGTCCGACAAAGATGAACGTGAGCGGACCGGAGACGTCGCGCGGCACGAACTGAAAGAGATCCGGATCCAGTCCGACCTCGGGAAAGTCGATGATCCGCGACCGCGCCGACGCCGGAAGATCCGCGATGGTGTGGTCAAAGCTCGCGAGAATCGCCGCCGCGTTCCGATACGTGCTCCCGATATACGGAAGCCATTTGTAGGCTTTCCGAAGGACGCGAAGGTGCTCCCGCTCGCGGCGAAACTCTCGCATGAACTCCGAGGGCCAGGGGAGTGCGCCGTTCAAGGGTCCAAGGACGAACGGAACCGGCGACTTGGTCGCGAGGGGGCTCGGAAGGGTCGGCGACATCGGGGTGAGCCGATGGACGACATCGAACCGGCCCTGCACCAGGTCGTAGCCAAACTCCGACCACGCTTCGTGCTCGAACGCCACCATGGACGGGTATCCCATCGCGATCGCAGTCGTCCAGTTGACCTGTTCGCCGCCGCGGAGGAGGGTCGAGAGTCGATGCATCGGCGCGGCGAGGTATTCGTTGTCGAGATACCGGACCTCGCCTTCGGGAAAGCCGTGCTTTTCGATATTCGGACGGTTGCGGACGTGGGTCGCAAGAACGAGGTCGACCGTTCGGCCGATCGCCCGGGCCGCCTTATAGCCGACCACGGGAAGCGACGGCCACTCGGGATTGCAATCATCGGCCAGGAGCAGGACGCGCACGGGGCCGCGACCCTACCGTGCTTTTTGGCGCCGCGCACCCGCGGAAAGGGGTGTTTTCGGGCCAAGCCCTTCGCTCTCGATGACCACGCCCACGAACGGTCGCCATCTGCCACCATTCTGCTACACGAAGCGGCATGCTGAGCCGGATTCCCCGACACGAAAACGACAGTGCGCCGGGCACGCACGAAACGAACCTGTCGCTCGCCCTCGGGCGATTCCCCCTCGACGGACGGGTCGTTGACCTGGGCGCGGGGACTGGCTCGATGTCACGCGCGCTTCGTGACGCGGGGATGAAGGTGACGGCGGTCGACCTTCGGGAGCTCCCGGAAGCCGAGTTCGAAGGGATCGCTCGGGTGAACGCCAACCTCGACAAAGGTGTCCCGCTCCCCGATGAAAGCTTCGACGGAGCGGTGTGCCAGGAAGTGGCACACCAGGTTGAAAACCCTTGGGCGCTGCTCCGGGAGATCGCTCGGGTGCTCCGCCCCGACGGTCACCTGGTGCTGAGCACGCCCAACATGTACCACGTGGCGGTGCGGCTCTATGAGCTCGCGAAGAACCAGACTCCGTTTTTTCTTCAGCACCACTACGAAGAGGCACACCAAATGACGCCGCTCCCCCTGTGGAACCTCGAGCGGATGGGTGCGCAGGCAGGTCTTACGCTTCGCCACCACACATTCAATATGAACTATCTGCCTGGACTTCGGCTTCGTCTGCCATTTCGGACCAAGCGATTCGGTCACACTCTGATCACGGTCTTTCAAAAATCTCGCGCGGTGTAGGCTCGCGGCATGGCTCGCTGGTCTGAACTGCCCCTCGGGAATCGCTTCGTTAAGGGCCTTCGCCAGCGAAGCGCACTCTTGGTCCATCGCCGAATTCACCGGATCACCCATCGTCTTCCGGTCGCGCTCCGCCCCGTCGAAAAGGGCCGCGTCCTCGTGGTGGCTCCGCACATGGACGACGAGGTGATCGGCCCCGGTGGCACGCTCGCCCTGCACCAGAACGCGGGCAGCACAATCGATGTCGTGTTCTGCGCGCGGGGAGCGACTCCCGAGGCGGATCGGACGCGCCGGGCGGAGGCCCGAGCGTGCGGCGCGTTCATGGAGTTTGCCGGGCTTCACTATCTCGACTTTCCCGAGGGGGCGCTCTCACTTCACGAACCAGCACTCGCCGACGCGCTTGCTTCCTTCGTTCGCCGCTTCGAACCGGACGTCGTGTTCTGTCCCTTCGTCGCGGACCACCACCGGGACCACACCGCGTGCAGCATGGCGGTCGCGAGTGCCCTCGGCCGCGCCGCCTTTCGCGGCGAAGTCTGGGCCTACGAGGTGTGGTCGCCGCTCTGGCCCAATGTGGCGGTCGACATCAGCGCAGTGGTCGACACCAAGCGCCGTGCCATCGCCTTTCATGAGTCACAGACCGCGGGGCTCCACTACGTCGAAGGCGCGCTCGGGCTCAATCGCTATCGGGGCCTTCGCGTATACGTCGACTACGCCGAAGCGTTCTTCGTCGGGTCGCTCGCCGATTTTCGCGCCGCCACCGATGCGATGACGCTCTAAACAAGCCCATCCACCGGAGCGCTCAGTCGTGAACGTCGGAGCGGATCGCTATTCGGGATCGAGATAGTGAACCCAGAGAAAGCACATTTCGTCGTCGAAGTTCGTGCCGAAACGGACCGTCCGATCCGTAGTGTTCGTGTACTGGCAGGTCAGGATGAGTCCCTGATTTGGCTCGAACACAAGGAGCGGGTCGAACACATCGAGGGGCGGCTCGGCCCAATCGGTCGAGCGATGGATCTCTTCGATCGGGTCGTTGAGGCCGTTGGCCCGTTCAATCGTCGACAGCGTTCCTAGGGCGTGGGTGTGGGACGTGATCGCGAACATTCGGATGCCCGGAGCCATCGGCTGATAGAAGCGCTCGGTCGTCACCTGGCGCGGCAGGAGTTCGAGCGACAGCGAACCGGTGAAGAGAAAACGAACCTCCTCCAGGTCTTGCGCCTCCGGGCTCTCGTCGACAAAGAACTCGACCGCGCCGGAAATATCGACGGGCTCGTTGGAGAAGTAGTTGATGTAGTGAAGCTCGATTCCGATCGTCTGGTGGGGCCGAAGCGGAAGCCCCGACCCATCCGGATAGCGGAGCTCCGCTTCTTGCTTTTCGGCGATGAAAAGAGCGTCGCTCATTCCGTGCTGGAAGGCACCGCACGGCGCGGGCGTCGGGTTCGGCGCCTCGTCCAGCCGATAAACGATCATATGGTGGCTCCCCGGCGTGAGCCGCGTGCGAATCTCGCGGAGCATGCCCGGGTTTTCGTTGCCGAGGTCAAAGGACGCACACTCGGTTCGCTCCACACCTGGCGGCGTAGTAAACGGGCCGATGCCCACCTCCATCATCTGGAGAGGGCCGCCCCCCGAGTCGCGAGAGGCGTCCGGCGCGGCCGCATCCCCCACTCCACCGTCGGGCACTGCGCCGTCGGGCACCGCGCCGTCGGGAGCCGAGCTATCCGGATTCCCGACCATCGCATCGTCGGAGCACCCCACCAATAACAGCACCAAAGCCAAACCCATCCGTCGTCGCATCCCACCGACTCCTTCCGGCGAACGATAGCACGAGGACCGTCGCTCAGCTCCTGTCGGCGATCGGCGGTGATTTGCCCCGACTTAGCGCAGCTTTCCGCGCCGCTCCCAACCGGAATAGCGGAGCCGATCGCTTCGAATCTCCGCAAGGTGCGCAAACCGATACGGGCGGACGTCTACGGGAATCGGCGACTCCACGACATATCCAGTCAGGGTCGGCCGAATGGCGAGCGCGGTGAACCGAACTCCCGCCTCCGCCGCCCGGCGGACTTCGGTCGCGAATCGCGGATCGTGAAGGTCGCTCGGGCGAATCGAGCGCGCGTCGGGCCGCTGCACCGTGAAGATCACACTCGCTCGCTCTCCCGCCCGCGCGAGCTCCGCGAGCTCGCTCATGTGCCGCGCCGCGCGCTCACTCACTGAGTCGGGAAAGTAGCCGCGCCGATCGGGGTACACCAAATGGCAGTTCTTCACTTCGATGAAGTGCGGGCCTTCGGCCCGATCGAGCACGAAGTCGATCCTCGAACCAGGAGCGTAGGCAACCTCTCGACGAAGGGCCCGGTCGCG
>JBCCZL010000257.1:0-12988 GCA_039187775.1 Myxococcota bacterium
CGACGGCGCCCTGCCGGTTCGTGTACTGCGACGGCTCGTCTCATAGCTTGGTGCGGCGCCTCAGTGAAGCTGGCGCCCGCATGCTGCTGTCGCATGCGTGTTTGCCCAAAGAGGCCGGAGCAGTACACGAACCGGCAGGGCGCCGTCGTCCGGACGAAGCCGAGTGTCCTTGCCGAAACGAAGCTTCGTGCCGCGCCACCGCACCGAACGGGAAAAGAGCGCGTAGACCCAGATCACCGCCATGAGCAGGTCTTTGAGCGGCGCAAGGACCACGAGCTGTGGCGCCATCGACTCGCCTCGCGCGATGCGAAGCAGCATCGCGTCGGTGATGGTTTTGAGCACGACCACGAGGCCGAAGACCCCGAGCACCCACCCTTCAAAGCCGCTCACCAGCACCGCGAGCGCAAGGAGCGCCACCGGGTTGGAGCCGAGATCAGCAAAGAAACCTCCAAGATGAAGAGTGGTGCGCATCTTCAGCCAGCGAGAGTGGCGACTCCAGAATCGCTCGAAGCCCATCGTCCGGTTGACGTTCCGCACGAGGGTCGCGGAGAGCACGACCTTGCGACCGCGGCGGTGATACTCCCGGCCAAGGATAAAATCTTCGCACAGAATGTCCCGGACGAACCCGATTCCCCCGATCTCGTCGAGCTCGGAACGTCGAAAGAGCATCGACTTCCCGCACACGCAGTGGATTCCCGCCACCTCGAGCGCCGCACACATCCCGGGAGCGATGAATGCCGACATCTGCAGGTTTTCGAGAGCCGCGGATCGAGAGACCTCGCCCGTGCCCACGACGATGCTCGTCAGCATATGGGCGTCTTCCGCGATCATCTCCCCGACCACCTTGCGGAGGTAGGATGGCTCGACACGTACATTGGCGTCGCTCTGCCAGAGCAGGTCGTAGCGAGCCACATCCATCGCCGCGGCGAGATTGCAGACCTTCGGATTGAGGCCGTAGCCAGGGTCGGCGAGCACGAAGCGCGACGGAACCTCGGGGAACTCATCGGCGATCGCTCGCGCGAGGACGATCCCCGGGTCGGCAAGGTCGGTGGACGCGAAGATCACCTCCACCGGGGCGGGGTAGTCGCTTTCGAAGATGCTCCGGAGGTTCTCCCGGAGCTCCTCTTCTTCGCCCTTGATCGGCTTCAGGATGGATACCGGCGGAAGCTCCGCTCCCGGGGCGCGGCGCGGCCGATGGGCTCGGCGCTTGACCGTGGCCCAAAAGCCAAGGGCATAGATCACCGCCGATACCCCGGCGAGCCCACACAAGATTCCCACGAGCAAGGTCATGGCAGCCGGCGGACCATGGCACAGACACGATCGGGAGCGCAAACCAACGCCGTTCCGACGAGTGAAGGAATATGAGCTGGCGGCCTCCGGCGCGCCTCGAAAACCCACCATCGCCAAGCATTTTCGGGTCGTTTCGTCGCCTGGGAGGCGAGTACTGAGCCCCCCGATTCCCACCTAAGTTTTCCACATGCGATTTCGACCGAACATGAATCGAACGGGAATCTTGGCGGGGACGATGGCGATCGTCGTGCTGAGCGGCTGTCTTCTTCCCACCGAGCGGGGCCGCAGTGGCGAAGCATCCGAAGCCGAAGCGAGCCAAGAGGACCCCGGGCGGGTGACCACCGCCGACCAGCGGGAGTTTGGGCAGGGGGACTACGCGATCATTCTCACCGGCATTCAGAACCCGGCCCGCTACTGCTGGTTCATCGGAGAAACGACCCGGGTCTGCCCCAACCCGGCGACACGAACGGACAGCTATACCCATCTCTGTCGGGACGAAGAGCTCAACTGCCTTGCATGGATGCCCGACGACGAAGAGCGGGAGAACACCTGCTGGGTGCGCACGACCTGGGAAACCGTGGGGCGGGATGCGCTCTACGGAGATTGCGCCACCCGCGAGGCGTACATGAACGACGATCCGAACGTCGAGTGCCTGTTCCATCGCCACTGCGAAGGTGACGCGCTCTGTGTGGACCACCTGTGCGAGTGTCCTCCGGGCGGCGACTGCCCCGAACTCACGGCGCCTGCGAACCCCAGCGACCCGTCGAATCCCAGCGACCCGTCGAATCCCAGTGACCCGTCGAATCCGGGCACTCCCTCCGAGCCGGGCGATCCGGCCACCCCCGGGGGCGGATCCACTCCGAGCGAGCCTCCGAGTCCCGGGGGAGGTTCCGGTCCTGGAGAACCGCCTCCCGGCGCCCCATCGGAGCCCGGCGAGCCATCCAACCCCAGCGAGCCCGAACCGCCGGCTCCCGCCCCGCCAGGCAGCTGACGTTAGCGCCCCTTGTACTCCATCATGTCCTGCATGGCCGCCTCGCTTTCCTCGGCGATGGCGGCCTCTTCCATGGCAAGCTCTGCGCAATCTTCGCAGAGCTTCCTTCGTTTTGACCCGACTTTGATAGAAGTGAGCTCGTCGACCTCTTCCTGGCATCCCTTGCAGACCGGCATGACGATAAGAATAGCTCAAGAACGACCTCCCCGACCCTCGTTCGCGACGGAGCGGCCGCCGCTCCGAGTCTGCTAGCATCCGGCCGCCGTGGCCGGAAGAACCCTCCCCAAGCCGGGGGACGAAAATGTCCTCTATGTCCTCGACGTCAGCGGGTATGTGCACCGCGCTTACCACGCGTTGCCCGCGCTCTCGAGCTCGAAGGGCGAGCCGACCCATGCAGTGCTTGGCTTCACCAACATGCTGCTCAAGTTCGTCGCGGATCAGAAGCCTCAGCTCTTCTGCTGCGCCCTCGATCCCGGGGGACCCTCCTTTCGCAAGGAAGTGTATCCGCAGTACAAGGAAAACCGCCGGAGCGCCCCCCCGGACATCTTTCAGCAGATCGCACGCTGCTACGAGATCGTCCGGGCCTATGAGATCCCCCTCTTCCAAGTGGAGAAGATGGAAGCGGACGACCTGATCGCCACGGTCGTCCGGCGCGCCACCGAAGAAAAGCTGCGCACCGTGATCGTCAGCTCCGACAAGGACCTCCTCCAGCTCGTAAACAACGAGGTGTCGATGTACGACACCATGCGAAACAAGGTCTACGGGCCCGAGGAAACACTCGACAAGATGCTCGTCCCGCCATCTCAGGTCCGCGACCTCCTCGCGTTGACGGGCGACAGTTCGGACAACATCCCCGGCGTTCCGTCGGTCGGCCCCAAGACCGCCAAAAAGCTCCTCGAAGAGTATGGGGATCTCGACGGGATCTACGACCACGTCGATGACATCACCAAGAAGGCGCTGAAGGCGAAGCTTATCGAACACCGGGACAACGCGTTTCTGTCCCGCGACCTGGTGAGCCTCAAAGACGATGTGGCGATCGAATTCGGTCGCGATGCCCTCCACTGGACCGGCGGCGATACCGAAAAGCTCCGCGAGCTCTTCACCGACCTCGAATTTCATCGTCCCCTCGAACTCCTCGATCCCGAGCCGGTCTACGAGGAACGGGCTCGGCTCCCGCGCGACGTCCTCACCGACGAAGCTGCGCTCGCTGCCGCGGCAACGGCGATCCGAGCCTTGGGAGAAGTGGCTCTGACCCTCGCGATCGAGGACGACGCTCCGCTCACTGGGGAGCTCGTGGGGATCGGGCTGGCCACCGCGGAGCACGTCTACTACGTCCCCCTGGCCCACCGCTATCTCGGCGCCCCTGACCAGCTCGACGTCGCGACGGTGGTGGGTACCCTCGGGCCGGTTCTCGAGGATGCCGCCGTCCAGAAATGGGCGGTCGACATCAAGCGGGCCCTCATTGCGCTTCGAAAGATCGGCATCACGCTTCGGGGCGCAACCTTCGATACCACCATCGCCAGCTACCTCCTCGAGGCAGGTCGGCATGCCCATACCCTTGCCGACGTATCCCGGGCCGAGCTTGCGCGAGAGGTCCTGACCTACGCCAAGGCCACAGGAAAGCAAAAGAAGGGCAAACTCGCGCTTTCGCAGATCGAAGTGGAGCGAGGCGTGGAGTACGCCGGAGATCGCGCCGAAGTGGTGCATACGCTGCACGAACGCCTGGCGCCCCGCATCGAGAAGCAGGGGTTTCTCGATCTTCTCAACGATGTCGAGCTCCCGCTCGCGACGGTGCTCGCCCGCCTCGAGATGACCGGCGTACGCATCGATGTTCCGTTCCTGAACGGCATGTCCACCGAGGTGGGGACCGAGATTCGGCGCCTTGACGAGCGATGCCAGGAGCTTGCGGGAAAGGAGTTTAATGTCGGCTCCCCCCGCCAGCTGGAGGCGATTCTGTTCGATGAGCTTGGCCTGCCGGTGATCAAGAAGACCAAGACTGCGCGCTCCACCGACGCCGATGTGCTCGAGGAGCTCGCCGAGCAGCATGAGCTCCCGAAGGTGATCCTCGAACACCGGACCCTCTCGAAGCTTCGAAGCACCTATCTCGAGGCTTTGCCCAAACAGGTAAACGCAGAGACCGGGCGGGTCCACACCGTCTACAACCAGGCGGTGGCGGCGACCGGCCGGCTCTCGTCCAGCGACCCGAATCTTCAGAACATCCCGATTCGAACCGAGATCGGGCGACGGATTCGCAACGCGTTCATCCCCGGCGATGGGATGGAGATCTTTAGCGCCGACTATTCGCAGATTGAACTTCGGGTGCTCGCACACTTGAGCAACGACGAAGAGCTCATCGACGCGTTTCAAAAACACGAAGATGTACACGTTCGAACCGCCACCGCGCTCTTTGAGTGCGGGGCTGGCGAGGTCACCCGCGAGCAGCGAGGCCAGGCGAAGACCGTGAACTACGCGGTGATCTACGGGCAAAGCCAGTTTGCCCTCGCCCGGAATCTGAAGATCACCAAGACCGAAGCCAAACGCTATATCGATGCGTTCTTCGAGCGTTACGCGGGGGTCCGCGAATATATGGATGGCATCATCGACGGGGCGCGAAAAGCGGGTTCGGTTCGCACGATCCTCGATCGGCGCCGCGAACTTCCGGACCTTCGAAGCCGGAACTTTCGCCTCCGTTCCGCCGCCGAGAGGATCGCCCGCAACACGCCGATTCAGGGGAGCGCGGCCGACATCATGAAGGTCGCGATGATTCGCATCGACCAGGCGATCGACGAAGCGAAGTTGAACGCCCGGATGCTCCTCACGGTGCACGACGAGCTAGTCTTCGAAGCCCCGCCCGAAGAAAAGAAACCGCTCGAAGCGCTCGTCCGCGACCATATGGAACACGCCGTCGAGCTCAAAGTGCCGATGGTGGTCGACGGTGGCTGGGGCAAACACTGGGGCGAAGCCCACTAAACAAGCGAGCGGCGAAGCCCACGAAACAAGCGAGCGGCGAAGCCTACGAAACAAGCGAGCGGCGAAGCCCACGAAACAAGTGAGCGGCGAAGCCCACGAAACAAGCGAGCGGCGAAGCTCACGAAACAAGCGAGCGGCGAAGCTCACGAAACAAGCGAGCGGCGAAGCTCACGAAACAAGCGAGCGGCGAAGCCCACTAGGCAGAGCAGTGAAACCGCACCGAGCCGACCGTTGGCAACGCGCGTCAAGGTTCGGCTGGGCCCGTGAGGGAGGTCGCCGCCAGGATCAAAGAACGGGCCAGTGCACGCGAGGTTCGCTGAACGGCGGAGCCCACCGGTTTGGTGGATACGCAGGCGAAGATCCCGCTTGAGCGGAGTTTTTGACCCCTGTTCGACCGATCATCTTGCTTTCGAAGCCCGTCATTTGGCGGTACATAGCCTGGCGACCTGCGAAAACCGGGGCCTTCCCCTATAGTGCGCCCCCTCAGCGTATGTTTGACACCCTTACCAAAGGCTTCAAGGCCGCCCGAAACCGCCTCTCTGGAGTCACCGAACTCACCGAGGAGAACATCGACCAGGCCCTGCGGGACGTCCGGCTCTCGCTCCTCGAGGCGGACGTCGAATTCGGCGTGGTGAAGCGTTTCCTTGGCCGAGTCAAAGAGCGCGCGGTCGGCGAAGAGGTCCAGACCAAGATCGCCGTCAAGGGCAAGAAGATCAAAGTCGGGCCCGCCGAGCAGTTCATCAAGATCTGCCAAGACGAGCTCGAAGCGATGATGGCGAGCGAGGGCGACGCGGTCGTCTTCGCGAAAAAGCCCAAGCCCACCGGCATCATGATGGTCGGTCTTCAGGGTGCAGGTAAGACCACCACCGCCGCGAAGCTCGCCCGCCTCCTCGAAACCGAGTACGAGCGAAAGCCCCTTCTCGTTGCCGCGGACGTCCAGCGCCCGGGCGCGATCGAGCAGCTCCAGGTCCTCGGCGAGCAGATCAACATTCCAGTGTTCGCGATCCCCGGGGGCCGGCCCCTCGATATTTGCGACCGGGCGGTGGCCCACGCTCGAAAGCTCAAGCGCGACACGATCATCTATGACACCGCGGGCCGGCTTGCGATCGACGAAACGCTGATGGACGAGCTCGTCGCCATCAAAGGGAAGGTCCATCCGAACAATATCTTCCTCGTGATCGACGCGATGATCGGTCAGGACTCGGTCAAGACCGCAAAGGCGTTCCACGAACGGCTCGATATCAGCGGGGTGGTCCTCACCAAGCTCGACGGCGATGCGCGGGGCGGGGCCGCCCTCTCAGTCAAAGAGGTCACCGGGGCTCCGATCCGCTTCGCCGGGATGGGCGAACAGATGGACAAGCTCGAGCCCTTCCGGGCCGAGGGCATGGCGAGCCGGATCCTCGGGTTCGGCGACATCGTCGGCCTGATGAAGGACTTCGAGGGGGTTGTCGACGAGCAAAAGGCCGAAGAAGACGCGAAGCGGATGCTTCAGGGACAGTTCACCCTGGAGGACTTTCTCGAGCAAATAGGGACCATTCAGCAGATGGGGCCGCTTCAGGATATCTTCGAGAAGCTCCCTTTCTTTGCCGACAGCGTCCCCGAGGGATTCAGCCTCGACGACAAAGAGCTCGTCAAGGCGAAGTCGATCGTGAGCTCGATGACCCGCCAAGAGCGTCGTGAGGTCGAGCTCTTTCAGAAGGAGCCAAGCCGGCTCCGAAGGGTGGCCAAGGGTTCGGGGCGCCAGGAAAAGGACGTGGCCGATCTTCTTCAGCGCTTTGGGTTCATGCGCCAGATGATGGGGAACATCGGCAACCAGGCAGGCCTGCTTTCGAAGATCCCCGGGATGAAGCAGCTCGCGGCCGCGCGGCAACTCAAGAGTGCGGTGAGCACCGGGGGGCTCGAAGGCAATCCGATGATGGCCAACCTCGCCGATCAGCTTCTCGAAGCGGCGGTGGCCGACGGGGGCGGGTCCGCCCGCGGAACGTCGTCGAGCGCGACCCGCCGGCGGCCCGTCGACAAGAATAAAAAGAAGAACCTTCGCAAGATGAAGAAGAAGTCGAAACGAAAGTCCCGACGATGAGGTGTCCGATGAACCTTTCTTGCTTTTACCGAGGAGCAGTGGGGCTCCTCCTATTGGCGTTTTCCATCGCTCTCGCGGGCTGCGTAGAGCAGACCACCGAACTGACCGCGGCACAGCGCGAGCAGGTGCGCGAGTTCGTGGGCACCAGCGCGACCTCTCCGGAGAATGAGCTCAGCATCGCCTTCGAAGATAAGGTCGAGTTCATCGGCTACGACGTGAGCGGCGAGGTGAAACCCGGCTCGGAGTTCACCGTGACCTGGCATTGGAAAGTGAAGGAGGCGCTCGACGAAGGATGGCGCCTCTTCACGCACATCGCCGACGCCACAGGAAACGATCGCATGAACGGCGATGGATTCGGCGTGGTCCGCGAGCTCTACCAGCCGGGCCGCTGGAAGGCGGGGGAGTACGTCCGGGACGCGCAGCCCGTCACCCTGCCCGACGATTGGAACTCGGGGAAGGTCAACTTCTTCATCGGACTCTGGAATGGACCGGCCCGGCTTCGGATCACCGATGGTCCGAACGACGGCGATAACCGTGCCCGGATCCCATCACTCGATGTGGGTGGCGGCACGACCGCCGAAGCGCCCGAGCAACCGGCCCGCCCCGACGTTCCGACCCTCCGCGCATCGCTCACCTCGGCGGTGTTCGACATCGACGGCAAGCTCGACGAAGAGGCCTGGGCAACTGCGCCGACGACCGGTCGCTTCGTCAACACGATGAACGGAGCGGCGGCCGAGCCCGAGTCGACGGTCAAAGTCCTGTGGAACAATACCCACCTGTATTTGGGGTTTCAGGTCGCCGATGACTTCCTGAAGGCGACCCGCGATGAACGCGACGCCCACCTTTGGGAGGGCGACGATCTCGTGGAGATCATGATCGATCCCGGGGCGGACCAGCGGAACTACTTCGAGATTCAGGTATCGCCCACCGGCAACGTATTCGATACCCGATACAACACACGCCGAAACCCTGGGCCGATCGGCGACAACGCGTGGAATGTCGATATGGAAGTCGGCGTGAGCCGAGAAGGCGAGGTCAACGACGAGGATGCCGACGAAGGCTACGTGGTCGAACTTGCGATCAAGTGGTCATCGTTTGCCGCCGGTCAACCGCCGGCGACGACTCCAGCGGCCAACGACACGTGGGCGTTCAACTTCTACGTGATGGACCAGCAGCAGCAGGGAAATCGCGCCGCGGCATGGTCTCCGCCGCGCGAAGGCGACTTTCACGCACTGAATCGCTTTGGTCAGATCATGTTCCAGGGCATTCCCGATCCGTCGAGGCTTCGGGTTCCGCCGGAGATCCTCGAGAACATCCGCAATCAGAACCAGCCGATCGACACGAGCATGAGCGTCGACCAGCCCCGGCCTGGGGAAGAGATCCCGACCCCGGAAAACCCAAACCCCAGCATGGGAATGGGCATGCAGTAGCTATTCGCTTCGGCGAAGCACCACGTAGTGGTAGTTCGGCGCATAGCGGATCACGGTGGCGACCTGGTAGCCGCGCCGCACCGCATCGAGCCGTGCCACCTGCATTTCGACCGGATAGCCCCGAAGCGACCGAAGCTCACCGTCGACCACCTCGGGTCGGGTCGCACTGTGAAGAACGATCGCCTCGGGGTCCCATGTTTCGAGGAGCCCGGTCGGTAGCCGCTTCGAAAGATGGCCGCCAGGAAGGCGCGCGATCGTGGGGTCGGTAAGCCCGCCAAGATCGAGCACTCGGAACGGCTGACGATAGCTCGCGTAGCCGATATCCACGAGCGCCACCGACGTGACGCCTTCGAGGCTCGCGCGGAGCTGCCCTCCCGCTTGCTCTTGGGTTGCTCCCGCTTCGCGCATCCGCGGGAGGTTTGCCGCAAGGTCGAGCCCAGACACCAAGATCGAGACACCGACGCATCCAAGCGCCACCATGAGCGACCGTCGCCGGAGCGAAAGGCGGGCGGCCCCGACGGCCGCGAGATACCCCGCGAGCGGGAGCACCGGGGCGAGGAGCCGAAAGCCGGGCATCCAGTCCCCGCCCGCGGCCGCGACCGCGGCGATGTGAACCGCGACCGCCAGCGCCGCCACCCGAATCCGGAGCGCCCCGTGAAATGCGGCGACCGCGATCAGCGGGACGAGCGCACCGAGGGTCAACAGTGCGCCCGCTCCGACGTAGCCGAGCCCGTGGACAAATTCTCCAGGCTTTGCGCTCGCCGCCAGCGGAAGCGCGCTCCCGAACATCGAAAGCCGAAACACCACCATCGCTCCGAGACCGGCGACGAGCCCGAGTCCCACCGCGAATCCGCGCCGCGGAAAGAGCGCCGCGAACCCACCGGCAAGAACGACGGTAGCCATGGTGAGCTCGGGGCGGAGCGCGGGCACGCATGAAGCGAGGAGCGCCCCCGTGACCACCCGGGGCCACGGCGGTGAGGGACGTGCACCCAGGGGGTCGGTGATGGGGGTTCGGCGCTCGAGCAGCTGGAGACCGAGCATCGTAAAGACGAGCGTGGCGGCGCCTGTTTCAAGGCCCGCGACCGACCACACCCCGATCGTTGCCGAGACTCCCATCAGGAGGGTGGCAACCCATGCCGCCCGGCGTCCGAGGGCGCGTCGGCGAAGCCGGACCACCACGAGCCCTACCGCAGCGAGCGTGCATCCGGCTCCGAAGAGCTTTGCGGTCACCACCGCGTCGAACCCGGCCCACTCGGCAGCGACCAGCGGGAGGAGCCAAAGGGGACCGGTGACGCCATCGGTGGGGGGACCGTCGTGAAATGTGTAGCCGAGCCCCTCCGCGACCCGACCCGCGTAACGCGCGGTGATGAACGCATCATCGACGGTGAACGGCCAGCTGAGCGACGCGATGGCACCCACCCCAGCGATTGCCACGAGGGTGGCGCGCATGCCCTACCCTACACGCAAGGCCCGAATTCGGCGCGGTCTCTTCGAGAGGTCGCTCAAAGCTCTTCCCGGCCGATCCGTACAGAGCGCCGGCGCCGGCTCCCCATGAGTTCCGAGCCGGCCTGGGGCGCGGGTTTTGGGATATGCTCTTCCGCAATGGCGCGTGGGAAAGAACCTCCGAAGCCGAATCTGGCGCTCGCGGAGACTGCGCTCGGCGAACCGGCCGATGCTTCGTCGCCGGCCCTCGACGCCACGATGCAGAGCGACGTCGGCCTCGCGGCCACGATGCACCAAAGCACCAGTCAGCCGGCCGCGGTCCCGTCCCTTCCCCCCGCGTCCCTCCCGGGAACCGAGCTCGACCACTACCGGGTGGAGCAGCTGGTCGGCCAGGGGGGGATGGGCGCCGTCTATCAGGGCTGGGACCAGTCTCTCGACCGGCCGGTCGCGCTCAAAGTGCTGCGCTCCGAAGTGACGGGGCGGGAGGGTCAGCGGGACCGGTTTCTCCGTGAAGCCCGCGCCCAGGCCAAGCTCAATCACCCCAACGTCGTTCACATCTACTTCATTGGTCACCAGCGCTCCGGGGCGCTCTACTTCGCGATGGAGTTCGTGGACGGACAGAGCCTCGGATCGCTGAGCGCGAACGGCGAAACCCTCGACCCGGAACAGGCGCGCAAAGACATGATCGCCGTCGCGAAGGGCCTTCGCGCCGGACACGACGCCGGGATCATCCATCGCGACGTGAAGCCCTCGAATCTGATGCGCACGCCGGACGGCGGCGTGAAGATCGCGGATTTTGGTCTCGCCAAACCGATGCGAGAAGACGTGCAGATCACCCAAGAGGGGTCGATCGTGGGAAGCCCACTCTACATCGCACCGGAGCAGGCACGGGGCAAGAACGTCGACCACCGCTCCGACATGTATTCGCTCGGTGCAAGCTTCTACCATCTGTTGTCCGGGGCGCCTCCTTTCGACGGGGACACCGGGATCGAAGTGATCGCGCAGCACCTCGCCGATCCCCCGAAGCCCCTTCGATCGGTGGTCCCGCAAGTTCCGCCCAAACTTGCCGCAGTCATCGACCGGCTCCTCGAAAAGAAGATCGAAAAGCGGTTTTCCGACTACGACGAGCTCATCGGCGCCCTCGAGGCGGCGGCGCCCAACCGAACCCAGTACGCTTGCTTCTGGGCCCGAGCGGCAGCGATGGTGATCGACACCGGGATCGCCGCCGCGCTCATTGCCGTCATCGGCTGGCCGGGCATCGTGATTCACTTTCTCCACGTCACCCTTGGCCACGCGTTCTACCGGCGAACCCTGGCGAAAGCGATGCTTCGACTCCAGGTCAGCCGGCCCGATGGACGACGCCTCAACCTGCTCCGCTCCGCGGCGCGCACCGCGGTGTCGCTCTGGCTTCCGTTGCTCTCCGGCCTAACCGTCGGCATCGCGCAGGGCACCGGCCCGCTGATCAGTGCGATCGAACAGCTCAACGCGCAGGAGCTCGACGATGTCCAGAACCTCTTTGTGGCGATCGCCATCAGCAACGGCTTTCTCACGCTCCTCTACGGTGCGGGCCTGGCGATCGCCGCGTTTCATCCAGAAAAGCGTGCGCTCCACGATCTCGCGGCAGGTTCGGTGGTGACCTACCGGCTTGGCTAGGGGAGCGCGCCTCCTCGAAGGGCTGACGGTTTTCGGTAGTCAAGGTTGTGCCGATATGTCGGACGCGCGTGCTTCGCCCTGCGCGGTTGACGCATTGCGTTGGGATGCTTTTCGTGGGTAGGCTCTCGCGAAGGCATGCTCCGCACTCGACTCATCGCGGGGCGAACCGCGGGCCTTGTGGTCAGCGCCATCTTCGCCACCGTCCTTTGCGTCGCAAATCTGTTTGAGACGTTCGTCGAGCCGCTTCGGGTGGTCCCCGAGAAGCCGGCCCCGGTAACCCTGCGCCTTCCCACCACCACGGTGCAGACCAACCACGATGTCGGTGTCACTCTCACCACCCAAGCAAGGGTCGTGAGCCGCGGGGAACGAACCGCTGCCGATCCCGAACTTGCGGCTCTCGTCCGAAGCCACGAGAACGCACGCCGCCCCCCCGACCCGAGCACCGTACTCGGTCTCTGGTTCGTCTATTTTCTGATCGGAGTAATGCTCACGAGCTACCTTCGAACCTTCAGTCCGGGCCGTGGATCGCTCCTTCGAACCCAGGCCGGCCTCATGGGCCTCTCGGCGCTCTGGCTCCTCCTCTGCAAGGCGCTCCTCCTCCTCACCGATGTGTCCGCGTTTGTACTCCCGATCCCCTGCATCGGTCTCTGGGCAGCGCTCTATCTGGATCGGCGCACCGCATTCGTTATCGTCGTGGCGCTCAGTTTTCTTGCATCCTCGCTCGTCGGATTTCGTCTTGTGGCGCTCGCGGTGTATGCGGTGAGCGGAACCGTCGCGGTGGCCGCATTTCGAGACCGAAAGCACACCACGCGCATGATGGGCGCAGGATTCGTCGCGGGCCTTGGCGCGGCGGCGATGGTGGTTGCCGGAAGGACCGTCGTCGAAGGTACGTTCGATCCGGTCGCCGACATCATGGGCCTTTGGCGGTCCGACATCATCGGAGGCTTCGCTGGAGGTCTTTCCGGCGGACTTCTCGCCTATGCGTTTCAGGGCATTGCGGTGGTGGCCCTTGGCGCCGTCTCCCGTCAAAAGCTCCTCGACCTGTCGGACCTCGGGCAACCGCTCCTGCAGAAGATGGCCGACGAGGCGCCCGGCTCCTGGGAGCATGCCCGCGCAATGGCGAACCTTGCG
>JBCCZL010000258.1:0-12950 GCA_039187775.1 Myxococcota bacterium
CCCATGCAGAATCGGCTCGCGCCATTCTCTTTCGCCAGCCGAGCCTTGCCGAGAACCTCGTCGACGGTCAGAAAACGCTCCGCCCCGACCTCGGTGTTGTGCTTGGACGACTGGGGACAGTACGCGCAGTCCTCGACGCAGCCTCCGGTCTTGACCGACAGGAGCGTGCATAGCTGTACTTCGTCCTTCGGGTGATGTGCCCGGTGGATTTCCTGCGCCCGAAAGACCAGCTCCATAAGTGGAAGGTCATGGAGTGCGCGGACCTCTCGGACCGTCCAATCGTGACGTATGGCTGTCATGGAAGGTTAGGTACCTGCGGCCGGGACGGGACGCAAGGATTAGCGAGGCACGAAGCCGAACGTCTCGTCGCCTCGAAACTCCTGCGAAAAATCACAGTGGTGGTATCTTCCAGGGCCCCGAATGAACTCATGTTTTCCTGCACACGAACCACGGGACCGGGCCGGGCACTCTGCCTGCTCGTGGTGCTCGCCCCGGGGTGCATCAGCTTGAGTTCGGGACAATCGGCGCAGACGGTGGCCCCCGGCAAGGTGCTGCACAGCTTCGGGGCAGAGTGGTACGGGGTGGGTAGCGACGAACGCGCCGAGAATCTTCCTTTTGTGATTCCTAACTATGGCGTGCGGATCGGAGTCGCCGAGGGGGTCGACTTTGGCATTCGTGCGGCGGTGGTTCTGAGCAACGTGCGATTGGACGTAAAGCTCCAACCGCTCGACAGCGAGTACGTCGACCTCGCGATCGCGCCAACCGTCCACTACGGCTGGGGCCTTGGATGGGTATATGTGCCGGTCCTCGTCGGCCTCCACATCAACCCGCATATCGAAGTGACGATCACCGGACGGGTGGGGCATACCTTTGAGCTCTTGGAGGACACGGACTTTCGCGAGACCGATGTCGACGAAGTGTTTGGGTTCGACCCGCAGGTCGTCGCCGGCGCGGGAGTGGGAATCTACTTTCGAGTTAACCACTTCTTCGGGATCGTTCCCGAGTTTCAGTTTGTGCAGGGGTTCGGCGATCAAAACGCACGGGTCCTGACCGCCGCGATCGGATTGAGCTTTGGGCCGCAGCCGGGGGTCGAGCCTCCCCGCGCGGAGGAAGAGATCGATCCTCAGGACCCCGACGATTTCTACGGGCCTCAGGATGCGCCTGGGGAGGGGCCTTCGGGTCCGGTTCGGCGACCGGCCGGCTATTCCTTGTCCGAGCCGAGCGAGTCGGGAGTCCACCCTTGAACGGAGCGCGCGAATCGGGCTCCATTCTGCGAAGCCTGCAGGTGCTGAAGACGGTGCCTCCCCTCGGCTGGCTCACCCTGGTCGCGGCTTCCTTTGATCTCGTCGTCAACCGGATCGCGGTGAGGATGCTCGCCGGCGAAGTCGCCGAACCGGTGCGAAGAACGCTAGGCCGTTTCGGAGACCTCGCCCAAAACCTCGCAGCGATCGCGGGCCTGATCGTTCTCGGGGCCATCCTGATCGGCTTCCTGCTGAGCAGCCAGCACCTGCGAGTCCGGCGCCGACTCGTTATCGCGGCATTTTCCGGAATCTTCGTGCCAACGCTGCTCCTCGCGGTGTTTCTGCCCCCGTGGCATCTGTCGAATCAGATCGTCGAGGTCGGCATCGCGGCGGCGAATGTGCTCGCCGTGCTCCTCGCGCTGTCGGCGTTGCTGCACCGGGCGCCTCGGGGGGTTCGGTTGGGGCTTGGCTTCCTCACGAGCGCGTGCCTGCTTTCCTTCGCCGCGTCCGTCGGGATCCGGGTGCCGGTCCTGGCCCAGTCGTCCTACGGCGCGACGACGCTCTATTGGCTTCAGCAGTTCGGCGAACTTTCCTACCTCGCGATCGCACCGGCGTTTGCGGTGAGTCTTTGGCCTCGTGTCCCAGACCGCCGCTCGCGGACGTCGGTGACGGTGGGGGCCCTCGCGGCTGTGCTCTCCGCGATCTGTCTCACCTGGGCCCACTCCGCCGTGCCGAGCCGTTTCGAAACAGTTCTGTATGGCGCGCAACACGTCGGACTTGGCCTCGATCTGGGGCTTCCCACGGTCTACTTGGTTGTGTTGCCGCTCAGCAGCGGGGTCGCGGCCCTTGCGCTTACGCATCGTGACTCGACGGTTCGGCAGATCGGAATCGGTCTCGGCCTGATTCTCTGCGCGGGGTTTGCCCCGAGGGCTCCGGGGCAGCTCCTGGGTTTGCTCGTCGGCACGGGAATGCTCGCCCGGTCCGCAATCGCGCTTGCCGACCAGCGAGTCTTCGTCGAGACGGTGCGAAAGACGCCGACGGATGCCGGCGCCCGCAAGGCGGCGCAAGCAACTCCGGAACCGACGCCGGAGGCCGCGGCGAAGGCGTTCGAAGCCGAGCTCGCCCTCGACGCAGAGGAACCAAAGAGCGAAACCGCGGTCTAGCAACTGGGGAAGGTGTACCCAAGCGGGGACGATGGGTTTGTGGTGGTGCGCGCATCGCTCGGTTTCGGATATCCGCATTCATGAACGGCTGATTCGCACCGCATGGGCTGCGTCGCGGGCGGTGTGCTACCTACCCGGGAAGGAGCGATTTCGATGAGACTGGTGGCAACACTCACTGTCGCGCTGGGACTCGCCGGGTGCGACACCGACGGTTCCTCGATGACGGTCGATGCGGGAAGCGGGGATGCGAGCACGCAGATGGGGGAAACCATCACCCACACCTTCGAAGCGGTGGAGATTGCCGCCGGCGAGGAGATCAGCTGGGTGTGTCAGAGCTGGACCCTCGACAACGAGGAACCGATCTATGTCAACGCGGTGCGCGCCGCGAACGGCGGAAGCTGGCACCATTCCAACTGGTTCTTCGTGCCCACCAACACCTACGAAGGCCCGGATGGCACGTGGCCCTGCGACGACCGTGAGTTCACCGAAGTCGGAGCCGGATCGGCAGGTGGCGTGTTGTTCGCCCAGTCCACGCAGGCCCCGAGCGATGTGCAGCAGTTTCCCGAAGGCGTGGCGATCGAGCTTCCGCCCCGTGCGCAGATCGTGGGAAACGTCCACTTGCTGAACTTTTCCGGAGAAACGATGAACTCGGCGATGACCTTCGAACTCGACGTGATCCCCCAAAGCGAAGTGGTGACCGAACTATCGCTGGTGTCGTTTAGCAACCGAGGCCTCGAGATACCGCCGCGCCAGAGGAGCCGGTTTTCTACGGAGTGCGACTTCTCTGCGTCTTATGAGCTTCCGACGTTCCGTTTCTTCTACGCACTCCCGCATCACCATGAGCTCGGCAACTACTTTTCCCTCGAAGCGATCGGTCCGGACGGCGCGCAGAACATCATCGAAATGAACACGTCGGTGGGCGAGGCGTGGGGGCGGACCTTCGACCCGCCCATCGAAGTCACCGACGCCACCGCCCTCCGCATGACCTGCGGATACGACAACCCCCGCGATGAGGTGGTGCGCTACGGAATCGGCGACCAGGAGATGTGCGTATTCCTCGCGTTCACGGATCTCGACGTTCAGCTCGCCGGCTTCGGAGGCGGCAACGAGGTCCTCGGCGAAGAAGACGGCATCAGCATGAACCAAAGCAACTGCAACGGCCTCGTCATCAATCGCGAAGACTTCTGATTCGGCAAGACGTCGCAGGCTGGCTGACGAATCGAGTGACGAATCGGGGACGAGGTCACTATTTGCCTCACCACGATCGCTAACCCCCCGAAAGCGCCTCGGCGATCGCAAGTTCGCCCGCCGACGAGTCGAACATCGCCGATCCTCCGTACCTAATTTCAGCTACTTACACGTCATAGTGAGGCAAATAATGACCTCGTCCCCTTAAGTTGTCCCAACGTTCGCAAGGCTGAAACCAAGACGTGCAAGCGGGATGAACACCGCCGCCCAGACAAGACTGAGAAGAGGAAAGCAGATCGGCCCGTCAGCCCAAACGCCATTGCTCTCCACAAGACCCCGAATTCGGCCAAGCCACCCACAGCGCAGGGCGTGCGTGCGTTATCCAGAAGGGATCCACCACCAAGCAGCTCAACCCAAGCCCGACCGCAACGCACAGCAAGCCCCATGAGACCGAGTCGGCAACGCCGACAAGAATGCACTCCGAAACGACCGCCGCGACACTCGAAGCCGTCGCACCAAACCGAACCACGACGCGCGGAAACCTGTCAGCAGACACTCGCAGCAACCCTCCGCCGAAAACGACAACTCGCGGCAGCATGCCGCGCGAGGGGCGGCGAACGCCGGCCCTCCCGCCTTGCCCCTTCAATCCCACCAGTCTTGGCCTGCGGAGCCAGCGTGCCTACGCGCTGGGTGCTCGGACGGCGCGTCCTGGAGCGCGGCTACGGTCCGGCAACGAAACCTTAGATGCAACCCTGAGAGCCATGTCCGGCCGCGCGGAAGGACGCGCCGTTCGAGCGCACAGCGCGCTTCCTCGCGCCTATCCCGCTGAACGAACAGGCCAACAACATACCTGACGCCGGAAGGACGCGCCGTTCGAGCGACCAGCGCGCTCTATCGCGCCTTTCGAGCACAGAAGGAGATCAAGAACCTACGAGCTGAATGCCCGATCCACCAACTCACGCTGCTCGATCTCATGAGCCGCCTTCGAACCCGTCGCCGGACTAGCGCTAGGCTCCCGACTTACGCAGCGGAGCGTCCGCGGACCGAGGAACTTCGGGAGCCGGGCGTTGATGAAAAACCAGGCCCCCATATTCCAGGGCTCCTCCTGGACCCACACCATGTCGGCGTCTTCCGAATAATCCGCGAACACCTGACGAATCTCTTCGGAGTCGAGTGGGTACAGCTGTTCGAAGCGAATGATGGACGTATCGTCGGCCCCCCGCTTCTCTCGGGCATGCTCGAGGTCGTAATAGACCTTCCCGCTACAGATCAGCACCCGCTTGGCCTTCTTGGGCTCCACCACCGCGTCGGGGATGATTCGCTGGAACCCGCCGTTCGCCAACTGATCGAGAGTGACCCGAGCTTTGGGATGCCGAAGGAGGCTCTTCGGCGACATGATGATCAGCGGCTTTCGCCACGGTCGCACCACCTGACGTCGGAGGACGTGAAAGATCTGCGCCGCGTTGGTGAGGTTGCAAACCTGCACATTGTCCTCGGCACAGCCTCCGAGAAACCGCTCGAGACGCGCCGACGAGTGCTCCGGGCCCTGTCCCTCGAAACCATGGGGGAGCAGCATGACGAGACCCGAAAGCCGGTGCCATTTGTCCTCCGATGACATGATGAACTGATCGACGATCACCTGAGCCCCATTGGCGAAGTCGCCAAACTGAGCTTCCCAGATCACCAACGCCTCGGGCGTGTCGAGGCTGTAGCCATACTCGAAGCCGAGGACTCCCGCTTCCGACAACGGACTGTCAAAGACGTGAAAGTCTCCCTGGTCCGGGCTCAGATGCTGAAGCGGACAGTGCGAGCTCCCATCGCGCTGGTCGTAGATCACCGCGTGCCGATGCGAGAATGTGCCGCGCCGAGAGTCCTGTCCGCTGAGCCGCACCGGCGCCCCCTCCGCGAGGAGGGTCGCATAGGCAAGGGTCTCCGCGGTGCCCCAATCGAACGCTTTGTCCGCGAGGGCGAACTCTATGCGCTGCCGATAGAGGCGCGCGATCTTCTTGTGCGCTTCGAAGCCCTCAGGAATCGTGTTGGTGAGTCGAATGAGCTCTTCGAGGCGCTCTCGCGGCACCGCGGTCTCGACCTTTTTCACCGAGGTGTCGGCTCCCCCCTGATAGCGAGCCCACAGCCCCTGCATCGAGCTCACCCCGGTCCCGTAGCTCCCGTTGCCGCTCCGCGTTTGCTGAAGCGCGGTCTCGAGCTCGACCTGCCGCTTCTCGCGAATCGACTCCGCGCGATCTTTGGTCACATGCCCACCGGACAGCAGCTGCTCGATGTACACCTCACGGACCGTGCGCTTCGCGTCCACCGCCGCGTACATGAGCGGCTGGGTGAACCGAGGTTCATCGCCTTCGTTGTGCCCGTACTTCCGATAGCAGTAGAGGTCGATGACCACATCTCGCTTGAACTTTTGTCGAAAGTCGGTCGCAAGTTTCACGACCTGCGCCACTGCCTCCGGGTCCTCCCCGTTGACGTGAAACACCGGGCATCGAAGCATCCGAGTGATGTCGGTGCAGTAGCGGGTGGTCCGTGAATCCGACGGGAGCGTAGTAAAGCCCACCTGGTTGTTGATGACGACATGAATCGTGCCGTCGGTTTCGTACCCCTCGAGGCCCGCGAGGTTGAGAGTCTCCGAGACGATTCCCTGGCCCGAAAACGCCGCGTCCCCGTGAACCACTAGCGGCAGAACCGCTCCTGGTTCGTCGGTCCGGGCCTGCTTCGCCCGAACCCGACCCTCGACCACCGGCGCGACAAACTCCAGGTGGCTTGGATTGAAGGTCAGCGTGAGGTGGACCTTCCTCCCATCGCTCGTCGTCCGATCGACCGAGTAGCCGAGGTGGTACTTCACGTCCCCGCGACCGATCATCGACTCCGGATCATCGTCTTCAAAGCCCGCAAAAATCTGATGGAGCTTCTTCTCCATGATGTTCGCCAGCACGTTGAGCCGTCCTCGGTGGGCCATCCCGATCACGACCTCCTCGACGCCGCCGGCCGCCGACCGCTCCACGAGAAGGTCGAGGAGTGGAATGAAACTCTCCGCCCCTTCGAGCGAAAATCGCTTGGCACCGACGTAGTTCTTGTGAAGGAACTCTTCGAAGATCTCCGCATCGGTGAGCTTGGTGAGCAGGTGAATCTGCTCGGACTCGCTCATCTCGATCCGGTTGCACGAGAGCTCCATTTCGCGCTGGAGCCAGGTGCGCTGCTCGGTTCCTTCGACGAAGGTGAACTCCACGCCGATCGAACGGCAGTAGGTCTCCTTGAGCCGATCGAGGATCTCGCCGAGCGGTAGCGTGCGGGGCCCCGCCATATCTCCCGTGGAGAACACGGTATTGAGGTCGACGCGATCGAGTCCGTAGCGCTCGAGGAACAGCTCCTCCGGGGGCGGTTGCGAAATCCCCAGCGGGTCGAGGTTCGCAAATAGGTGCCCACGCACCCGAAACGCATTGACCAGCGCGGACACCCGGCCCTGAAGCTCGTTCGCGCGGAGCAGTTCGCTCGACGGCGGAAACGACGTGCGGCCCCGAGCTTCCTCTCCAAGGTCCTCGCGTCGCCGATCGACGAAGGGAACGATCTCTGCCGTTGGCGGAAGGAACGCCGAGGGTCGAAGCGAGGGGTCACCCCCCGCGTGGCCGTTGCCCCCGTTGGGTCCTGCGTCGACCGCCGCGATGCTTCCCGCGCTCGTGAGCTCGGGTTGGTCCTCGAGGGGCAACGCATCGAAGTACGACCGCCACTCCTCAGGCACCGATCCAGGGTTCGCGCAGTAACGAAGAAAGAGCTCTTCGACGAGGCCTTGGTTGACTCCGAAGTCAGGCATAATCCATCCGTTGAGGCTGACGATACGGCAGCCCCCCTAGCGTAGCGAAGGGGGGCTGGGCGACGCGAGGCAAATCGGTGTTTCTCAAGCGAGCGCGAGGAGACGGGCTCGGTCCCGGTCGATCGCGACCACTCGGTCGATCCGGGTGTCGGCAAAGCGGGCCGCCGCGGCGCGAGCCCGGGGCTCCCCGGTCACCACCGCGTGCTCGACGAGGAGCGCAAGCTCGGTCGCGCGCCCGAGCGTGAGCGCGAAGTTTCGCGCCCCGGCTTCCACCGCGCCCGGGTCGGTCTGCATCGCTTCGCGGAGGAACGAACCGGCATGCTCGAGGGCCCGCTCGACCTTCTCGCGCGCGCCGGCCAGGCTGGCGCGATCCGCCAGGGCCATCCGTCGTCCGAGCTCTGCGCCGAGGGCACCGAGCGCCTCCGGGTCTTTCCCGAGGGCGCGAAGCACGTCGAGGGCGAGCACATTCGTCGTGCCTTCCCAGATCGGAAGCACTTGGGCATCGCGGAGCAAGGTGGGAAGACCTGTGTCCTCGACATAACCCGCCCCGCCAAACGACTCGAGCACTTCACTGGCCACCGTGACCGCCTGTTTCGCCGTGGTGAGCTTGGCGAGTGGGGTGAGCATGCGAAGCAGCCGAGCCTGGTCGGCTTCAAGCGCATCATGTTCTTCTCGACCGATAAGCTCGGTGAGCCAGAATGCGAGATGGAGGGCTCCTTCAAACTCCGCCTGAAGCGCCGCCAGGGTGTCGAGGTGAAGCGGCTTCTCGGAGAGCGGAGCCTTGAACGCCACCCGTCGCTTCGCGAAGTCGCGCGCCAATGCGAGGCCCCGTCGCATCCCCGCAACGCTGGTCACCGCGTTCCACGTTCGGGTGATATTGAGCATGGGTGCAATATTGCGAATGCCTCCACTCGGCTCCGCCACCAGCTCCGCGGGCGTGCCCTGAAGAAGAAGCTCGGCGGTGGGGACCTTCCGGGTGCCAAGCTTGTCCTTGAGCCGGTTCAGCTCGATGTTTCTCAGCCGGCCCTCTTCGTCGCGGGTTTCGAGATAGAACAGCGCGAGACCGCGGCCTCCGTCGGCTCCTCCTTCGGGACGCCCGAGGGTCAGCGTCATCTCACTGGTCGCGGCCGACGTAAACCACTTGCGCCCATACAGCCGCCACTGCCCATCCGAGTCCTGCTTGGCCAGCGTCTCCGAACGACCGACGTCCGAGCCTCCGGTGGACTCGGTCATCCATTGACCACTCGTCCACGCCCGATCCGGATTCCGGTCCATCAGGCGCGGAAGCGCGCGCTCGACGAGCTTCTGGTTGCCACTGGCGCGGAGGGTAAACGCGGCGCCGTCGCTCATCGCGAGCGGGCACGAATACACATCGGTCGACGGGCTGAACAGGTACACGAGCGCGAACTGGTGAACCCGAGAGAACCGCCCGTGACGCGCCTCGTAGGGCGTCGCAATCAATCCGCGTTCCGCGGCGATCCGCTTCGCCTTCTTCCAAAGCGGCGAAAGCTCGATGTGATCGATGCGCTCTCCCCAGGGACTCCACTGGGTGAGCACTGGCTCGTTGAGGCGGTCCGCGAGCTGGTCGCGGTAGAGCTCTCCTCCAGCGAGCGCCCCGAGGTCGTCGAGCTCGTTCTCGATCTCCCCGTGTACATCTTGAGGCAGCGTGCGCTTCAGATACGACCGAAGGGCCGCGTCGTCTTGGTATTGGTTTCCGAGCGTCGGCGGCGGCTGGTTGAAGGGCGAAAATTCCATGTCCTTCCAAGTGAAGGCCACCAGCGGCCCCCGCGCAAGGCATGGGAACCCGGACGTTGCGAAAGCTCGCTATTCGGGACCGAGCCTATCCCCCGAGTCCGAGCTCGTGCTCGAGGAACGAATACTGTCGGAGGTAGCGCTGGACAAGGTCGCTTCGACGGGTCCCCGCGCCGTGGCCCACGCTTTCCACCATATAGAACAGGATCGGCCGATCCGAACTCGTCGCCGACTGAAGGCGCGCAGCAAACTTGGTCGAGTGGCCCCAGTAGACCCGCGTATCGTGGTCGGCGGTCTCGATGAGCGCCGCCGGGTAGGCGGTACCGTCCTCGATTCGATGGTACGGGCTGTAGGCATGAAGCCAGGCGAACTGGTCCGCGTCGTCCGCGCTTCCGTACTCCGAGATCCAAAGCTCAGCCGGCGGAAACTGGTGGTAACGGACCATGTCGTAGAGCCCCACATAACTCGCCGTCGCGCGGAACGCGTCGGGACAGCGGGTCAGCATGGCGCCCATCAAGAGCCCTCCATTCGAGCCCCCGGTGATCGCAATACGCTCCGGATTGCTCAGCGCGCTCGAGCTCATCCAGCGAATGACGGCTTCGAAGTCTTCGAACACATGCTCTTTGTTTCCGAGCATCCCCGCCTGGTGCCAGGCTTCGCCAAACTCTCCTCCGCCGCGAAGGTTGGCCACGGCAAAGATGCCCCCCCGTTCGATCCAGTACAGCGCGTTGCGCGTGAAGTTCGGAAGGAGCGAGATATTGAACCCCCCGTAGCCGTAGAGGAGCACCGCCTGATTGGCGTTCCGCTCGATCGTCCGCGGCCCGACCAAGGTCACGGGGATCTCGGTTCCGTCGGCCGAAGGAACGCGCACGCGCTCGATGCGAAACCGGTCGAAGTCCATGGCGACCTCGATCCGGTCCACCGTCTCGAGCTCCCCGTCGTTCACGCCCTTTGCAAACAGCGTCGGCGGGACGGTGTAAGAGCTGAACGCAAACGCGATGCGGTCGTTTCCTGCCTGACCTTGAATGCCCTCCACCGAACCCGGCGCCGGCAATGAGATTTCGCCCGCCTCCGCACCATCCAGCGAGAACACCCGGATCGCCGACTGCACGTCTTCGATGTAGTGAACGACGATTTTGTCGCCGGCAAAGCTCCAGTCTTCGATCGCCCCGTCGCGCTCCGCGATCAGCGGCTGCCGCGCGCCGGCGTCACCCGCCCGAGACAAGGCCACCCGATCGATCCGATACCGCGGCGAACCGTCGTTGGTCGTCAGGTAGAGCTTCCCGTCATGCACCCGACCGGTGGTCAGATGCGGCTCGCCGGTGACGATCGGACGCAGAGGCTGGGCCGCGTTGGGGGCGCCAATCCGACGTCGAACGGCACGGCCGCGATCGAACAGGTGCACGTCAGACTCGCTCCAGCCACGAAACACATTGACGGTCACCCATCGGTCGTCGGCGGACACGCTGGCCCCAGGGAAGTCGGTTCCGTTCTCACCGCCGAAGACCAACGGATCCTCGCCGGGATCGGAGCCGATGGTGTGAAAGAACACCCGGGGGAAATACGACATCTCGTTTTCGGCGTCGTAGTTGTCTTCGCCGGGTTTCGGGTACCGCGTGTAATAGAACGCCGAGTCGTCGTGCAGCCACTCGACATTGGACCACTTCGCTCGTTCGATCGTGTCTTCGAGGACCTCGCCGTCGTCGACCTTGAGCACCCGCAGCGTGCTTCGTTCGTCTCCGTTCTGAGAGATGCCGAACGCCACGTGCTCGCCGCTCGGCGACGGGTAATACCAGTCGAGGGCTGCGCGCTCGCCGTAACGCACCGGGTCGAGAAGCGGCCGGCTCTCGCCGTTTTCACGCACGAGGAGGATGGGCTGCTCCCGATCGCCGTCTCGCTTGGTATAGAAGATCCGCTCGCCGGCGATGCGGACCTGGCCAATGGTACCGATCGAAAGGAGTTCATCGAGGCGCTCTGCCGCCTGGGGATCGGTCCACTCGTCGAGGCGCGCGCGGGAACGCGCGGTCTGGGCCAGAATCCAGGCGGTCGTGCCTTCGCTCTCCTCTTCGAGGGATCGGTAGGGGTCGGAAACAGTTACTCCATGCATCTCTTCACTCACCGCGCCCTCCCGCGCTACCTCGTTCCACCGCTCGAGTTCGGCCCGTTCCGGATCTTCTTCCGGCGAGGGCGGTACCAACGGCGGAGGGGTCGGGCCCGGTGCGGTGCTTCCGCCACAGCTGAGTCCCGATCCGGCCAACAGTCCCGCAAGAAGCACGAGGCCCCGGGAGGTGAGGAGGCTTTCGATTCGTCCCATGACTGTCTCCGTGTCGCCGGCGGCGAAGCTGTCCTTGTAGAGAGCCTCCTCACGACTTGCAAGGCGGCAGGACCGAGGGGCTTTGCAAACGCCAGGGCGCCGCGCCAGAGTCGTCGGGTGAACACGCGTACTGCTCTCTTCGTGGCCTGCGTTTTGGGCTTTCTTGCGGTGGCCCTTGGCGCCTTCGGAGCCCACGGTTTGGAGCCGATCTTCGCTGAAGGCGGTCAGAAGCGAAGCGAGTGGTGGAATACCGCCGCCCAGTATCATCTGGTCCATGCCCTCGCCCTTGGCCTCGTTTCTCGGATCGTCGGCCAGCACCGAGGGGCCGGCATCGCCGCCTGGTGCTTTCTCTTGGGAACGCTGCTCTTTTCGGGCTCGCTCTATGCACTAGCCCTCACCGAGCTCAGGTGGCTCGGGATGGTGACTCCCTTCGGTGGGACCTTGTTTCTCGTGGGGTGGGGTTCGTTCGCGGTGGCCGCGCTCCGGGCGCGAAGTGGCGAGTGAGTCGTGGACTACCGAGGGATCCGGCTTCGCTATCGACTGGAAACCAAACACCTCGACGTCGACCTCCGCGAGGCCTTTGTTGAGCTTGACGCCGACGCGAGCACGAGGAGCTGGATCGACCAGGCCCTCGACGCACCGCAATCGCGCAGAACCACCACGCTCCGAGAAGTCGCGAAGCAGTTCGTCGGCTTTTACGACGCCAACGCGATCGCCAACGCGTTTTCGATGCGCGTCCTCAGCACCGAGCAATACGCAACGCTCCTCCCGCGGGCGGCCGGTGTGTCGCGGTCGGTGCTCGACATCGGCGCCGGGGATGGCGAGGTCACGGCGGAGTTGTCGCCGCTGTTCTCGACCGTAGTCACCACCGAACTTGCCCCCTCGATGGCCCGCCGGCTTCGAAAGGGCGGCTACACGTGTCACTCGATTGACATCGCGCTAGAGCGGTTTCCCCCGGAGGCGATGCCGGACCGAGAAGGCTTCGATCTGGTGGCTCTCCAGAACGTGATCGACCGAACGTCGTTTCCGCTGCGCCTTCTTCGGCGGGCCGCCGAGCTCCGTCGGTCCGAAGGCCGGCTGTTCGTCACCGTGCCCCTTCCGATCCGCCAGGTAGTGTTCGCGGGCCCGGTGGTGGCCGAAGCGTCGGAGCAGCTTCCCACCGGCGCGCGACGGTGGGAGCACGCCGCCAGCGATCTCTATCGGCTGGCGTTCGCGCATCTTGGCTTTGAGGTCGAGCGCTTCAGCCGAGCCCCTTACCTGTGCCGAGGAGACGACCGGGCTCCGGTGGAGGCCCTCGACGGGGCAGTTTTTGTCCTCCGGTAATACTCTCGCCCGCATCGGTCACCAGAGGGGATGGATCGCGTTCGAAAGTGCTGGATTCCCGTGGACCCCGGACGGGAAGACGCCTCAGCGGTACTCGACGTACCGCGAGGACGGCTGGAGGGAGAAGGCCCGGGAGAAGGCCCGGGGAG
>JBCCZL010000259.1:0-12925 GCA_039187775.1 Myxococcota bacterium
GACGACCTACGCACCGACAGCCTCTCGCATCTACCAGGTTGCTGCACACCTCCGTCCACGCCTCCCGCACGGGACGGCACCGCTCGCACCCGCGACCGACCTTCGACCGGAGCAGCTCGTCTCGCGATTGAGAGAAAAGCCCGATCGGCACGCTACGAGTCAGCGCGTCGGTGTCTTTTGGACGCCGGTTTATCGGAAACGTCATCTCCGAACTGCTCGAGGCGCATCCGGTCTTTCGCTACGGCTCGCCCTTGAAGATCGCGATGTCGACCTCTTCGGTCGATCCGTGGGGCGTTTGGCGCGCTGTCTTTGTGCGGGTGAGCGGCGATCTGATTGGCGAAAGTGAGCGTACCCGTAGCACCCTTATCGGAGGATCCCATGAAAACGCTCTATCTTACCGCGCTGATTTCGCTGGCTCGCTCTCCCTGCATGCGTGGCCACTTCGGACATCGACCAGGCCTACGTTGATGACCCGCCTGCGTATGACGACGACGTGGTCTCCGTGTCTTCAGCGCTGACCGATCTTCAGGATTGCCACCTCAACCGCGAGGCCGAGTGTCCCATGTGCGCGATCGATGCGGGTGGCTACGGTGGCTGGGGGTGGTGCAGCGATGATGAGATGGACGACTGCGAGGACGAACTCCGTCAATGTCGCGAACGAATGCGACGGCTAGTCGCTCGCTCCATGCAACAAGGTCGGCGGCTCCGATCGAGAACCCATCCTAGGCCCGAGCCGCATTCAAAGTCACCCTGGCCAAGGCTCGCGTGGCCGTAGACCGACGGCTCGCCAAACGGACCTACCCCCGTGCTTCTTCGAGGCGCTCGTAGTGGCGATAGCCGAGCTTCTCCAGCGCACTTTTTGGCGCGAGGCCGATGTCCACCAGTGTTTTGAGCCCGTACGTCCCGGCTAGCACCGGCGGCCCGTATGCACGGATCGTGTTGTCGGTAAGAAACGGATCGAGAGGGAAGAGCTTTTCCTCCGGGTGCACGTGAACGAAATGGGCGAGCGCCGTGCGCGTATAGCCGGCCGCTGCCGGTGGCGTGATCACGTGGGGCGTCGCGAGGTATGTCCCGCCCGTCAGCACTTCAAGCTGCTGCCCGACCTGGGCCACGATGCAACCGGTGGGTGGCACGCCTTGCACCATTCGTCCCTTGGGATGCTCGGCGCTCGGCCGCGTTCGGAGGTAAAGACCGCTCTCCGCGTCAGGTTTAGCGCAGCGTACGTCCGAAGGGTCGTAGAACCGACCGCCGGGAAGCAGGGTGAGCAGGTTGAAGTCCGTGTGCTCTTCCCCCCAGAGAACCTCGGTCCCCACCTGCGACTCGGTGAGCGCGAGATAGCGGAGCGCGCGCGTGACATGCGCGGCCCCCTGCGCTCGCCGGGTGAACGCGTCCCGAGGTAAATCGAGGGCGATCGCGCAGGCCTCGAGGAGCGCGAGCCCCACCTCGTGCACCTTGGTCCCGAGCGCAAGGTAGTCCTCGCGAAACGAATCCGCTCCGTCGGGCCAGCGATTGTCGGCGCACATCTCGGGGAACATCAGCTTGGCCCGTGGATCGACGGCGATCGGCGCGACGAAGTAACACTCCTTGAAGTCGGGCTGTCCGCCCGCGACGACCGCCTGCTCGGTGTTGGGCGGGGTCCACCCCCGCTGGTACCAGATGTCGGTGCCGCTCCAGCTCCGTTTCTCCTCTTCCGGACGCTTGGTGAGCGCGACGAGCGCGTCGTAAAGGCGCTCGAGTCGCTCTTTCTCGACGCCATGGTTTTGAATGTAAATCAGCCCGTATTCGCCGAGGCCGACGCGAAGAGCTTCCGCCGCCGAGGAGAAGTCCCCTCGCTTGATTTCGTCTAGGTCAACAACCGGAATGGTGTCCATCGCGGGCATCCAGTAGCAGGACCTCTGTGTTCGAGCAATCGAGGATTCACGGGAAGATCGGGGAGTGCGCGAGGGCAGATCAGAGGTAAGTCCTCCTGCTGCCCCGGCCTGACGTCAGTCCTCCTGCCGGGGCAGATCGGTACCAGGTTGAATTGGGAGGGGCAGATCGGTACCAGGTTGCATTGGGTCGGAATGAGGAGCGACGTCGGTGATCACCCAATACACGGGGTCAGGCAGGGGATTGACGGGCCCGTTCTGTTCGGTTTCACGAGAGAGGAGGCCCACGACTAGCCCTTATCTCGGATAAATCGACTACCAGACGCTAGACGGACGGACCGATGCGTGCTCAGGGGTGACCCAAGCACGCAGGAGCGCGAGCGCGTTGCAGGCTGCGTCACGGAGGCGGTCGACAGCGCGCGTTGTGCACAATCCGCATCTTCCACGTGCCGTGTGGAAAGACGGCACGACGTCGGTCGCCGCTTCGCCACAGCTCCAGGGCTTGATCGTATTGGCGATCGAACTTCCGGTTCCGCTCGATCGCCGCCAGTGCAGCCTCCAAGTCCCCCGCGGCCGAGAACCTCGGATTGCGTGACCCAAAAGTCTCCCAACTTCGGGCCCGTCGTGTGTGCTTCTGACGAACGATCCGCTTCGGATTGCTGAACGAGTACCCTCGCTCTTTGGCCTGTCTCCAGGCTTTTCGCTCCTGGTAACGCACCCCTGCCGCGAGCCGCCGGCGGGCCTCCTCTTCTTTCATCTGCTCGAGCACAACCTCCGGCCACTCGATCCGGAACTCCACCGCGTGCGGCCATCCGCACCTGACCTCAGGCCGATCGTCTTCCTTCGCAATCCACGGCTCTTCGTCATCCAGATACGCCCCCGTCGTGGGGTCTTTGCGACCCGGACGACGACTCCAGTACGGCATATGCTTCGCTCGGATCTCCCGAACCCCCACGTCTTCGACCCGCGTAACCGCACCCGGCCAGTCCTTGGAGTATCGGACCGCGAACGACGTTGAGGCATTGCCAATTGTGTAACTCATCTCCTTGAGCACAGCCTCCGTACCCAGAAGCTCGACGCACGATGCTTGTGATTTGTTGAACACTTCCTCCGGCCACCCTCGATAGGCCTTGATGGCCAGCGCCAAGTTGCGGTCCAGGATATGGAGAAAATTCGAGATCAATCCCAACCGGTCGACCACTACCAAGTGGAAGTGCGACGACATCAGATTCACCGCACAGATCTGAATCCCTGTCAGGAGCGCCGCATACCCAATCCAGTACCAAAAGATCCGGGCAACGATTCCAGCCCCATCCGGACTCAATAAGAAATACCGACGCGTGCAGCGCCGCGACACAAGGTAGATCTTGTTGTTCCGGGTATCTCGGCGTCGCCGACCCATCGAGCTTGGGTAACGCGAAGGTCATGCCGAACTCTCATTGAAGTGGTTACGCACACTTACGTTCACCAAACTGGCGGAACTCCGCCACTCCGCCGACGCGCGCCACACCAACGCTGCGTAGCATTCCCTCGGAGCCAACCGAGAAAATCGCTCATGATTCCTCGCCTAGCCGAGCTCGACGATGCCAACCTGGTACCGATCTTTGCCTCGCGCTCTCCTCGGCTAGCCGAGCTCGACGATGCCAACCTGGTACCGATCTTTGCCGCTACTCCGCCGACGCGCGCCACCCCAACGCTGCGTAGCATTCCCTCGGAGCCAACCGAGAAAATCGCTCATGATTCCTCGCCTAGCCGAGCTCGACGATGCCAACCTGGTACCGATCTTGCCGTTAACGATGCCAACCTGGTACCGATCTTTGCCTTTCAACCTGGTACCGATCTTGCTGTTCCTCCACGGAGGAAATCGGTTCGAGCGCCCAGCTCGCCTATCGGACTAAACGACCGGGCTTACGGCGCACACACCCCCATATCGCACATCCACCGCGCCCCGGGCGCACTCGCCACGCTGACCGCGCCGAGTCGGAGCGCTTCCCGGCATGGCGTGCCGTACTGAGGACAGATGCCGCGGCAACGCATCGCCGTGTCATCGCAGATTACTGTATTGAACGCCGAATCCGCGGTGGCAGTTCTCAGCGTCGACTCGAATGGCCCGTCCACCGGATCGACCGAGTACCGGTCGGGCTCGCACGAAGCCAGAAAGACGCTGAGCGGCGACGGATCCCCCGTCGACGTCACCGAGTTTCGTACGAAGTTCGCCTGCACCAGCGCCGCCTGCGGATCCGCCAGATCCTCGGCAAGCACAAACTCGATCCCGTCGGGCCGAATGTTCACCCGGCGCGGCTCGAGTACAATATTGCTACAAATCCCCGCCGCCGTATCGCACGTGTGACGCTCCCCGCCAAAGAGCGGCATCGCCTGGCAGTCCGCATCGGTAGTGCACGCTGGAACATCCGCCGCGGTGAGCCCGAAATCACTGATCGCGTCCTCGCCCGCCAACCGCCGAATGATCTCGGAAAGCGAATCGATCCCGGTGAGCTCACGGACCAAGGTCCGCTGCGCCGGACCCGTAAAACCGTCCCAGAAACAGTCGGGAAGCGATAGATCGAGCCGGTCGAGATCGACCACCAGGTCTTTTGCGTTCGGGACGTAGTCAACTGGCCGGGCATAGGTCACCGAGTCGATCGGAAGACCGTCCCCACCGAACCCTGGCTCGAGACATCCGTACTGGTCTCGAATATATCGACACCCAACCCACGCCATGCGTCGGGCCTGGTAGTCGATCTGATCTGGATGGGTCAGCGCAATAAACCGAGTCCGCACCGCGCTCAAGTCCGGCGCGTCGGGAACAATGCAGCTGTAGCCCGCCCCGGTGGGGGTGCACCCGACCATCGCCGCATTGGCATCCGAAAGTGGAGTTTGCGTGTTCTCGCGAAACGCGGGCTCGGTCTCGATCGAGAGATCCGCGCTGATCGAGATCTCCGCGGGCCCCCCGCAGTCGAGGATCTCCGGAACATTGAAACCCACATCGATGTGGATGCCGTCATCCGTATCTTGGCGACCCAGCGGCATGATCGCGTAAGTCGGCTCGGAACGAAGGATCGGCCGAAGGCTCGTCCCCGTGTGGGTGAGCGGTCCGAGGTCCGAAAGAGCCTCGATATCGCCAACGCGCTGGCTCAGCTCGATGACCAGCTGATTGGCGAGCTGGGTCCACCCGATGCGGAGCGAACAGGCGCCACTGTCATACACCCTTGCCCCTTCCCAGCGGGACGAATTGGGAAGCACATGATTTTCGAACGTTCCGTCGCTCCGCGGCATGTGCAGGAAGCTCTCCCCTGCGGTCACGCCATTGCTCAGGTCGCCTCCAAAAAAGTACGCCCGATGCTCGCTCGTCAGCGTGTACTCCGCCCGCTCCGCCTTGCGACGCGACTCAATGAGCTCTCCACCGGTATTCCCGACTACTTGGTGCCACGGCACATCCGTGTCCATGATCGGAATCGCATCGAACCTCCCCCCCGACGTGAGCGACAAGAACCGCTCTTCGGAGCAGCGAAACCCTGCCAGCACCGGAATCCCTGCACTCGGAAGCCCCCCGCACCACTCGCAGCGGGCATTGCCCGCCTGGTCGGTGACCCGTTCGTAGCCGGGGCAGCATCGTCGCGTCGCGGCATCGCCGCGATGCCGAGCGCAGACCTCGCACCGACTGGTCTGCTCATCGCAGCGTGTCCCCAGACAGCACTGGTTGAGGCTGCCCACCTCGCACTCCGTATTCTCGCCCCGACAGCAGGTAAACCCTTGGTCCTCGTTGCGCCGGAAGCCGACATAGTCGACTTCTTGGCATTCGGCCTCATCGTCGCAGCACGCGACCCCCGCGGCCGGATCGCACTCCTGGCCAGTGCTGGGATGGCAGGGCTTGCAGAAGAACGGCCCCGCCTTCTCGTTGGTCCGCGGGCTCTGCACGTCCTCCAACGTTTCGCAGGTCGCATTTCCGCAGGGACACATCCCGTCCTCCGCAATTTCGAGACCGGTATCTCCAACCGCCCTACCGCAAAGTCGAGCACAGGTGCTGCCCGGTGTATCGATGCCCTGAAGCGAGTTTGGAACGCACCACGTCCCTTCCTCGCACGGCGCGCATCCCACACCGACCGGCCGATTGGTATTCGGATCCAACATGTCGGCCTCTGACAGATTCGAGTCGCAGGCGCCCCCTTCACCGATCGCATCGAGACACACCCCGTGCGTGTAGTCTACGCCGAGCGACTCGCTCACCCGTTCGGTGCGGGCACAGTTCAGAACCGAGCAGTACATGCCTTTTCCGCACAGGTCGGCGATAAACGGATCGCCCGGCCGGTCGGGCGCTCGGCACTCTTCGCCCCACACCGATTCGGCTTCGACGCAGCGGCCCCGGCTCGCGTCGATGGGTCGTCCACAGTGGTAGTTCGGCGGGCACGCAAAGGTCCCGGGCAGCGCGAGCACCTCTTCGTTGCACGGATCGAGCGCACAGAGCGCCGAGCCATCCTCGAGCGCCTCGTCCGGCGCCACCGGCATGCAGAAGTTGATGCACGAGCGCGCGCTTTCTCCTTCGATGTTGGCGCAAGCCCCGGTGTACAGGCACCCGGGCTCGGACTCACATCCCGCACCCAGCAGAAGGGTCAACAGCGCCAAAACTCTAACGAATCCACAGAACGGAACGCTCTTCATCGTGCCTCCGATCTGGAGAGTCCGCTCGCTGCAAATGTGAACCGGTTTTTTGGAATCGCTTGAACCGCTCGAACCGGACCGCCATCTTCCTGCGGTGGATGACGGGACGCTCGGCTCGCTGGTGGCTGCCCTCGCGGCTTCGCCTGAGAACGACGACCTCCGAAAGGTCGTGGTCGGGGCGTACCTTGAGCGAAATTCTGCAGCGGACGCGCTCCGCCACGCAAGCTCGAAGCGCGCCGATATCCGACTCCTTCGCGCGCGGGCCCTCTTGGCGCTCGACCGTCGCGACGAAGCCCGAACCGACTATCAGGCGGCGGTCGAAGAAAACCCCACTCTGGAAGACCGCGACCTTGCGTCACTCCTGGAGGCCCGAGTCCGCGAGGTCGACCGCCCATCCGCGCGCCTTCGGGTGATTTCGAACGACGACACCAACGAAGACGACGCCCTCCGGACCCTGATGCCCGACGAGGAACCGGTCTGCTTTTCCGATGTTGGCGGCCTCGACGACGTAAAGAAGCAGATCGAGCGGCGAATCATCCTCCCCTTTCGAAAGCCGTCGCTCTTCAAGAAGTACAAGAAGCGCGTGGGGGGCGGCATCCTCCTCTACGGACCGCCCGGCTGCGGCAAGACGCTCCTCGCACGCGCGACCGCCGGCGAATGCGAAGCAAAGTTCTTCAACGTTGCGATCTCGGACATCCTCGACATGTACATCGGTGAATCGGAGCGCAAGCTCCACGCGATCTTCGAAAAGGCCCGCGCCACCACCCCGTCGGTCTTGTTCTTTGACGAGCTCGAAGCCCTCGCGGGAAAGCGCCAGTACTCCCGCGAAGGAATGGCGGCCAAACTCGTGAGCCAGTTTCTCTCGGAGATGGACGGCTTCTCGCAGAACAACCACGGGGTCCTCATCCTCGGGGCGACGAATGTGCCCTGGACCGTCGATGCTGCGTTTCGGCGACCGGGCCGCTTCGACCGCATGCTCTTCGTGCCACCCCCCGACCGACCGGCCCGGATTCGAATCCTCGAGCTCCTGCTGGCGGACCGTCCCATGGAGCCAGCGCTCGATCTTTCATCCCTCGGCAAGGCCACCAAGGGTTTTTCGGGAGCCGACCTTTCGCATCTTGTCGAGACGGCGAGCGACGAAGCCATCGAGGCGGCGCTCGAGAGCGAGGTAGAGGTCCCGATCGGCGAGCGACACCTCCGCACCGCCGCGCGCGACGTGAAGCCCACGACCCTCGAATGGCTGACTACGGCACGAAACTACGCCCGCTACGCGGACGAAGGCGGCTTTTACGACGAAGTCCTTACCTTTCTCGAAAAGCACGGGAGGCGCTGATGGTCGGGTACCACATCGTCGACGAGCCGCGGGCCGGCAAGTTCAGTCGTCTCGTGGTGAACCCGTTCTGGCCGCTTCTCGCGCTCATGCTCGGAGGTGCGTGGATCGCGTGGCCGTGGTTTGTCTTCAATGGCGTCGCGATGGGAACCGCAACCAAGCTGCGCGAGTACGCGCTCGTGGCGGTGGCGGTTTTGAGCTCGTTCATCTTGGGCCTCCTGATCATCGCGCTCTATCCCGACGCAGAGCTCGAAGCCGAAGGCTGGCGCTGGGCCCTGGTGGGGCTCCGCGTGATGAAGCTCGCCTTCGCGTACTGGCTCTTCGTGCTGCAGGAACGAAGCATCGGACTCCATCGGTACTTCGGAGGCCCGGTGCGCAACGGCGTGGCCATCCTGATTGCCGCAGTCCTTCTCCGACCGTTCGTGCTCAAGCTGGTCGATTCGGATCTCTGGGTCTTGGTGATGGCATGATCGAATCCGAGGCCGAGCGTTGGCTGTCCCTCGCCCGCCATCACTTGGAAGGACATCGACCCGTTCAGGCGATCGAAGCCGCGCGAACCGCACTCGGCCTCGCCCCCGAGTCGGGAGCAGGCCACGCGCTCCTGGCGGCCGCGCTCCTATCCGGTCGGCGCATCGGCGCAGCGCTTCATGAGGCTCGATTGGCCCTCGTCCACGATCCGGAAGACGGGTTTCACCATCAAGTGCTCGCGTCAGTCCTGCTCGCCCACAAGAAGCTCAACGATGCGCTGCATCACGTGACCGAAGCCCGCCGCCTCGAACCCCAGAGCGTGGGGCCGCTCCTTGTCGAGTCAGCTATTCACGGCATCCGGGGAGCGCGGGGACCGCAGGAAGCGTGCCTCGAAGAAGCACGGGCCCTCGAGCCGGAAGATCCGGAGGTCCTCGCGTCGCTCGCCGAAGTGCGGATTCAGCGTGGCGACGTCGACGGTGCCGAGCTCCTCGCCGAAGAGGCGCTGCGCATTCACCCCGCGCACGTACTTGGTTTGCTCATCAAAGGCCGGGCACTTCTGCGGCGCGGCGAGATCGACGGCGCCCGCGAACACGCGTTCTGGGCGCTTCGCCAGAACCCGAGCGACGACGGCGGCCTCCATCTCTTGGCTTCGATCAAGGCTCGCCAAAGTCCGATCCTCGGCCTCTGGTGGCGCTACAACGTGTTCATGGGGGACCTCGGGGCCGGCCGTTCCATTTTGGTGCTGCTCGTCTCGTTCGTTCTATATCAGGTCGGGTTGATCCTCCTCGACGACTCGAATGCCAAGAGCCTTCTCCAGATCGGCTGGCTCGCGATCTGCGCCTACACCTGGGTCGGCCCCGGCATGTTTCAGCGTGCGCTCGAGAAAGAGAGTCAAAAGGTCGAGCTCCACGACGATTTCTGACGGATCTATCGTCGCGTCGGCCGCAAAGCTCCCCTCCGAGCCGCGCGGACGAGCACCGGTTCATGGGTATGCCGTAACCACCGAATAAACGGGCACTTAGCACGTTTACCGGGGCGAGTGGTTCGATGGCTCGGTCATCCCATGCTGTAAGCATGCGAACTATTTCCGCGTCGATCGCGATGGTGTTGGTCTTGGGATGCGCCGCCGACCAGCCCGACGAGGCTCCGGTCGAGGATGGCCTCGACCGGTTGGCGCAAGACTCGCGAGAGCCGGTCACGATCACGACGGATGCCAACGGACAACCGGTCGACATCATCGTCGAGGTTCCAGTGCCCCTCCGACTGAGCGATCCGGTGGAGCGGGCCGATTGGTTCTTGGGCCAGTACGGAAGCGCGGTGGGCATCGACGACCCGGTGAATCAGCTCGAGGTGTATCGCGTTACCGAGACCGAAGATGGCGACGCGTTTGTACGCTATCGACGCCTTGTGAACGGAGTGCCGGTGTGGGCGTCCTATCTCACGGTGGCGGTCGGTGACAATGGCGTGGTCACCGGGACCACTGGCCACTTGCCACCTTTGGATGCGCTTCAACTCGGCGATGCGATGCCGACGGTAAGCGAAGCGGAGGCCCGCCAGATCGCCGAGAGCGCCGAACCGGGGCACCGCACCGTCGAATCCGAACTTGTCGTCTTGAGTCCAGGCCTCATCGACGAGCTTCCGTACGATGGGGCGCTCGTGTGGCGCGTGGACCTGACCGAGAGTCCGCTCTCGATCGACCCGCCGACTCGTTTTGTCTCCGCCACGGACGGATCGCTTCACTGGTTCCGCTCTACTCGAGGAAGGCAAGCGCTGAACCGGGAAGTTTGGAACATCACCTGTAGTGCCGGTGCGGCCGTCGAAACGATCATCTATCGCGAATCGGACAGCGCCGCGGCCGCCAACAGTTCACGCGAGTCTGCGAGGGCGTTTCGACACTTCGGCACGGTCCACGCCTACTGGCAGAACACCCATGGCCGGGATTCGTTCGACGGCCAGGGCGCAAAGATTCAAGCGTTCGTCAACTTTCAGCTCCCCGACTGTAGCGCGACCACCTTCGCATCCTGGACGGGCGGCAAGTTCGTGTTCAGTCCCGGCACTCCCACCCTCGACGTGATTGCGCACGAGTTCACCCACGCGGTGATCGAGCATACCGCCGACCTTTCCGGGAGCGGGCGGCCCGGTGCGTTGGGAGAATCGCTCTCCGATACCTTCGCATACTTCGTGGACCAAAACTGGGTCGCGGGGGAGGGATTGCCAATGCGCGTCGATCTGACCCAGCCGCGCACTATCGCGAACTTCCGCGGGTATCCGACGCGGTCCGGCATGTGTTTGCGGAATCAAGACTGCCAGCGGACGGCCTGTACCGATGCCACCGGCGCGTGTCTCCGCGCCGACTGCACCGACTTTACCTGCAGTGGCGGGCGCTGCATTCCTCTCGCAGGGGCCTGCAACGACAAAGGCTTCACTCATGAAAACGGACGCATTCCGACCTATGCCGCGTACCTCGCGATCACGGGAGGCCCGAATCCGATCGGACGGCAGAAGGCCGAGAAGATCTACTACTTTGCGCTCGATCATCTGATGGGGCCCTCGACGAACTTCCTTTTGATGCGCACGGCGCTTCGGCGCGCCGCGCTCCATCTTGCCGAGAACCGAAAGCACGGCATCACGCACCGGGACTGTGGATCGATCCTCAACGCGTGGGAGGCGATCGGCATCGGCGCCGGCGATCAGGACAACGATTGCTTCGACGACCTCAACGACACCTGCCCCAACGTCTACAACCCCGACCAGACTCAGGACACCTGCGAGTGCCAGGGCGCGGCATGCGCTCCCGCGTCCGGCTGCAACATGGAGGGCGCCCCCTGCAGCGGCTCGGGGAGAGCGTTCGATGGAGAGTGCTGCGGGGACCTAATCTGCGTCGTCGGCCGCTGCCAGCCAGCCGGGGGGCGTCGAGAAGGCGCAGCCTGCGAAGACACCGAGTGCGCCCCGGGCTTGGCGTGCCGCGAGGTGATGGGGTCCAATCTCATCGGCCAGTGCTGCGCCCGAGATTCGGACTACTGCTCGAGCAAGGCGGACTGCTGCGGCCACATGGAGTGCACGGACAATCGCTGCGTGGGACGGCAGAACGGCGAGTCGTGCATCCTCGGGGACTGCGTTGGCGGGAGCTTCTGCGACTCCAACAGCAACCAGTGCATGTAGCGGCGCGATTCTCTCAAAGCGCTTCACGAGGCGGCGGCGGGCCAGCGTGAGTTAACGCCCAAATGACGGCCGCTGATTGGGCAGCAATCTCCGCTTTCCGCGTATGAAATCGTCGGTTTCGCTGCGACGCTGTCCTCCGAGGGTGGTCGTACCGATCGGAGGTCCAAGTGGACGCACAGACGAGCCCGAAAGCGTCCTGCCCCTCGGGTGGAGCACGAAGTCTCCTCATCCTGGTGGGCACCCTCGCTCTATCGAGCTGCGCTCACTTTTCGGTGCGGACCAACGACGCCGACGATCTCCGATTCGTGAACTACGACTCCACGGCCCTTTGCCGGGGCGTGGATGGCAATCTCTCGCTCGAGGAGCCGGTTGACCGCCAGGTCCATCGCATCGCTTGCAACACCCGGCTCCGCGGCGACCTCCACGAACGAATCTATGCCGCCTATCGGCCGGCAGAGATCGACCACTTCACCGCAGCGTTGATGATCACGAGCTGCGTCGCCTCGGGCCGGTGCCTTTCTGACCGCCACCGTCCGCCAGGACTCCTGAGTCAGAGCTACAGCGCGAGCGGGCAACTCTATCGGTGGGCGGTCGACCTCGACCTCGCACAGGTTCGCGGGGTCCTCGACGAGATAGAACTCGACCCGCGACTCGAGTCGCTCTTCCTGACGCGCGTGAACGCATGTCGCGAGGAGATCATTCAGGTCGTCGACGGCTGGAATCCAAGGCTTCGCCGGGTGTACGCGGTGGTCCCCCACGAAGTTCTCAGCCGGCGTGACTCGGAAGAGCTGGCCCTTGCGGCACAGTACGCTCAGTTCGCCGCGCTTCGCCCAGCGCTCGAAGCCGCGATCCTCGATTCCGCACCGGCCGATCTTCTACGGGGGCAGGCACGCGCGCTTCGGGCGGCCTACGTGCAAGCCTGCGTGGAGAAAGGCCGTCCACTCCGATACTGCGTGACCGGACCGATCGCTCGACCCTTGACGCGATATCTTTTGCGCCTGGCGGTCCAGGCGGATGACCCCATCGCGGCGCTGGTCGAATACAGCCTCCTGTCGGCGGGCCCCGATCTCTCGGACCCACGGTACGAGGTTCACGTCGCGGTCGGCGGAGCGATAGCCAAGGAAACGTCCGACCATCAGCGATACACCGCGGCGCTCGAGGACGGATTCGATGCTCGCCTGGTGGCGGAGCGGTTCGGAGACCCACCGCCGGTCAACCTGTACAATCGGCTCAACGCCGCCGGGCTCCGGCCGCCCGACGACGTTCCCCATGGGCGCGAAGTTCGGCAGATGCGGCGACGCCTGGTCTATGTTCGAGGGGTCGTGTCACAGATTCAAAGGACCGACGCCTCCGTCACCGCCGCTTTGGACCCGGCGGAGGTTTGCTCCCACGGGCGCGGGTTCGAGCGCGACCCACGGTCCGACGGGCTCGCCCTTCA
>JBCCZL010000260.1:0-12842 GCA_039187775.1 Myxococcota bacterium
CGAAATCCGGCGACGTCCGGATCTCGTGCGCCGCCGCGACCACCCGCTCGATCAGTGCTCTTCCAAGCTAGGGATGCCGCGCGCGGAGCAGCTTCACCTCTTCATCCGGTGGAAGATAGTCCATTTGGAGCGGTGCAAACCGGTCGAGCTGGGCCGCGTCGATTCCGAACGTCGCCGAAAACTCCCCGCCCCGATTCACCGCCGCAATGAACTGCACATTCGGTGGGATCTCGAGAAACCGATTTTCGATCGGATGAAAGATCTTCCGCGTCGAGTCGAGCGCCGGCATCAATGCGTTCCGCGCGCTCTCCTGACACCGGTTGAGTTCATCGAGGAACACCAAGATTCGCCTGTCGGGCTCCTTCACCGCCTGCTCGAGCGCGATCAACACATCGGTCTTGATAAAGTCGGTCACCGGCTGCCCGCTCTCCGACGCCCGGACCTGAATCGTCGCGAGAAAGTCCGTCGCTTCGATCACTGCACCGCAGTTAAAGAACACGAACTCCATTCCCAACGCATCGGCGATCGCCTTTGCCAGCGTGGTCTTGCCGCATCCCTGCGGCCCATCGAGGAGAATATTGAGACCGCTCTCCAACAGGATCTGCAGCTTCTTTCCCACCACCGGATCGATCCACACCCCGTCGAGACGAAACGGTGCAGGACGCACGAACTCGACCTCGATCGCTCCCCGATCGCTCCGCTCCTGCTTTCGAATGTGTTTCACCCGCACCAGGCACGCCACGCCGGGGTGAATGCGCGCGTCGTCGCTCAGCACCACCTTGGGGGCCCGCTTCCCATCGAGGTGCGTCGCGCGGAACCGAAACTTCGAATCGGCCACCGGATTGGCCCAAAACGTCGTCTCCATGACCGAGTCGACCTCGATCTCTTCGATGGTGAGCTTGCCCATGACCATGAGACGCTACCCCCGGAGTGCAGTACGCACCAGCTTCGCGCAGATCCGACCAAAACTCCGCACCGCCGCGTCGACCTGGTCGTCGTGAATCTCCACGTAGTGGGGAAAACACTGCTCCGTCAAAGGCCGAACCGCGACCTGAGCGCAGCACATCTTCTCTCGTTTCGTGAGCTGCTGAACCAGTGCACGAAGCGCGGCCACCGAACACTCGGTCGGCAGTCCGTCGGAGATCATCACGAGAAGCTTGCTTCGCCGCTGGCTCTGTTTGGCGAGCCCCGCCACATGATGAAGCGCGGCCGCATCGTTATTGCCCCCGCCGGCCTCGAGCAACGCGACCGCGGGGCGCGCCGCGTCGCCCGCGTCGTAGAGCACTCGGTCCGTAAACCCGAAGATCCGAAGATCGATGCCCCGAAGCCCTCGCGCCGCTTCGGCCAGGAGACCGCCAAACGCGCGCGCGCGCGCCATGCTGTTGCCGTGCATCGAGCCCGAACAGTCGATGACCATGCCAAAGAAGAGATCAGGCTTCACCACGAGCTCTCGCGCCTGCAGCATTCTCGGATCGCTCCGCGTCACCACCGCCTGCGTCCGCGTCGCGTCAAACCGCCGACCCCGAAGTCGAAAGCGAACCGGGACATAACCCATGCCGAGCTTGGTAAAAAACGCGCGCATCGCCCGACTGTGGCGGCGCAGAGGCTGTACCAGCACGCGGTGCGCCGCCGGGTCCGGAACCACCCGCTGTATCTCGGTGATCGGCTGGAACTGCTCGTTCGGATTCACGTTGATCTGAAGCTTTCCCTTGCCTCGCCCCGAGCCGGATCCCTTCTTCGGATTCAGCACCCGCTCGACCTCGCGCTGGAGCTCATCGTCGTCGATGCCGTCCCCGAAGATGTCCGTTTCCCGGCCGTCTTCCTTGAGGTTCTCGTGTCCGCCGAAGTCGTCCACCAACGAGGTCTCCCAGCCGAACATGTCTTGGAGCTGATAGCTGATCCGAAGAAGCTCGCGCATGTCGTGCTTGCGAAACGACTTCGAAAAGAGGTCGAGGGCTTCGTTCACGAGCGGGTCTCCATGCCGCTTGCCGAGGCCCATGCGGAGCGCGCGTACGAAGATCGCAAAGCGGAGCCCCCGCCGCTCCATCTCCTGAAGGATCGCGCCGTTTTCTACGCGAACTCGACGCGGATGGCGGGCCACCTCGAGTCGGGTGCGGCTCAGCACCGAAAACGAATGGTGCTGGAGCATCCCGAGGAGGCGCTCCATGTCGATCTCTCGCGCCGAATGCTGAAACGCGTACGCGGCGAGTCGCTTGAGCCGGTCGCCATAGCTCGGATCGAGCGCTCGGAGATTTCGCTCCAGATGCTCATCCGCCACAAGATTGAGGAGCCCTCCAATACCGTTCCGATCGGCCTCCTTCCAGACCGCTGCTTCTTCGTCTCCTCGGTGGTGCACATGGTGGCCGATCTCATGGAGCACCAGGCCCTCGACGATCTCCCGCCCATTTCGATCTCCTCGGAGCATCGGGAGCGGCGTCACATAGATGTGCTCTCCCTCCAGGCGGGTATAGCCAAGCGCCTGGCTCCCGATCATGTGAAATCGAAACATGCGCGCGGTGAGTCCTCGACCGACCCGCACGCCCCAGGCAAATACCTCGGCCACTCGCCGAAGCTTCACGCCCCGGGCGGCTCTTCGATCGAGCTCACCGATCGCGAGCTTTCGGAGATGGCTACCCGCCGCCTGTTCTAGCACCTGTTCGAACGCTTCTCCGAGCTCGTGCCAATCGAGACCCGCCTGGAGGAGCATCGGATGCACCGTCCACTCTTTGACGTCCGACGACCCCTCGAGAAAGACCGCTTCGAGGGCGGTCCGCACCTCGGCCAAGGATGCTCCGCGAAACAGGAGCTCGCCCGGCGCCTCTCCCCGGAGCGCCGCCGGAAGAAGGACGGGAAGGCCGTAGCTTTCGCCGTAGGAATGGAGAAGCCGCGCCGCCCGATAGCGGAGCGCGGTCATGCGCTCGGTCCCCTGGTCGAGGAACTGTCGAAGCGCCGCGCGGTCGTCAGCGGCGACCGGATGCTGGCCATCGAGAAGAAGCTCGAGGGCAGGAATGTACGCGTGAGGATGGGGTGAGCTGGCGAGGGCCCGCGCCGCCACCCGTTCGCCAAGGAGGTCGCATAGCTTCCGGTAGTCTTTATTGCGAAACCAGCCGACTTCGCCGTCGGCGTTGGCCACCGCGCACGCAAGTTCGGCGAACGATCGGTCGCTCGGCGCAAGACAGAGCGCAAGCCGAAACCGGTGCGCCGCATCAAGGGCGCGATTCTCTACCGCGGCACGAAGGCCCGCAAGCACGTCCGACCCCTCGATCATCATGGCCGCGTCGGCGAGCGCGGCGACCCGCGGCGGTGGCGGATTCTCAGTCAAAAGGCGGACGATCACTCGCTCGCCGGGAGCTCCCAGCAGGAGGAGGCGAAGTGCCGCCTCGTGAACCAAGGAGAGCTCCTTTCGCCGCGCCCAGCCTTCGAGGGCCGAAAGATCGGTACTGATGCGGACTTGTTCGAGTTCGGTGGGGCTCGCCGGACGCGCCACCCGAGCCCCGTGACGGCGCGAGGGCAAACCGTCGACGGCCACGACGTGGCGAAGGTTGTCGCGCGTTTCATCGCTGACGTCGGGGAGGCGCGCGCGCACCTGGTCACGCAGCGCCATCCACCCCTTGCCCGCGGTCCCCGAGCGTGCGATCGCGCTGGTCACACGGGCGGCCTCTGGGCCGACATCGCGATCGAGTCGCTCCACCGCGCACTCGAGCAGGCCATTTTCGATCCACTCACCGATCTTCTTCCGATCCCGCACCCCCACGATCTCGAGCCAACGGGCAGTAGCCGCCCAAACGCGGCGCCGAAGGATCGGAGCCGACCAATCATCGCATTCCACGAGCGTCTTGACGTGACCGCGCTCGCGCAGGGCCAGAAATGCAACCTCCGCGTGCGCTTCGAATCGATAGAGCCACGCGTCGAGGAGCAGCGACGCACCGGTCACCCCTCGCCAAACTTTCACCGCCCGTCGCTCGAGGACTTGGAGATCGTCGTTCGGCAGAAAGCGCGCAAAGAGCTCGGCCACCTTTGGCAAAGGATCGACCGAACCAAGGAGCGCCAGGCAGACGGGGAGACTTGGCTTGGGGCGAACGCTCCGGGCGAGAAGGGCATCGGTGAGTCCAACGCTCGGCCGCCGAAGCGAGGGTTCGACCGCAACCCCGAGGTCGGGCGGAAGGGCTCGGCGAATCGCCTCGTGTTCGGCCGGGGTCAACGGGCGAGGTTCGGTGGACCGGGCACGGACCTCTGGCCGCGCATCCGGAGGCGGAACCCGATCGCGGGCCCAATCGGCGATCGTCGTCGACACGTGCCCAGAGAGACGGTGTGCAAGACCCAGCTCAAAGCCGTAGCTCACCCGGTGGGCGTTTGGCAGCAGGGAAAGAAAGAGCCGGAGTCGAGGCGTCGAGAGACCCTCGATTTCGTCCAAGAGCGCGTCCGCCACGAGCTCGGTGCTGAGATAACCAAAGATCGCGGGGGCTAGCTCGGAGGCTTCTGGACGTCGAAGACTGAGCCAAAGATCGAGAAAACGCTCCACCGTCGAGGGCGTACGCCGGTCGGTGCGGTCGCCGTTGCTCTCCCGCTCCCGCCGCGCCTCCGCCGCGAGGACTCGGCCAATCTCTCTCGATACCGCAACGCGATTTACCCGACTCATCCTTTCGTTGCTCAGCGTCGCTGCGTGATCGGAGGTTCGCTTCGCGGGCGCTGCTTTTTCGGGCACTGCTTTTTCGGGCACTGCTTTTCCCGGCACTGCTTTTCCGGGCGCTGCCTTTCGGTGCGCTTCCGCCTCTTGCGCGAGCAACACACCGATCGTCTTGAACTGCGCTTCGGTCGTGAGATCCCGGAGGAAAGAAAGCTCCTCAACGCTCACCGTGGTCACTAGCATTGCGTAGAGTTCCCCAGACCGCTCCGGAGCGCGCTTTACGACATCGGGAAGCAGCGTGGCCTTCGCGGCCTTCCCGCGGTCGGGAACCGAGAACAACCGGCCCGCTCGGGGAACGTCGGCCAGGATCGCCTCGACGAGGGCGTCGGTCCCGAGCCACTCCTTGAGGAGCGCGAACCGATCCCGCGGAAGATAGTGAAGGAACGCCCCGATCACCTCGAGATCCGGTTCGCCGCCGGGCATGCCGAGCGGACCCCGCACTAGCTCGAGAACGTTCCGCGGGCCCGGGCGCGCAAGTTGGCCGAATTCGTAGAGCGTACACGCTGCCTGCCGGCGAACCGCCGCCTTCACCCACGACAACTTGAAGAACTCCGGATGCCAGCGCGCAACAAGGCTCGCGGCGTGGGCATCCAAGGTTCGACCCACCTGCGCGAGTCGGAGAAGGCTTACGTATACCCGGTTCCGGAACGCGACCGGGCTCGCCTGAAGGTGGTGGGAAAGGCGCCGAAAGTAGCCTTCGCGAACCGCTTCGTCGGCATCCTCCGCAAGAAACAGCTCGAACACATCGTCGAGCACATCGCGCCCCGCGCCCTCGACCCGCCCTTCGGCCTTTCGAAGCCGATCGATTTCGTCGGGACTCCGACGATGGGCGGTCTCGAGCCAGCGAGAGGTCTCCCCCCAAGGGATGCGAAGAAACCACGCCCGCGCCACATCGCGCGACACCGCGCCGCTCTCGAGGTAGTGAAGGATCGCAAAGATCCCGGTCCGGGGCACCGCAAGCTCGCGCTCCCGCAGCGTGGCGTTGAGCTCAGGATCGGCCAGGAGGTAGAACAGCCAGGGCTGAGCTCCCACCGGAACCGGCTCCTCGACCGCCAGCCGGCGAACTTCGAGCCTCGGATGAAAGAGCGCATGCGCAAAGCGCGAAGGTTCCGCGGCCCCCGCCGCCCGGAGCGAGGCCACCGCGGCGGCACGCACCGGGGCCTCGTCGCTCAGCGCGTTGACGGAGACGCGGATCGCCTCGTAGCTTCGCGCTCCCTCGAACGCGCGCACTGCGGCCGCGCGCACCTCGGGCCGGGGATGCGCAACCGCACGTCGAGCAAACGGAAAGAGCGCCATCCGCTGTCGGAGCGGAAGCTTGGCGATGGCGGCAAGCTCGTCGAGGAGCGCAGAAACCCGCTCCGGCTCACCAGCGACCGCGGCTTGCCATGCCTGAATGTCTTTCATCGCCTATCCGATGGTAGCCAAAAAGCGAACGGCGGCGCCCCGATTCCCTTTGGGTGGCTCTCCTACAGGTGCCGAAGGAGAAGCGCATCAGAGAAGTGCGAGGGCCGCCGCCCACGAGTCCAGTGACGTCACGATACGGGTGATCTTTCGACCGGGCCCAAAGAACTCTCCGATGCCTATCGCGAACGACCGGCATCTCGGTAGTCGAAGGAGAGTTCAGGCCTCCACACGCCAACTGCTCCTACCTGAGAAGTCTTCGTGAACATGTGGACCGCACCCGGCTGCGCAGAAAGAAGACCGAACGGTCATCTCGCCACGCAGGCGGGTGGTTGCGTCAGCCGAGGCAGAGCCTCAACAGACTCGTTGGTCGACGTCGCACGGAGCAAACGCCTACCGAAATCAACAAACGCCGAACAAGGGAGCGTAGGAAAAGGAGCGCAGAACGACTCGGCCACCCCTGGGAGAGGGGCGGTGAGTGGGAGTCACGTTCTTTCGCAGAAACTCATGTGTGGCATTTGCACCTCCAGTGAAGAGGCTGCTCGGCAAGCTAGCAGAGCGCGGCGTCGCCGCAAGGACCATCCGTTCGACGATCCACAACGACACTTGTTCTTCACTTCTTGGCGCCTTGTTCTCTTTCGCCCGCTCGTGGGTCGCAAACCGGCAAAGACTTACATCGGAGTGCAGTCCATCTCGTCGATGATCCCATCGCAATCGTCGTCGAGCATGTTGAAGCAGCGCTCAGGATCGCCCGGGCTCACATCTCCGTTCGTATCATCGCAATCCTCGGGCGGGGCAAAGCCATCGCCGTCGCCGTCCATCCCGCTCGTCGGCTGACACTCGAAGCCGACGCACGTCGCCCCCATTGGGCAGTCCGCCAGAATCATGCAGGTCCGACGCTGACAGTTGCCACCGACGCAGAAGAACGTGAACGGACAGTCGGAATCGAGCGCGCACATCGCCATGCCGCAGCCATTGTCGAGAGCCCCGTCGCAGTCGTTGTCAAGCATATCGCCACAGACTTCTGCGATTCCCGGGCGCACCGCCGCGTTGTTGTCGTCGCAGTCGGCCGGCGGGCTCACACCGTCGCCGTCGATGTCGCGTCGCGCGGCGCCGCACACCCCTGCATTGCACACCGCGCCCATCGCACACTCGGTATCGGTCATGCACGGCGTCGGCATGCAGCTCGACATCAGGCAGCGGGCGCCGACGGGGCACTCGGCGTCGGTCATGCAGCTGGCCCCCATGCAGGCCTCGTCCACCATGCCGTTGCAGTCGTTGTCGATCAGGTCGCAGAGCTCCGGGGCGTCCGGGTGGACCGCCGGGTCACCATCGGCACAGTCGGCCGGGGCGGGATACCCGTCGCCGTCTGCGTCATCTCCGCGCGGTCCGCAGCGATTGTCCGTCAGCCGACAGAGAAGCCCCGGGGGACACTCGGCACTCGTCATGCACGCGATCGGAACGCAGGTATTCATGAGACACTGGGAGCCAAGCGCGCAATCCCCATCGTTGATGCAGCCGCCAGTGCAGCCTTCGTCGACCATGCCGTCACAGTCATTGTCGCGCATGTCGCAGATCTCGGCATCGCAGAGGGGGACGCAGCGCTGCCCCGCCTGGAGGGGGTTCATCGGGGCGCAATCCACCGAGTCCGGTGAGCCGTCTGCATCGCTGTCGGGTCCGGGGTCGACCTCCATTGCACTTCCGCCAGGCGCGCTTTGAATGGCAACCAGAAACACATCTTCGACGGGCAGGATGCCCTCGAGATAAAACACCTCATCGAGCGTTCCGTTGATCACCAGCGTGAAGGAGCCGTCGTCGGCTGGCGGCGCCTCACTCGCCGGGCCGCTCCCCGTCGCTCGAAGGGCGAGGAAGTCGCCGTGGACCGCGCCTTCGCCGCCGCGGAGCACCACCTGCCCCTGCTTGCCAGGGAACATATCGATCTCTCCGGGGTCGACGGACGGCGGAGTGGGCAATGGGGTCGCGTTGCATCCCCAGACAAGGGCCACGAAGAGCCCCAGCCACCCACACCGTTCCACCATCCGTCGCATCGGTCGTGCCTACCCTAGCTCAGATGCACATCTCGTCGATGACACCATTGCAGTTGTCATCGAGCATGTTGCAGCGCTCACGCGCGCCGGGGTGAATCGCCGGATTCGTGTCGTCGCAGTCGCTCGACGCGGGGAACCCGTCCCCGTCTGCGTCGCTGCCCATCCCGGAGGTGCAGGCACCCGCCACGCAGTAGAGACCCATCGGACAGTCTGCGTGGCTCATGCAGGAGGCGCCGCCGCAGCCGTTGTCGATGACCCCGTCGCAGTCGTCGTCGACCATGTTGCAGATCTCAGGAGATGGGATGCACATGCCGCCGCAGCCATCGTCGATCGCTCCGTTGCAGTCGTTGTCCAGCATGTCGCATAGTTCCGGCGCACCGGGAAACACCGTCGCGTTGAAGTCGTCGCAGTCCAGACCGGCGACGAAGCCATCGCCATCCGCGTCGGTGCCCATCCCGGTGGACGAGCACACATTCATCAGGCAGGCCTGCCCCATCGGACAGTCCGCATCCACCATGCAGGAACCGCCGCATCCGTCATCGATAACGCCGTTGCAGTCGTTGTCGCGCCCATCGCAGAGCTCACGCGCCCCCGGGAACACGCTCGGGTCCGCGTCGTCGCAGTCGACTCCCGCAGGGAACCCGTCGCCATCCCGATCGCTCCCCATTCCGCCAGGAGTGCACACGTTCATCACGCAGGTTTCGCCCCGGCGGCAGTCTGCGTCCACCATGCAGGCGGAGCCGCAGCCGTCGTCGATCATCCCATTGCAGTCATTGTCGCGCATGTCGCAGAGCTCGCGCGCTCCGGGGAACACCGTGGGATCCGCGTCATCGCAATCCATGCCGGCGAAGAAGCCGTCGCCGTCCGCATCGATGCCCATGCCCGCAGTGCAGACATTGCGAACGCAGCTCTCACCGGGTCGACATTCGGCGTCGGTCATGCAGGCGACGCCGCCGCACGCTTCGTCGATGATGCCGTCGCAGTCGTCATCGATCATGTTGCAGCGCTCAGGACCAGGAGTGCACATCCCGCCGGTCTGGCAGACCCCGCCCACGCATACCTGGCCCGGGGCGCAGTTCGCATCCGCCATGCAGTAGACCGGCCCGGACCCGCAGCGGCCACCGAGGCACTTCTCGCCCATAGGACAGTCCGCGTCGTCGGCGCACATACCGCCGCCGCCAGCGCAGTATTCGTCGATCGCGCCGTCGCAGTCATCGTCCGCCATGTTGCAGCTCTCCGCACGGCAGATCGAAGTGCAGACGCCGCCGTTGCAGAAGCTCGCCGCTGGACAGTCGCTATCCGCCATGCAGCCAGCCGGTGGCGGCGTGGCCGCGCAGACACCCATGAGACAGACTTCACCCATTGGGCAGTCCGCGTCGGCGGCGCACATCCCGCCGCTCGAGGCAATACAGAGACCGTCTTGGCAAACGGTGCCGGCCGAACAGTCACTGTCCGCCATGCACTCCTCGAGGCAATACCCCGCAGCACAGCGTCCGCCAGCACTGCAGTGTCCGGCAGGGGAGCAGCGAGTCACCGCAAAGGAGCCACCCCCAAGGTCATGACTTTCCTGGCATCCCGAAAACAGCAGGCCCAAGGCACACACACATATCCACGCACGGTTGATCACACTCGCCTCCTCTTGGTCGTCGCCGCCCGGACGACCCGTTCGACGGAAGCAAGAGCAACGTCAGTGCCAGATCTGTTATCGAGCTTAATTCAATGATTTCTATATTTTAACGTCTCGCATTGATCATTGTCTGTAACATGTGACATCTGTATGTCACATTTTAAGTACATCTATGGCGGGATGGCCAAAAGAGTACCGGGTCGTCGACGAACTCGGGCCGGGCTTGGTTCAGGGGGAGGACGTTCGAACCGGGGCCGCGGTGGTGCTGAAGCGATCCCTGGATGCCCCCGGTGAGGAGGCACTCGTTCGCGAACACGACCGGCTCCTCACCCTCGCGTCTCCGGCGGTTCGACAAATCCTCGACGCTCGGCGCAACGACGCCGGCACCCTCTTGGTGCTCGACTACGTTCGCGGAAAGACCCTCGACGCAGCCCTCAACGAAGACATTGCGGACGCGGTGCCGCTGGCGATTCAGTTGCTCCGGGCTCTCCTGTTCTTTCATGCGCAGGGCTACGCCCACGGCGACCTCAAACCGGCCAATGTGATCGTCGGCAAACGACTTCAAATGATCGACCTCGGCCTGGCCGATCCGCTGGGCGAACCTCCGCGGGGCGGAACTCGGCCGTTTCTCGCCCCGGAGTATGAGCGTGGTGCACGGCTCTCCGTAGCTGGCGACCTGTTTGCGTTCGGCAAGACGCTTCTACCCTACGCTCCGAACGCGGACTCACGGCTTCGCACCCTCGTCGAGCAATGCGTCCTCCCCAACCCACTCGACCGTCCCGCGTCGGCGGAAAGTGCGCTCGCGCTCCTCGGAGAGACCCCGCGGCCCCTCGATCGGCAAGGACAGGTCCCGCCCCTCGGCATCGAGTCGATCCTTCTCCCCCTCGACGCCACGCGGCGGGACAATCACGGCGCCACGGTGGTGGTCGAGGCGCCCGCGGGAAGTGGTCGAACCCACTTGGTGGAAGCCCTCGAACGGCTGCGAATCCGCCGCTGGCAGCGCGGAGTTCGCTTCTCGGCGGCCGACGGGGTGGGACCCTGGCTCGATCCCCGCCGAAAGACTCAACAGGAATTCGCTCCGCTTCCGATCGCCACCCAGGTCAACCGCACGGTCATCGGATTCGCACGTCGGGGCACGCAGGTGGTGGTGGACGACGCGGACCGGGCGCCGCCGGAACTCATCGACGGCTGGCGACAAGCGTCGGAGGGACTCCGCGCGCTTCGCCAAGGCTCGCTCGTCCTCGTGGGAAGTTCCGGCAACCCGCTTCTCGCCACCAAGACGATGACGCTTCCGTCCCTCGCTCCGACGCAGCTCGACGAGGTCTTCGCCCACTTTGCGGTTCGGCGTTCGAAACGGGACCGACGATGGATCCATCGCGAGACGGCAGGCCGGGCGGGGGCAATCGTTCGGTCCGCCGCGCTCCTCGCCGCCGAACCCACGCTTCCCTTAGAGAACGCCGTGCCGCGCGCGCCGTCGCCTCGACCCGTCGGTCGGTCCCTCGATGATGCAGAAGCCGCGTTCGCGGAAGGCAATCTTAGCGACGCGCTCGCCGCACTCCGGAACGCGCCGAGGCGAGAACAGCACCAAAAGCGGAGTCACGTACTCGAAGCTCGGATCCATGCGGCTCAGGGCCAGCTCAGCGACGCGGTGGCGGCCCTCGCGAATGAGAGTCCAACGGGACCGATCGCGGCGCAGCTTGCGTCGTGGCTCGAGCGCCTCGGCCGCTATCGCGAGGCCGCCGAGCTTGCCGAACGCGGCCGCGATCCAAGCCTCGCACTTACCGGCGCGATCGCGACCCTCCGCCTAGGGGAGCCCGACCGAGCCGCAGCCTTTGTGCAGCAAGGTCTCTCACTCGCCCCGGCGCCCCGGCTCCGCTGCCGACTCCTTCTCGCGGAGAGCGACGTACTCCTTCAGGAAGGCAACACAAAAGACGCCGCGGCGTCGGCGTCGAGGGCTGCACTCCTCGCCGAGCAGGAAGCCGACGACCACCTTCGCGCGCACGCGGAAGCTCGACGCGGTTCGACCGCGGCCCTCAGCGGCGCACCGGCGGCGGCGCGAGAGCACTATCAGGACGCGCTCGACGCCGCGGAGCGGACGGGGGATCTCGCGGGTCTCCCCACCTATGTGGTGAACCTCGCGACCGCCGAACATGCGGTGGGCGCGTTCCAAGACGCGATCGCCCATTACGAAGAATCGGCGCGCCTCGCCGAGCACTTCGGGCGCGACGGACTCCTGCCGGTGGCACTCATCAATCACGCAGGCCTCCTCGTCGCGTTGGGCGCCGGAGACGAAGCAGCGTCCCTCCTTCAAGAGGGCAGGACAAGAGCCGAAGCAACCGAGATGCCGCTCTACCGCGCCCAGGCCACCCTGATCGAGGCCGAACGGCACGCTTCCCACGATCCCGATCGAGCCCAGCGACTCGCCGCAGAGGCACGAAACGCCTTCGAGGCGATCGGCGCCACCCGTCAGGCGCTCGAAGCCAAGCTCCTCTCGGAAGAGATCCGTGTCGAGGCACGGCCTGGCGATTCGAGCGATTCGGCACTCGCGTTCTGCGAGGAGCACCTCGACGCGCTCGACGAAGCAGGCCTCGCCGCGAGGCGTCTTCGTCTCCTCGCCCACGTGCACCGGACCCATGGAGACACGCGTCGAGCGCTGCCTCTCCTGGCCGACGCCAAGACTCGGGCGCTCGGGAAAGGCGACGCTCTTCTTGCGCTCCGCATCCTCCGGGAAACCCGCCTTGCCCACCGCTCGCTCGGAATTCGAGATCGGGCGTCCGAGGACGAAGCGAACCGCCTTGTTGAATCCGTGGCCGCGCAGGTCCCGCCGGGCCTCCGCCACCGCTTCCTCGGTGCGCACAACATGCTCGAGGCCGAGTCCGCGCGCGAACGAGACGGACTGGACGGCGCCGGCCGACGAATCGTGGCGCTCATGCGCCGGATACTCCTTCAAGGCGATGAACGCCAGCTGCTCAACGACGCCCTCGACGAAGCGATCGCCCTCACGGGTGCGGAGCGGGCGTTTCTCCTCCGCTCGCGCGCCAAGGGCCACGGCAAGGAGGCGATCGTCGCGCGCAACCTC
>JBCCZL010000261.1:0-12835 GCA_039187775.1 Myxococcota bacterium
AAACAGGACAAAACTCAGTAGAAAGAAGACGCCACTGTCTTCCAGGCGCCTTTTCGGTTGGAGCAGTAAAAGTGGGGACCTCGGGGACGCCGGTTTCAGGCTACGAGCTCGCGATTCAGGACGAAAATGGAATGCGCCTCGACAAGGGCGAGTCGGGGGAACTTCTGGTGCGCGGCGGAAGCGCGCTCGCGTTTTATTGGCATCAAAAGGCGAAGACCCGCGCGAGCCTTCAGGGCGCGTGGTTCGCCACCGGAGACCGATATCATCAAGACGACGACGGCTACTTCGTCTACGAGGGGAGGGTCGACGACATGATGAAAGTCGGCGGTCTTTGGGTGAGTCCGGTCGAGATCGAAAACCGGCTCATGGAGCACGCCTCGGTGGTCGAAGCGGCGGTGGTCGGAGTGTCGGTCGACGGACTGACGCAGATCAAAGCCTTCGTGATCGCAGCTCAGGTCGACCACGACTCCGAAGACTCGTTCGCCGACACGCTTCGGGCGTGGTGCAAAGACGGCCTCGATCGCTACAAGTTTCCCAAGCTCGTCGAGTTCGTGACCGACTTCCCAAGGACCGCCACCGGCAAGATCCAGCGGTTCAAACTTCGGGCCGGATAGCCATCGAACTGCGCACTTCTCCGTGTCGAATCACCGACCCGCTGGCGTTGTCGCGTCACTACGCGGATCCGTTGGCACGTCGGCTCGGCGTCAGACATCGATGCCGATGGGAGGAAAGCTCGGCGAGCGCTCGTTCTACAGTGTAGTGGAGGCCGTCGTGGGGGAAGACGCGCTTGCGAAGGGGAAGTCTGGCACCGATGGTGCGCGAGCACAGATCGCTTCCATTGTGGGGGTTGCTTCGTGGGCGAGGTCCGTGGCACCCTGTAAATGATAATGAATGTCAACAACAATAAGCGTTCGCGACCCCTCGATCTGTTGTACCGCTTGGCAAAAGGCATTCTGAGTTGGCCCTTGCTGTGGGCTGGCGTGTGGCTCGCCACCCCTTTGGTGAACGCGGGGTGTGGCGACGACGACGAGAGCTCTTCCACCGACTCGGCGGTGGATGGCGGCGGCAACAACGACGCGGAAATGGACGCCCAGTCCGACGCGAGTCCAGATGCGGTGGTCGATGGCGATGTCGACGCAATGGAAACCCCCGATGCGATGATGGATGCGGTCGTCGACGCGACGCCTGACGCGATGCTCCCCACGGGAGCGCTTCGGGTGGTCCACCTGCTTCCGGACGAAGGGCCCGTGTCGGTGTTTGTGGATGGTGAAGCGATGGCTCTAGCCTCCGGGTTGGCTCGCGAAGGGGGAACGGCTGAGCTCTCCGTCGCTGCGGGTACTCGAGCGCTCAGCGTTCGGCGCGATGGCGAAGCGGCTGACTTCTTCTCGACGATGGTCACGATCGGCGAGGGCGAGAGAAAATCGGTGGCGTTCTATGACGAGCCCCCCCAACGCTTAGTCAGCGATGACAATCTTGCGAGGATCCCGGCGGGAATGGTCCGGGTGAACCTGGTGCACGTCGCGCCGGGGTTGGGCGAAGTTGATCTCATCGTCGGCGGAACGCCTCTCGCGAGCGATCTTGCCATTGCCGCTTCTGCTGAAGTCGAGATTATGCCGACTGCGCTTTCGCTCGGAGTCGATACTGATGACGACGCGGTGATCGACGTTTTGTTCTCCCTTCCCAGCCTGACCGCCGACGCGCTGGAGACGGTATACGTGGCCCAGGACTCCGCGGGTGCGCCGTTCCTGCTGGCCCATCGCCCCGACGGAACCACTCTTCGCATTGACCCCGAAGCGCAGTGCGCGATGGCGAGCCACTCCGGGATGGTGCCGCTGGCCTCGACGATGATGGGTTCGAGTCGTGTCACTGAGTTCAACCTGACCGGATCGATTGCCCAGGTCGATCGAGGAGACGGCACGATGGGCGACGCGGACGGACTCTACGATGTCACCAACCCGATGCGGCTCCTTGGGAGCCCGGTAGACTTCTTTCCGCGCGAGACCGCGTTTGTGGTCGGCTCGGCAACCTACGATGCGGCTTCGGTCACCGGCTGCGGAGTGGAGACGGTTCCCGTGACGGGCATCGACCTCGGAGAGTTTTGGACCAACGCGATGAACAACGACATCTCTGATGCCGGCCTGTCGCTCTGGTTCGGTGGCGATGACGCAATCACTCTTGTGTTCGGCACGGTCGACGTGGCTGACACGCTTACCTTTACGGGAGGGGTGCTCACGTCAATCGACATCACGGTGACCCTCGGCGTCACCCTCTCGGTCAACTTCGGTGCCCCCTTTACGGGTACCTACAACGGCTCACTTGTGTTTGCAGGGGGGACTTTCACGGCGATGCTTGACGACACCTTACTTGCGGTGCCCACGTTTTTTGGACCTGTGGACTCGCGGATGCTCTGGAATCTCGGCGGCACGATTGATGTGATTCCCTAACGACATCGATCAGGTGTTCGTCTGCGGGCCTCGAGTGCCGAGGGCCGGGCCGCCCGTGGTGACTCGCAGGGCTTCGGCCGAAACTCGATCGAGTCCTTCTCGAGTGTTCCTTCAACCCGGAGATGAGCGGTCGTGTCTTTCTGAGCGAGCGCGTCGTCGACGCCGACCGAGTACCCATAGTGCGGTTCGTCGATGAATAGCGTCCACATCCTTGCCGAGGCAAGGAGCAGGAACGCCGTTCCTCCGATGAGCACCGGCCGATCCACCGGCGAGTCGGATTCGCTCGAAGCCTCGGGATCTCCAACGTCTTCGGTTGGGTTCCGCTCCGCTGCGTAGCGGGTTTGATCGCTCATGCGGTTGCGCCGGTTCGAACCGCCCTCATCATCCGTTAGGCGCAGGTCGCCGTTCTCCCGGCGTTCGCCGGAGTCCAACGTTCCCATCGCTCAGACCTCCCACCGTCGCGGCCGCGCAAAGGTCCGAGCGCGCCGCCGATCCGGGAACCCGGCGGCGCCCTCGTCTATTTCACCGAGCTGCTTTTTGTCGAGCCTTCGAACCGGATCGCGGTGACGCTAGCGCCTTCATCGAGCGCTTCCCCATCAGCGGGCCGCACCACGAGTCCATCCGCGCGCGCGTAGGTGCTCAGCATCGAGCTGTCTTGAACGTCGAAGGGCGTCGCCATCCATCGGTCGTCGACCCAGGTCAGCGTGCTCCGAAGATAGTCCTCTCGAGAACCGTTCTTCGGGACCGGAACCACGAGCGTGGCTTTCACCGTCGGCGGAAGCGTTGCCTCGAGGCCGGAGCGCAGCTCGAGCATGGGCCGCAGGAAGAGCCAGGCGCACACCAGGCTCGACACCGGGTTGCCGGGAAGGCCGAGGAACGGGGTTCCTCGAAGCGAGCCGTAGATGAGGGGTTTGCCCGGGCGCATGGCGACCTTCCAGAAGTTGAGGTCGAGTCCATCTTCGCCGAGCGCGCTCCTTACCAGGTCGTAGTCGCCCACGCTCGCCCCACCCGTCGTCAGCACGAGATCGACGCCATCGGCGGCGCGGGCCGCGGCCTTTAGGCTTTCTCGATCGTCGCGGGCGATGCCGAGGTCGACGAGGGTGCCGCCCCACGCCTCGACGTAGGCCCGAAGCGCGTAGCTGCTCGAGGTGATGACTTGCTGGTCATCGATGGGATCGCCGGGGCGCCGGAGCTCATCGCCCGTGGCGAGAAGTGCGACCCGCGGGCGGCGGAACACTCGGAGCCACGAGAGGCCCGCGGCGGCCGCGATCCCTACGTGCCTTGGTGCGAGTCGCCGGGGGGCTTCGATCAGGGTTTCGCCGGAAACGAAGTCCAAGCCTCGGGGGCGGACCGCAGTGCCCGCAGAGACGGGCTCACGGAGCTGGATCGTGTCGCCGTGCCGTTCGACGTCCTCTTGGATCGCCACCGCATCGGCTCCCGGAGGCAATCCCGCGCCGGTGAAGATTCGGACCGCGTCTCCCGCGCCGACCGGCTCTTCAAACGGATGACCGGCCGGTGCCTCGCCGATGACGTGAAGGGTTCGCCCGGGGGCCGCGTCGGCGGAACGAACCGCGTAGCCGTCCATCGCCGAGAGACTTCGCGCCGGGCGGGTGTGGCGCGCGTCTACAGGTTCGGCGAGCACTCGCCCGTACGCGCGCTCGAGCGAAATCCATTCCGTGGACACAGGAGTGAGATGTTCCAGGATGCGTCGGCGTGCTTCCTCAACGGTTTTCACGGCTCGAGTGTGAACGAGCGTGGGGGGCGGCGGAAGCAGGAGGGTAGCGATTCCGAGGCGCTGGCCCCACACTTGTCGGAATGCGATCTGCGCCGGCCACGGTGGATGAGACCCTCGCGCTCCTCGAGGCGCAAAATTACGTGAGTGACCGGTCGCTGGCGACGGTGGTCTTTTTGTCGCTCAAGCTCCGGCGACCGCTCTTCCTCGAAGGTGACGCCGGCGTGGGCAAGACCGAGATCGCGAAGGTTCTTTCCGCAGGCCTCGAGCGACGACTCATTCGGCTTCAGTGCTATGAAGGGCTGGACCTCGCCTCCGCGCTCTACGAGTGGAACTACGCTCGGCAAATGGTGGAGCTTCGGCTCGCCGAGGCCGCGGGCGACACCGACCGGGCGTCGCTCAGCCGCGACATTTTCGATGAGCGATTCCTTCAGAAGCGACCGCTCCTTCAGGCGCTCGAATCCGATGCGGGCGGTTCGCCGGTGCTGCTCATCGATGAGCTGGATCGGGCCGACGAACCGTTCGAAGCATTTCTGCTCGAGGTGCTGAGCGACTTTCAGGTCACCATTCCTGAACTCGGCACGGTGAAGGCCACCGAGCCTCCCCACGTGATCATCACGTCGAACCGAACGCGAGAGATCCACGATGCGCTGAAGCGCCGGTGCTTTTATCACTGGGTCGGCTATCCGAACGTCGATCAGGAACTGGAGATTCTGGCGCGGAAGTGTCCCGAAGCGTCGGAGTCGCTCCGGCAGCAGGTGGTCGCGGTCGTGCAAACGCTTCGGGCGAAAGACCTCTTCAAGATCCCCGGGGTGGCCGAATCGATCGATTGGACACAGGCGCTGATGGCCCTCGATCGGATCGAGATCGATCCGCAGAGCTTTCGGACCACGCTGGGAACCGTACTTAAGTATCAAGACGACATTCGGAAGATCGGCGACGGCGATGGGCCAGAGGAGATCTTGGAAGAGGCTGCCGCCGCGCCGTGAAGCCGGTCCACGAGACCGAGGGCGGGCGGCTCGCCGCAAACATCGGCCACTTTGGGCGGCTCCTTCGACGCGCGGGCATCCCCGTCGGTCCAGGTGCGATCCTCGACGCGATTCAGGCGGTCGATGCGGTGGGGATCCGGCGGCGCGACGATGTGTACTGGGCCCTTCACGCGGTGTTTGTTCGTCGGCGGGACCAGGACGAGATCTTCGAAGAGGCGTTCAATAGCTTTTTTCGGGATCCCTTCGCGCTCAACCAGGCGCTCGCGCTTCTTTTGCCGCGGAGCAAGGGCGGCCAGGCGGAGCGCGAAAAGCAGCGGCGACGACTGAGCGACGCTTGGCAGCGACCGCGCGATGTGGGGGCGAGCCAGCCACGGGAAGAAGAAATCAAGCTCGACGCGGCATTGAGCGCGTCGCCGAAGGAAGTCCTGAAGGCCAAGGATTTTGAACAGATGTCGGCCGACGAGATTCGTCGCGCCAAAGACGCGATCGCCAAGATGCACCTGGCGAAGCTTGCCGTGCCGAGCCGACGGTTTCGCCCGACATCCGCAGGCAGCCGAGTGGACCTTCGGGCCACGGTTCGGGCGAGTCTTCGGGGTGGCGGTCGCGACATTCCGCTGCGTCTCAAGGAGCGGCGCGTTCGGCCCACCCCACTCGTGGTGCTGTGCGACATCAGCGGGTCGATGGGCCGCTACTCGCGGATGCTCCTTCACTTTATGCACGCCCTCACAAACGATCGAGATCGAGTGCATAGCTTTGTGTTTGGCACGCGGTTCACCAACGTGACCCGGGCGCTTCGCCATAAAGATGTCGACGAAGCGTTCGAGAAGATGAGCCACGATGTGCCCGACTGGGAGGGGGGCACGCGGATCGGCCAAGCGCTTCGAGTATTCAACCAAACCTGGAGTCGCCGAGTGCTCGGCCAGGGCGCGGTCGTGCTGCTGATCACCGACGGCCTGGAGCGCGACGACCCGGGGCAGCTTTCGGTGGAGATGGAGCGCCTCCACAAGTCCTGCCGGCGGCTCGTGTGGCTCAATCCGCTACTGCGCTACGAGCGCTTCGAAGTTCGCGCCGGAGGGGTGCGGGCGATGCACGCGCACATCGACGATTTCCTTCCGGTCCACAATCTTCAGTCGCTCGAGCAACTCGCCGAAGTCCTCAACGGCCTGTCCTAGCGGGTGCGGGGATCGGTAGCGACGGAGTCATACCACGATACGCGCTAGCCTGGTCTGACAGGCCGCGCAGCGGTCGTAACGGACAAAGCCGCTGCTCGGGGCGAGAGTGGGAGCATGTCGATTCGCAGGATTCTGCTCTTCGGGGGCTCTGCGCTGCTCGCAGCGTGCCAGGGAACGTTCGAAACTGCCGGTTCGTCCCCGCCGGTGGAGCCGATCGTCGGAGTCGACGCACCCGATGCCTCCGTGCCACCCCCGGAAACGTCGCAGCTCTTGGGTTCTTCTGGGATACGGCTCCTGACGCAGCGCCAGTACATCAACTCGCTTCGCGGGATCATGGGCGCGAGTGCTCCGATTCCGTCCGTGCTCCCCGGCGATCGCTTCGAACACCACTTTCGGAGTGCGGGACAGGCGCAGATCCCGGCGGACGCGCTGGTGACCGAACTCGAAGTCATGTCGAGTGGCGCGGCCGAGGTCGCGTCGCTTGCGTTCCCGAGTGACCAGCGGCTTGCCGAGCGCGCGCGGTGCGAGCCGAGCGCTCCGTCCGACCCCTGCATCCGGGGCTTTCTTCGTAGGTTTGGAGAACTCGCATTCCGGCGGCCGGTGACGGATGCAGAGGTCGAACGATGGGTTGCGGTGGTCGAGGCGGTCGCCCAGGAAGGTTCGATCAGTCAGGGCGTGGCCGCCGCTGCCGAAGCGATCCTTTCGTCCCCGAGCTTTCTCTTTCGCATTGAGCTTGGCGAGCCGATCGGTGATGGCCGCCATCGCTATACAGGCGTCGAAATGGCCTCGCGCCTGTCCTATTTCTTTTGGGATGGCCCGCCCGATGCGGAGCTCCGGGAGGCCGCCGCGGATGGTCGCCTCGAGACCGCGGCGGGCGTTCGTGAGCAGGCGCTTCGTTTGGTGAACGACGAGCGGGCGGCGGAACCCCTGGCTCGGTTTTTCCACGAGTACTTTTCAATCGAGACCGTGGAGTTGATGACCAAGGATACCCACATCTTTCCGGAGATGACCCCAGGGCTCGCGCGGTCGATGCAGACCGAAATGGAGGCCCTGGTGGCGCGGATTGTCGACGGGAACCTCGATCCACGTGCTCTCTTTTCGGTACGCGATACCGTAGTCGACGCCGAGCTTGCCGCGGTCTACGACCTAAACGTGAGTCCTCCCGACGGCTCGTTCGTCGCCACCCCGATGGCGACGAGGCGGCAGGGCATTCTCAGCACCGCAGGGTTCCTCGCCGTGACCGGGCCACCCCATCGCAGCTCGGCGGTGGGGCGGGGAATCTACGTCGGCGAACGTCTCCTCTGCGTCGAGTTTGGCGAGCCACCCGGCGATGTCGACAGCTCGGACGTCGATCACCGCCCTGACGTCCGCACGACCATGCGGGAGCGGCTTGCCGTTCATCGAGAGGACCCGGCCTGCCTGGGCTGCCACCGCGTCATCGACCCGGTCGGCCTTGCCATGGAGCACTTCGACGGCCTTGGCCGCTATCGAGCCGACGACGAGGGGTTGCCGCTCGACGTCACCGGTGAGGTTGACGGGGTTCCGATCGACGGGATGGTCGAAATGGCGGAGGTTCTCTCGACGTCCGCTGCGGTTCGAGATTGCATGACGCGCCATCTGTTCATTCATGCTGCGGGCCGGGTCGCAAGCCACGACGAGCAACTCGCGATCACCACGCTCGCCGATGAGCTCGAACGCGCCGGTGACTTCAGGATCCGTGAGCTCGCCGTGGTGATCGCAAGCAGTGAACCGTTCCGTTTTTCGTCCCTGCCCCGCTAGCTGGAGATTGTGATGATTCGTAGATTCCTTCCGAGACGAACCGTCCTTCGTGGCCTGGTCGCGGGCTCTCTCGCGAGCGTGGCGCTTCCCCGCCTCGACGCGATGCTCAACCACTCAGGCACGGCATATGCCGACGGGTCTGCGCTCGGCCCATGTTTCATCTACTGGTTCTGGGGCAACGGAAAGATGGGCCCAGAGTTCGATCCGGCAGATCGTGGCGGCGGGTTTCGTGCTTCTCGACAGCTCCAGCCGTTCTTTGACGCGGGGCTCGAGCGGTATCTCTCCACGGTGTCGAACGTCGAGGTCAAGCGCGATGGCCGGGGAGCCACCGCGCACCACACCGGCCACGTCGGGATCCGCTGCGCGGCCCTTCACTCGAGTGAGTATTGGCGCGATGGCGGGACGACGATCGTCGAGCGCGTGGCGTCGGAGTTCGACGGAAGTACGCGCGAACGGATGGTCCGATGCGGTGTGTCGGAGAACTACACGTGGGGAGGGAACCACAAGCGGGTGCGACATGGCGACATGGACCCCCGCGCTCTCTACGATCGGCTGTTCCGAGGTCTCACCCCGACGGCCCCCAGGGAAAGCCACCTCGATCGCGTTCGAGGCCTCAGCGTGGTCGACGCCGTTCGTGAAGACGCCCGCGCGCTCGCACTTCGGGTAGGGCGGGAAGATCGGGAACGCATCGACACCCACCTCGACCACCTGCGGACGATCGAGCGCCGACTGGAGGCATCTCCGATGAGTCCGGCGGTTTGTGCGGTTCCGGCTCGCCCGGCTGCCCGGGCTCCTTACCATGAGCTGCGAGAAGACTTTGAAGGGCGCAATCGCCTCTTTTCGGACATCGTGGTGGCGGCCCTCAGCTGCGGCATTGCGCGAGTCGCCGATATTCAGTTCTCTCGGATGCAGACGCAGGCCATCTTCTGGCCTTCGGGTACGGGCAAACCTCAGCACTCGCTGTCGCATGACAACACGTCCGAGTCTTCCGAGCTGATGAGCCAGCAGATCACGTTCACGATGCAGCAGCTGACTTACCTGGTGAAGCGGCTCGCGGATACCCCGCTCGGGGCCGGGAACTTGCTGGACCGGACTTTGGTCTTCGCGGCGAGCGAGCAGGACTCAGGGCCGCAAGGGGGCCATCACGACATCCACAACATGCCCGCGCTCTTCATCGGTGGCGCCGGTGGGCTCCGCGGCCACTACCACCATCGCGCCAACCGCGATCCGGTGGGGCGACTGCACATGACGATCGCTCGCGCGCTAAGCATCGATATCGGGGCGTTTGGCTCCGGCGAAAACCGAGCCACGGAGCCGTTCTCCGAGCTATTCACGTAGCGGTACGGTGTTCCCATCGCCGGTGTTGGATGACAGCACGACAGGCGCGGTGCCTTCCCCGGGCCGAGAACCAGAACGGCTGTTCTCTTGTTGAAACGCGACCGGGACGGCTCTCGCGATCCAGGCCCGTGTATCGACATCGTTCGCGGAAGGCGCCGCGGTGCTCTAAGGTCTCGGGTCAGGGGGATCGAACGATGCCTACCCCCGGAATCGTCTCCAGCCCCTTCGGCGTGAAAGGTCTCCTCTATCGGGGCACGAAGTCGTTCTTCGAGGCGGAGGGCAACTGGGAGGCTCTCCTTGGCACGCTGCGCCCGGAGCTCCGGGCGTTTCTCTCCCAACGATTTTTGCCTGGAGCATTCTACGAGGCGCTCGTCGTTCCGGAGCTCATTCAGGTAGAAGCCAGTGTGTGCGGCAAAAGCGTTGCCGCATACCTCAAGCAGCGAACGGATTGGCAGGCTCGGCAGGACCTCCACGGAGTGTATCGGGTGGTTGTCCGCTTCGCGCCGCCGGACATGACCGTCTCTCGCGTAGTGATGGTGATGACGCAGATGTTCAACTTCGGCGCTCCGGTGATCCGCGCGCGGGGAAAGGGACATCTTGACGTCGACATCGGCGGTATCCCGCATCAGCTCGCCGATTGGCTCCACCAATGCGTCGGCCTCTATGGATCGATCTGTCTCGAAATGGCGGGCACCACCGATGCGAACATTCGAACCAAGCCGCTTCAGTCAGATGGAGAAGTGCTCGGATTTCGCACGGTACGACTCGGTTTCGAGTGTCGCTGGAAGTAGATCCGTGCTCTCGATCCTTCCACCGCCATGCGGGATGCCCACGACGATGTCGAACGCCGCGCCAGCGTTGAACGGTGTGCCTGCTAGACCTTGGGCGGCCGCTTCTGCGCGGCTTCGAGGAGCTCGGGCGTGTCGAGGTCGAGGACGATTCCTTCGTCGTCGATCGGCACTTCGACCGCGACGTCGGCGTGCTCTTGAAGCAGTCGCTTGGCGCCTCGGTCGCCTTCGAGCGCATGCATTTCGCGGAGGAAGCGCTCCGCGAAGAGGACCGGGTGGCCCTGCTGCCGGCCGCGGGTGGGAATGACGAGCAAGGTGCCGCCGGCCGGGTCGAACGCTTTTTGAAGCGCGCGGAGGTGGGCTGCCTGAATAAACGGCATGTCGCCGAGCGCCACGAACGCTCCATCGACGCGACCCGAAAGCGCCTCTGCCCCTGCCCGAAGCGACGTGCTCATGCCGTCGGCGAAGTGGGGGTTGGGAACGAAAGTGACATTTGCGTTGGAGGAGGCGAGGGCGTGCTCGATGGCTTCCGTGTCATGACCGGTGACCACGACGATCGGATCGACGTTGGCCGCTGCAACGGTGTCCACGACTCGCCGGACCATCGGAACTCCGTCGATGGGTTGGAGGAGCTTGTTCCGATCTCCCATGCGACGGGAGCTTCCGGCCGCGAGCACCATGGCTCCGATTCGATGACGGTTCATGGGAGCCGGTTCTCCGGTTCGCGGCATAGGTCGCGCCAGCACTTCTTTCAGGAGCCCGCCGGTGCCCATCCGCATGATGTCGATCCCCCTGACCTCGACCCCCGCCATCACCCGCCGGAGTACGCGGTCGAAGCCGCTCGGTTTGGTGGACCTCGCACAGCTCGGCACTCCAATGATCGGCACCTCACCGCGTTCTGCGAGCATCAGAAGATTGCCCGGGTCCACGGGCATTCCCAGGTGCCGCACTTCGCCCCCGGCAGCTCGAACCGCGCTTGGGAGAACGTCGGCTCGGTCGACGATTGCCGAAGCCCCCATCAAAAGCACAACGTCGGCGTGGCCGAGGACGCTTCCGAGAGCTTCGGTCACGGCCTCTTCCTCGTGGGGAACGCGTCGGCACTGGACCACGTTTCCGCCGAGCCGTTCGACCCGGCTTCGCTGCGCACCCTCGGCCCGGTCGAGGAGGGTCTCTGGGAACGCCGCGAGGCGGGTCAGGATGAGACCGACCCGGCGCCGGGAGATCGGTTGAACTTCGATGCATGGCGCGGAAGCCTCGACCGCCTTCGTCGTCACCGTGTCGGGCACGGCAAACGGAATCACCTTAACGGTGGCTACCAGGTCTCCCGCCTGCACGACGGTGTCGTTAGGGAGGGTGGCAAAGGTGATCCGTTCGTCGACCAGATTGAGCGCGTCCACCATCGCCGCCTCGACGCGAAACAATCCGGCGCGCTCGGTGAAGAAGTTGACCCGTCCGGTGTGCGCGTCCCCGGTTCGAATGCCGCGGGCGAACCCCCGCGAGCGTTTCGGAGCCGAGCCGCTCGGGCCCCCCGGCGCGTCGGATCCCAAAAGCGCGGCGGCCACCCGCGCGGCCACGTCGTCTTCATTGAGATCGTCGGGGTCGAGCGTAGCGACGATCACCGTCTCGAACCCCGCCGCGCGAAAGTCGTCGACATCTGCGTCGCTGAGAACTCGACCTTTCTTCTTTACCCCGCTCGGCAAGCGGTGGGTGTGGGCAAGCACCGCGCCCGAAATCTCACCCACCGGTACCGACCCGAACCGCATGGGTGCTGCCTAGCCCTCCGGAAGCGGGCGGGCTTCGAAGCCTCGTCGAAGTGCTTGCACCACTTCGGCCATAATGGCGAGGGCGATCTCTTGCGGATTCTTCGAGCCGATCGGAAGCCCGATGGGGCCCGCGATCCGCGCGAGCGCCGGGTCTTCGAGTCCCGCGTTGCGGAGGCGCCGAATTCGGCTCCGGTGGGTTTTCTTGCTTCCAAGGGCGCCGACGTAAAAGGCCGGGCTCCGAAGCGCGACCTGGAGCGCCGGATCGTCGAGCTTTGGGTCGTGGGTGAGTACCACCACCGCGCTCCGATGGTCGAGTCCGAGCTCTTCGAGCGCTTCATCGGGCCATTCGTCGGACAGGGTCACGTCACCCTCGGGGAATCGGTGTTTATCGGTCCATGCTTCTCGAGGGTCCACCAGCGTCACGTCGAAGCCCAGCACCGACGCGATCCGAAGAAGCGGCTGAGAAATATGCACCGCGCCGACAACGATCAAGCGGAGTGGAGGGTTGAACGGCTGAACGAACATCCGCCGTTCGCCCTCTTCATAGATGAGCGAGACATCGCGGGCGAGGGCCTGTTCGGCCACCCCTCGGAGTCCTTGATCCAGCTCGCCGACTCCGCGGTTCTCGACGAGACGCTGGTTGCCGTCTTCGAGATCGGTCACCAGCACGGCTGCGCGTTTGGCGTCCTGAAGCGCCTTGATGCGGTCCAGGGTTTTTCGGTTCAAGGAAACACCTTTTCAACGAACACCTGCACCGTCCCTCCGCACGCGAGGCCGACTTCCCAGGCTCGCTCGTGGGTGACCCCAAACTCGAGGAGCTTGGGTTCGCC
>JBCCZL010000262.1:0-12833 GCA_039187775.1 Myxococcota bacterium
ATCATCTGTTATTGCTTACACCGCCTTTAAGGTCAAATAAGGTCAAATTTCGAAAAAGGTCATGTCCATGTAATATGAAAACCAACTAGTTTAGTGTCCATATCCCGAAATGTTCGAATCGACGAAGCCGCGGACACGATCTTTCTCTCGGCGATCTTCGACTGGTTTCGCACGGACTTCGAAACCCACGCCGAAGCGATCGGTGCCGGGACCACGGTTCTCGACTGGATCGCCCACTACTCCGAAGCTTCGCAGGCGGATGCGCTTCGGGCGGCGAAAGAAGCCGGGTACGCAACGGACTACAACGATTACGACTGGAGCTTGAACCGACCGATTCCCAGCGAATGAACCTTGTCCCCGGTTGGGGTACGCTGGCCCAAGGAGGTTTCGTTGCGTTCGTTTTTCGGTTTCATCCGCTCTTTTCCCCTGCTTTCTTCCATTCTGGTTCTCTCGTTGACCGCATGCGGTGACGACGACTCCCCCGGGTCCGACGCGGCCATCGACGGCGACGCGGACGCGGATGCGATGCTGCCGGAGGGCGAGGCGGGTGAGATCTTGTCCGTGCCGGAGACCGGACGCTTCACGATTCCCGAACTCGGTGCGCCGGCGCAGGTTGTGTTCACCGAGGTGGGAGTCCCGCACATTTATGCGGCAAACGAGCGCGACATGTACCTCGCGATGTGTTTCATGATGGCCCGAGACCGCTACACCGAGTTCGAGCTCGGACGGCGCCTTGCGCTCGGAGAACTGAGTGGGCTTCTCGGGGACGCGGTCCTCGCATCCGATCTTCAAACCCGCGGTCAGGGCATGCGTTTCGTCGCCGAGCGCATTGCGGACCAGCTCACCGAGGAGCAGCGCGGCGAGCTGGATGCGTGCGCCGACGGCGTGAACGCCTACACCCGCGCGGTCCGGAATCTGGAGCTCCCACCGCCCGACGAGATCCGGCTGGTCTCGCTCTTTGCGGGGGTGAACGGGCCCGCCGACCTGATGGAAGAGATCGACGGGGTCGACGTGCTCGGGTTTGTCGGCACGATCGTATTTCAGCTCGGCTTCGAGACCACCGATGTGCTTCGCGCGACCATCGATGGCCGGTTGGACGAGCTCTTTCCGACGGGGGCGTTGGCAGATCTACGCCGCGCCGGAGTGCGAGACGATATCTGGGAGCGGACCGACCCGATCCACGACATCGGGAGCGCACCGGGCTTTGGCCTCGCCGGGGCGCCGCTTGCGCCTGCAGATTTTCGACCCCCGCGGCCTGCTCCCTCGTACCTTGCGCCGCGCCCGCGCACCGCCCCGGCTCCGAACCCGGTGATGCTCGAGCGCCTCGTGGGAAGAAGTCGTCGCATGGAAGACCTCCTTCGTGGAGGCTTCGACGCGGACTTCGGTTCGAATGTGTGGGCCGTCACCGGGGGCCGAACCGCCGACGGGAGCACGCTGCTTGCGGGGGATGGTCATCTTCCGATCTCGGTGCCGACGTACTTCTATCGGATGGGGGTGGACACCCGTGTCTTCGGCGACGGGGATCTGACCCTGCTCGGGTTGTTTTTCCCCGGGGTGCCGCTCCTCGCGGTGGGCACCAACGGCCAGGTCGCGTGGAGTCAAACCTACCAGCGTGCCGATGTCACCGACTTCTACGTGGAGGAACTTCGCCTCGACGCGGCGGGGGCCCCGGAGGCTTCTCTCTTTCGGGGCTCCTTCGAGCCTCTGATCGCCGTCGAGGAGCGCTTTGAGATCGCCGAGCTTCCGCCGCCTCTGGCGAGCGTCGGTCGGACCGAGACGTTCACCCGATACACCACGTTCGACGGGCGTTGGCTGTCCGCGGTCGAAGGCCGGGTGGTCGAGGCGGACACGGTGGCCGGCCCCGGCGAGACGGTGATCAATGTGCAGGGCACCTATCTGATTCCGGGGGACGAGGACGGGGACGGAAGAGTCAGCGCGGTGAGCTTCGACTTCACCGGATTCGACGTCAGCAATCTCCTGACGACCGTACGGGGCTGGGCTCGGAGCGGAAGTGTGAGTGAGTTCCGAGAGCATTCCCGGCGAATGGTGACCTATGCGCAGAACCTTGGCGTCGCCGACCAGGCGGGCAATGTGCTGTACACCGGCTACCACGCCATGCCGTGCCGGAGCCATCTTGCGCGCAACCCCGACGGCACCTGGGCCGACGGCGCGGACCCGCGGCTCCTCATCGACGGCACCCAGTATGGAGGGTTCGAGATCCCGCTGACCGCCGAAGGCCTCCCGGACGAGACGGCCCCCGAGCCCGAGCGCTGCATCATTCCCTTCGACCGATGGCCGTCGAATCTCAATCCGGACAGCGGCTATATTCTGAACGCCAACAACGACATTGCGAGCGTGTCGTTCGATGGCTCGCTCACCGACGACGAGTACTATCTCGGCGGGCCGTGGGTTCCGGGACAGCGGGCGCTCTCGATCGACGAAGGCCTTGCGACGCAGGTTGCCGCGGGCAGCGCAAACGAGGCCTCGATGGCCGAACTTCAGGCGGACCACCGTTCACGCGTGGGTGAAAAGCTCGTTCCGTTCCTCCTCTCTGCGATCGACCGTGCCCAGGACCTTGCGGCGATGGCTGGCCCGCTTCCCGACGACGAGCAGCGACTCCTCGACCAGTACTCGCCCGAAGCGGCCGCGATCGACGAGGTGGAGCAGCGTCTTCGCGACTGGATCACCGCGGGGGCGCAGGCGGAGAGTGGGGTCGAGACGTTCTATCACTCACCGACGCCGGAGGATGTCACCGCTGCCGCGGCGACGATGATCTTCGTTCAGTGGTTCCGGGAGTTCTTTCGGGGCGTGTTCGAAGACGAGGGGGTCGACTTTCTCTTCGAGCCCGATCCTCGGGTTCTCCGGATCGGTGCACTCATTCACCTCGTCGACGGTCGCGGTGCGGAAAACCCCGAAGGGTTGAGCTCGTTTAATCCGGCGACCGAAGAGTCGGCGTTCTTCGATATCGTGTCGACTCCGGAGGTCGAACGTTCCGAGGAGATCGCGCTGGCGGCGCTGGTGGCGGCACTCGAAGCGCTCCGGGCGCCCCCGGGCGCTCCGGGGATCGGGGGCTTTGGGACCTCCGACATGAGCGCCTGGCGGTGGGGCCTTCGCCACCAGCTCAAGCTCGAGTCGATCCTTGCGGACTTCACCGACTTCGCGCCGGAGATCGAACTCATCGCGAGCGATTTTGCGATCGATACCTCGGTGCTTCCGCTCCTCGACGATCTCGACCCGGCGGACCCTCGTGCGGACCTTCCCTGGTTTCCGCGCCGAGGCGACCTGAACGCCGTCGATGCCGCCAATCCGAGCCTCGTTGACGGAGACTATTTCTATGGCTCGGGGCCGGTGATGCGAATGGTCATCGCGCTTCGCGACGGTCGGGTGAGTGGACGAAACGTGATTCCAGCGGGGCAGTCGGGGCTGACCGATGGCGCCCACTTTTCCGATCAGGCCCGGCTCTGGCTCGGCAATGAAACGACCCCGATGCGGTTTCATGTGGACCAGGTGGTCGAGGGAGCGGTAGGGCGCGAGGTGCTCTCGCCGGAGTAGGCGGCTTGTCAGTTCTTCGAGCGCGACACAGAATCTAGAGGTGCCCCAGCCTTTTGACCTTCTTGGCGCTAGCTTTGACCAAGCGGTCCGTCGTATCGCCTTCACCACCTCGAAGCGACGCCAAGGTCGTTCCGCGGAGGGTCTCGGACCCCTCGAGCGAAAGCGGATTCTAAAAGAGCTCGCCCATGCGTTTCGTGAGCCGGAGTACTTTGAAGAGCCGGACACTTTCTTTTCCTCCTCCCCTCTCTCTTCGGTGGATGGTCCGGCCGTTGACGCGGAGGATGTGCGGGCGTTTCAGAGCGGGCGCGTGGTGGACCTCTCCTGGCCGTCGGACTACGCGCCGGTGTGCGACGAGATCGCCGAAAGCTACCAGGCTCACCCCGGCAATCAGCGCGCCCACGGCCGAGCGTTTTTTCACGCTGAGCCGCGTCCCGCGGTGATCCTGATTCACGGGTATCTCGGGGGAGTGCATGCGTTCGAGGAGCGGCTCTGGCCGCTCGACTGGTTGTTTCGAAAGGGCCTCGACCCCGTTCTCTTCGTGCTGCCGTTTCATGGACTGCGTTCGACGGGGAGGGCTCGCTTTCCCGGCCCGGACCTCCGCGTGACCATCGACGGGTTTCGGCAGTCGATTCACGATCTCCGATCGCTGGTGACGTACTTGCTCCACCGAGGTGCACCGGCGGTTGGGGTGATGGGGATGAGTCTCGGCGGCTATACGTCGGCGCTCCTTTCGACCGTCGAGCCGCGCCTTTCATTCGTAGTGCCGTTCATTCCACTTGCGTCGATCGCGGACTTCATTCGAGAGGGCGACCGACTGGTCGGAACCCGGTCGCAGCGGACCGAGCAGCACCAGCTTCTGGAAGACGCCCACGCGGTGGTGAGCCCACTTCACCGTCCGTGTCTCACCGCCCCCGCCGGAAGACTGGTGGTCGGTGCGCACGGGGATCGGATCACCCCGCCCGGGCACGCGGAGCGGTTGGCGGAGCATTTGGAAGCGCCCCTCGAGATGTTTCGGGGTGGGCATATCTTGCAGCTCGGCCGTTCCAAGGGCTTTCGCGCGGTCGGAAAGATGCTCGGCGGTCTCGGCCTCCTCGAGGATTAGGCGCCCGTGCAATCCGCTGATTTGCGACTCGAGCCGGTCGACCTCGACGGCCAGCGACTCTATCTTCCGACCGGGGCAGCGATCGAAGAGCTTCGTCGCGAGCCGACCCTCGATGACCGGCCGCTCGGAGTGGGGCGTCTCTTCGAGCAGTACGCGGCCCTCGCCGCGGCGGTCCCCGACCTCCGAGTAGCGCTCGGGGCGGTCCTCGAGCCGAACCAACCATGGATGGTGTACCACCTTGTGATGCTCATCGACCGGTTCGCCCGGGTCCGGGTGGAGGGCCAGCGTTGTGGGACCTGCGGCTGGAGCGGGCTCACCGGAAACGCGCGCGAGTTCAATATCTACATCGGTACGCCCGACCCGCTCGCTGCCGCGAAGAGTCACTGGGACGAAGGCATCGGCTGCCCACGCTGCGGCAGCGCGCTTCCGCGCCCCCCGGTGTGGACCGCTCCCACCCCCACGACTTCGTAGCTGAAGCGACCCGTCAGAGCTAGTCAGCTAGCCGCCCTTGCGCTCGAAGACATTGAGCCAGTAGCCGCGAAGCGCCCACCGCATGAGCCATGGGGTGAACTTCACGAGCGGCCGATAAGGGTTCGGCATCCGTGCGACCAACTCTGGCGGCGCGTCTACGAACGTTCGTGAGTCGACAAGCCGTAGCCCCGCAACCCAGGTCTCGATCTCCCGCGGGTCATTGCATTCCCATCGGAACCAGCTCTCGCGGGGGAGCTCTTTCATCGGCCCACTTCGACCCTGCCGCTCGATCATCTTTCGGTCCACGGTGTCGACGACCAACGAGAACGCGTCGAACTTCGCGCCGATCTGCTCGATTGCCTGTCGCGCCTGGGGAGGCTCGAGATAGATCATCACCGCCTCCGAAATAAAGACCCACGGGCCGCCGGTGGCTTGGACTTCATCAAGCCATGCGGTATCGAGGACCGAAGCGGCGATCATGATTCGCCGCGGCGCCTCGTCGAAAAACCGCCGACGCAGCGCGATGGTGTCGGGCAGGTCCAAGTCGATCCAGTGCGCCTTGCCGTTATCGAGACGCTCGAAGCGAGTGTTCAACCCGCACCCGATCTCGACGACGGTCCCCTCCGGGTTCTTTTGCAGAAAGTCCTCCACGACGAGATCGAACAAGCGGGTCCGAAGCGCTGCTCCGGACAGGGTCGAACGACTCGACCCGGATCGCCATTTGTCAAAGTCGTAGTCGAGGGTGGAGACGATCTCGACCGCGCGCCGATCCGTGATGAGCCCATTCGACCGTTCGGTTTCAAACGCTCGTCCCAAGAGCGGAATGAGTAAGGTCTCCTGAACTGCGCCTAACTCCACGGGGATTTTCTCGCTCGCCATCTCACCCTCCCGGTGTTTATTGAAAGTGATATGCAATTTCGCTTATCAGTGGATAAGGGGTTTATCAACGGATAAGTGAATTGTCCAACGTTTCCGGATTGAGTGGTCATAGCGAGCCGAGTAAGTGAACCCATGGCGTTGAGCGATCAGGCCCGGGCGATGCGAGACGCCATCCTCGGGGCGGCGGAGGCGGCTTTCGCGGACAAGGGGTTTCACGCCGCCAGGCTCCGGGACGTGGCCAAAACGGTGGGGGTCACCCAACCCCTCATTCACCACTACTTCGGGTCGAAGGATGCGCTTTTTGAGGCGGTCGTGGCTCGGGTGGTGGCGGACTACGATGCTGCGCAGAGAGAGCAGTGGGACCGCGACCCGGGCGACGTGCGCTTCTTCACCGAGGGCCTCGCCGTGCTCTTCGCGTTCCTCGGTCGCCACCGAAAGGTGGCCCGGTTGATGTGGTGGGCTCGCCTTGAGGGCCGGCTTCCGAGAGTGCCCGAGAGCGACGCGATGGACGCGAAGATTCGCGGAAAGTTTGTCGACGCGAAGGAGGCGGGGGTTCTCCGCCCCGACGTCGATATTGAAGTCGCGCTGTTGCTCATCGACGGGGTGACCCGGGGCTTCTGGGACCGGGTCGACGAACGTCCTGCACTCCGCGAGCACTCAGGTCCGCTCACCCGTGGTCTCACGGAGGTCATGCTCGCGGGGCTGCTATCCGAGGCGGCGATGAACGAGGCACGGCCTCTGCTCCGGGAGCAGGACGAACGCGAACAGAACTCCCGCGAGGGCTAGAAGGGCGAACCGATGCGGGCTAGATGTCTGTGGAAACGCGTCGCCTTTTCTTTCGACTACCGCGACGAAGGTGAGCGCTCCGCACGAGAGAGACACGCTCAGCGTGCGGATCCATCGAAGAAGCTTCGGGCCCGTGCAACCGCCGCCGCACCGACCTCGCTGCCGATCCGCCGGCCAACGTAGTCGTCGGGCACGATGTGAATGCCGCCCCACAGCCTCGACTGCCCGGCCTGGTCCGCCGCGTCGTAATACGACGCGAACGTCAGGGTGAAGCCCTCCGCGGGCCCACCTTCAAACACCAGGTACCCGGGCTCGATCCGAAGCTCTCCGAGCCCACCTGGATAGTAGGGGCTGCCGGTGATCGTGGTCAGCACCTCGGCCGCGGCCCGGCTGAAGGTGCTGTGGCCGGAGACATAGCCGGGAAACGCCGGCGAGACGAAACTTCGCCGCTGGTACGGCATCCATTCGACGGCCCGGATCCATGCGACGCCGCTGACCTCCTGGTCCCGATCGCCCGGTTCGCCGCGCCAGCTCCGCACCGCAATCTGTCCCTGGTAGGGCGCGAGATGTGCGTGGCGCTCGCCCGGGGCGGTGCTGGCTTCGTCGATCACCTCGACCAAGTCCGGGACCAAGGGCAGTCCCTCGGCGTCGAAGCTAGGCAGGGCGGGGTCGGTGCGCTGTCCGCGCTCGCCCATGTAGCGAACAAGGGTGATCGGCCGGGCGCTTTCGTAGACCCGCTTGACCTCCCAGGCGGCGATCGCGGCATCGTGGAGGGCGCCGTTGAGCACGAGGTAGACGTGCACGTCCCATTCGAGGCGATCGAGCACGTCCCCTTCGCCAAACAGGCGCGTTTCGAAGTCCGTATGGTCGGCGACCTCGTTGGCGATCACATTCCAGTGCCCAGGCGGCGTTTCGGAGCTTGGTCCGTCGGCCCAGATTTCCGCGATCACCCGACCGAAGTCGGCAAGGGAAACCACGTTCGGAGGATAGGGTGCGCCGGTGACGGGGTTCATTCCGTGGCCAGTTCCATCGTCCGCGCCGAGCGAGTTGTTGCCGTAGACCCCAGGAGAAAGGTCGATCGTCTCGGGCAGCGAAGGATCCAAGAGCGCGGAGAGACGGATGAGGTCGACCGCATCGCGCGCCGTGGTGTCATCGAACTCCGGACCCGGTGAAGCATCGAAATAGGGCTCGCCCGCGGCAGGGCGCTCGATGGCAAAGGGCGTCACCGCGCCCCAGTGCGGTCCGATGTAGTCCCGCACTCCCGGCTGTTCCACGATGCCGTTCTGGGTGACCGCCCGCGAGAGGCTCAGCTGCTGCCATCGGCCGGGGTTCTCGGCGCGAGAGCCGGGCTGGTCGACGACCATCGGAGGGTTCGACGCCTCATAGTCATTCGGGTCGGCGTAATCGTTCGCCTCGTTGGCGCCGTCGTTGCGGTAGGTCGAGAGCACGGCTTCTCCGATCGCTTCCCCCAACCCTCGCGGGGTCGTGGGGTCGCCGTCGCCGTCGGTGGGGTATGCGAGCCGCGCCATCAGCGCTTCAAAGCAAGCGAGGGACACGTCGCCGCCGACCTCGGTTGCATAACGACCTCGAAGGATCCGATATGCGGCGTAGCTCAGCGCTTCCTGGCGCGCGGCGGCCACGTCGGCAGGCGGCGGCGGACTCGGGGTGCTCTCGAGCACCGGGTCTGCGTCGGGATCGTAGGCGGACCACGCGTCCCAGAGGCCGATCGACATGTGGAACAGGTTTCGCGCGTGCACCGTCGGCCGGGGCACCGCGCGGCGGACGGCCTGGAGCGCCGCCTCATCCCAGCGACGAGCGATCGAGCCATCGGGGGAGGGGTCGACTTCGTTTGCAGGGCACTCGGGCGCGGGGCCTTGGCCGTCGGGCATTCCCCCGTCCGGACTGCCCCCGTCCGGAACGCCGCCGTCCGGCGCTTCGGAGCTCACCGTGGCCTCGACCGGGCCGCGGTGGATGAGGGCTCCGTTGTCGAGCTCCGGGCTCAGCACATCGCCTCCAACCGCCCAGACGCCGCCCGTGGGGTCGACCCAGGTGGCGTGAAGCGACTGGATGTCGAGGCGAAGACCCGTATCGACCTCTCGCCAGGTGCCATCCACCCGTTCGAACACCGAGCCCCGGCCTCCGCTCGCCCAGCCGCGGTCCGCCGACAGCATCCAGACGCCCTGGACAAGCTCTCCGGCCTCCGGCGATTCGTCCGACGAAGTGTCCCCGAAGCGGAGGACCACGCCATTTCCGGCGCCACCCACCGCGGTGTCAGAGCCCTCGGCGACATGCACCGAAAACAGCGTGGTGTCGGTCAACGGTGGGGCCACGGTACTCAGTGCGCCATCGACGCCAGCCCGAAGCACGAGGCCTCGACCGCCGACGAACCACGTGGTCGTGGCGTCGCCCCAGACTTTGAAGAGTCCTGGAACGCTGCCGAGGTCGTTGGTGGGGACCTCGGCGGGGAGCGGTACGTCACGCCATGCGGTTCCATCGAAGCGCCACACAAAGCCCTCGCGGCCGCCGGCGAAGCTTCCCACCGCGTACACGTCCGACGCCGAGCGCGCCCAGATCCCATAGACGGTTTGGGCCCCAACGCCCGGTGCCGCCATGCGTTCGAAGGTCGTGCCGTCGTAGCGAAGGATCGTTCCACCCGCGCCCCCGAAGAACACGGGCCCGTCCTCCACCGCGTGGACCCACCAGAGGTCGCCTTCGGTGCCGGTGTCGAGCCGTCGCCACGCCTCGCCGTCGTAGTGCAAGACGAGCGGCCCCTCGCCTTTGTCCGCGCCGCACGCCCAGACATCGTCCGCCGCCGTGCCGTGGACCGAAAGAAGCGCCTCCGTCAGCTCGCTTCCGAGAGACCGCCACTCCGCTTCCGGCACCGCATCGTTGTCGTCACTGCACGCCGCCGATAGAGCAAGCGTGAAGGCGAGGGCGAGCCGGCAGACCGACCTCCGCGAGGCGTCAGCGGCGGGCGTGTTCCAACGTCCTCGTGTTCTTGCGGTCGTGGCTCGCGGCGGTCTGATTTCAAAAGGCATGGTGTTCGTGGGCTTTCACTTGCAACGCATCGACACCTTCATCGGTGATGGGTCTCCGGCTCGGCGAGACGAGGTCAGGCGTCACGCGCCTGGCCCGCAATGTCGAGTTGAGCGAATAACTCGTCGACCAGGGCCCGATGCAAGCTGAAGGATGTCCGTGCTTCATCAATGATCGCATTGTGGTGAGTGTCCGGGACCGCGTCGAGTAGTCGTCGAAGGACGGCCTTGAAATGTTTCCGATCCGGGATGTCGGGAAACGTGAAGAATGCGAGCGGTGCTTGGCGGTCCACTCCAAGGAGGCGATGGGCCACCGGCGCAGAGCGCGCGACGCCGGATAGATCAGCGAAGTAGCGAACGTAAAAATGGCCAAGAATTCGAGCCGGTTCGGATGTAGCCACCTCCTCGATCCTCGCAGCATACGGGGAATCCGGACCCGTGCTCCGGACACCAAATCGTGCGAGGTCCTTTACGATCGCGTCGCGGCGGTAAACCTCGGGAAGTTGGAAGGGAGCAAGCAGCGAATGTGGTGGTGCGCTGCCAAGCGCCCTTTCGAGAGCGAGGTAGATCGGCTCGAAGTGACGGAGGCCAAGCAAGAACGCCCGCAGGTCGAGCTTTCCGCTGAAAAATGCCTTCGTAAGGCGAGCGGCTTCCGCGAGCCGGTGTTCGCGGCCCGTCTCTGTGCGAAGTCTTTCGGAAAGCGGATCCGTCATCGATCGCCGGAACGGTTCATCCATGCGGAGGCTGGACGAGCGTGATCGGCTCGCCGCCCGAATCGACTGGCGGGTGGGATGGCGAGTCGTTTCATTCTCCGGATGCCTATCGAAGGGAAACGGGGAAGACGTTGGTGATGATTTGAGTCGACCGCAATCCCGGCGTGAAGGAGCCGTCGGGCCGAAGCTGGACGATGGTGGTGCTCGAAAGGTCGACACCCCGATCGATCACCAAGCGTCGGTCCTCGTCGAACCGCTCGGTGGCGGTGCTAAACGCGGGTGAAAGAGGGCTTTCGTCCACCAACCGAAACGTTGGCTCGCTCCCGATTCCGGAAATGAATCCCCACCGCCAGTACGAACCGGCGTTCAGCTCGAACGATGTGATCGGCCGAGGTGGCGCAGCGGACTCGTCGAGCACCCGGACAAACGCCGCGGTATCGGAAACAAAGATGAACGTACCGCCCGGAACATCGTCGGTGAGGGCGTTGGGTGGCGCGACCGCCGTCACTTCGAGATCCGAGTTGATGCGCAGGACGCACACGGGGCCTCCCTCAAGCCCTTCGGATGTCCATTCCAGAGACGTGGTGAAAACGTCCGAGCCGAGGAGCACGCTTCCGTTGGCTGTCAGGCGGCCGTGGCGAAGGTAACCGCACGTCTCGGTGCTGAAGACGCGGTCGATCGTATCGGTCTCGGGATCGAGCAGGAGAATCAGCGATCTCGGGCTAATGACCTCGGCAGCGGTATTGATAAAGCCCACCGAGACCAGGATATGGCCTTGAAGCCGGAGGACGTCGTAGCCAATCGCCGGGAAAAAATCCAAACCGGGAACCAGATCCGTGGGAACGTCGACGGTGCCGATGGTGGTCATGGTTGTCGGGTCGTAGATGATCACCTGCGCGCCAAGTGGGTCGATGATGTAGCCCTTGGTTTCGCTGGCGAAGGGAAAACTCGAAGGAACGAAGTTCCTCGGAGGAGTGAACGAAAGAAACGCGAGGGTTCCCTCTTCTTCAAACTGCCCGGATGGGCTCACGCGGTAGCGGGTGAGGCGGGGCGCCTCCCCGTCGAGTGCGAAGATGACGCCATCTTCGAACGGGCTCGCGAACACCTCGCCGCGCCCTGGGATGGAGAGGCCATCGCTCAAGTCGAGGTCTCCGTCCGCCGTCGGGTCTTCGACCAGGATCGCCGCAGTCACCTCGTCTCCGCCTCGGATTTGCACCACGACGATCCAACCGTCTTCCAACTCGATGCGTGGGTCATTCGGGCTCGCACTCGACGAGTCGCCACACGCCGCAAGGAGGGAAAGAACCAGGAACGTCGTCGCCGTCGTTGCCAAACCGATGGCTCGCAGGGCGCCTTCTCCGTGAGGTCGCGGGTCGAGGGCATCGATCATGGATCAGACTCTCTGATGTGCGCCGACGTTCGTGGGAAGAAAATGAATATCAACTTCACTCTGTCTCGGGCCGACGAGGGGGTCAAGACCAGGGGCATGAGAATGCGCATGCGCGTGGCTCAGAAGTCTTGAGGTTCCTCGAGATTTGAACGTTGGACCGGTCGGTCCGAATGTGGGCAGGCCACACGAACGCGACGTCGCTCCTATCGGCTTCGGCAGTGGGCAAGCCGCCTGTCGTTGGGGTTCCGGAGCGCTCACTCCCTTCCGTCGACCGGTTTCGGGGATCTTCGAGACGAGCTGTCTAGAAACGGCCTCGCATCGACAGGAAGAGTCGAAGCTCGCCAAAGATCCCAAGCGACGCGTGCGGAGCCAGCCGAAGCGATGCAGCGGTCTGGGCTCGTTCCGGCAGGCCGTGAAGGAGGCGTTCGGGGTGCGTGTCGCCGAAGAAGTGAATCGCGCCGACCACCATCCCCAACACTCCCGCTGGGAGGAAGATGTAGCCAGCGACATCGCTGTTGTTGTCGTCGACGAGACCGGCGACCCCGAGCAGCGTCAGGCTCGCTCCGTGGAGTAGGGTCAGCACTCCGCCAAGGAGTCGCGTAAACCGGGCACTCTTTCCTCGACGCTCGAGGTAGCTCGCGCCGGCGCCGCCCCAGGCCGTGGGGATGGTCATGCCCGTGAGGCCAGCGTCTGCCAGCGCGCGCACGTTGTCCCAGCAGTAGCTTCGCGTCTGATCCCAGTGCCCGGCACGCGCTGCAAAACCCGGTGCCAGCTCACGAGCAGCGTCCAGGAATCGCGTGCTCTCCGATGTCGTCATGGCGCGACCCTCTCCCGTCCCTCTACGGCACCCTAGCGGGGGGCAGCCGCCGTGCTCAATGGCTTCCTGCCACGCGGCGGCTCGTTCC
>JBCCZL010000263.1:0-12800 GCA_039187775.1 Myxococcota bacterium
GCCGAGAACACCTTCGGCGATCCCGTAAGCCTGCTGCATCGAGACCCAGAGGTCGCTGTGCGGCTGACGGTCGTACGACAGGAACCGGCCGGTCTGGAACGCCCCTCCGGCCGAGCCGGCGAGAACGATCGGGATGTTCGAGCGGGTGTGCCGCGAGCCGTCTCCGAGTTCGTTGATCCACACGACGCAGGTGCTGTCGAGGAGCGTGCCGTCGCCCTCGGGTACCGCCTTGAGCGCCGAGATGAGGTAAGCGAACTGCTCCGCGTACCAGCGGTTGATATCGGTGAGCTTGCCGCGCGGGTTCGGGACGTCGCCGTCCTCGTGGCTGATCTTGTGGTGACCATCGTTGATCCCGAGCCACGGGAAGGTCTGCCCTCCGACCGACTTGTCCCACTGAAAGGAGATGACCCGGGTGCGATCGCAGGCCAGGGCCTGAACTCCGAGGTCCATCTGAAGCTGCCCGACCATCGGGTAGTTGGCGGTGCGACGAAAGTCGATGTCTCCCGGAGCTCCCGGTACCATGCACGTTGCGCCCATCGTCTGCTCCGGCGCATTGAGCCGGCGCGCGATGTCGTCGATGCCTTCGATGTGCTGTTCGATGCGTACACGATCTTCGGTACCGATGCGGTTTCGGAAGCTCGCGTAATCTCGCTGCAGAAGCGAGGCGACCTCGCGGCGACGCCACTGCTGGCGCTCGAGCTCAGCGTTCGGCATGGGGTCCACCGTGACTCCGGCGAAGAGATCGTCATGCGCCTCGGTGGGATCGCTCTGCGGCGGGAGCGCCTGGTTGGGTCCCCGGTAGGACATCCGGGTCCACACATTTTCGTTCGTCGGTGCATTGATGCCGAACTCGTAGGACCGACGCGGCGCTGTCTCCTGGATGTGGTTGGCGATCTTTTGGTCGATCGAGATCCCTCCGGCCAGGCTGACCGGCGCGCAGCTCCCGCAGCCGCCCTTGTTGTCCCCGGGCATCAGCTCGGTGGCCGTCAGAATCTGGCCCATCCCCTGCTGGTGGCCGTCGCCGGGGGCACCGTTGATGATCGTGATGTCGATGCCATCGAGCACGATCACGTCCTGCTTGTGGGGATTCAGCGGCTCGAGGATCCGCCTGAAGGTGAAGTCGTTGGTGTTCCCGTCCGGCGTCCAGTTCTCGGAGATGGACCCGTTGGGGGTAAACCACACGATGAACCGATTCGGGAACCCGTTGGCCGCCTGGGTCCGGGTGTCGCCGAGGAGCGGGAGCGTGAGGGCACCGGCGCCGACGCCGAGACCGCGAAGGAAGTTGCGTCGATTGAGCTTCACTGCACTCCCTCCTTCACTCGCTGGAAGAGGAAAGGTTCGGTCTGAGTCATTGCCACCAGGATTTCCGGGACGCTCCAGTTCTGCGCCGCCGCGGTTTCGTAGAGCCCATCGAGCACGCAGGCTTCGGACTGCCGCTCGGTTCGCGCCGCCGCGTAGCGGAAGAGCTGCCGTGCCATGCACTGCCGAACTTCATCGCTTCCCGCCATGCGCTCCGCAAGCTCCTGCGGGCCATTGAACGGTCCGTCGGCTTCACCGGCACCCATCACCTCGCCACGGGCATCGACCACCACGCCCTCATCCTCCGTTCGGAAGCGGCCGATCGCATCGTAGTTTTCGAGACCGAAGCCCAGTGGGTCCATCAGGTTGTGACATCCCGCGCAGGACTCGTCGGTGCTGTGTCGGGAGAAGCGCTCGCGCGTGCTCTCCCCGGGGACCGGCGGCCCAAGGTCAAACACCACATCCGGAGGCGGGGGCGGCAGGCTTCCGCAGAAGAACCGAGTCCGAAGGAAATAGCCGCGAAGCACCGGCGAGCTTTGGTTCGTGTGCGAGTGCGCCGAAAGAAGCGCGGGATGGGTGAGAAGGCCCGCTCGCTCACCGTTCGGGGCCGTCATCCGCCGCATGTCCTGTCCCGACGCGTCCACCCCGAACACCTCGGCAAGGGACTCGTTGACAAAGATCGCGTCGCCAGAGAAGAGCGCGTCGAAGGACCCGCCGTCCTCCCAGATCGCGTAGTCGAGATAGCGCTCGAGCGACTCTCGCATCTCGCCTCGCATCGCGTCGTTCCAAAGTGGGTAGACATCGGTGTCGAGTTCAATGTGGTCAATGTGGTCGAGCTCGAGCCACTGCCGGTAGAAGTTCTTCATGCCGGACTGGGCGCGCGAGTCCTGCAGCATCTCGCGCGCCATGGTTGCGATTTGGTCGGGCGTCCGGAGCTCATCCGCGGCCGCCGCAGCGAACAGCGCATCGTCCGGCATCGTGTTCCAGACGAAGTACGAGAGCTTGCTCGCCATCGCGTAGCTCGAGAAGGCCACGATGTCCTCGGCGCTCGCGCCATCCGGCGGAGCGTCGTAGTGATAGAGGAACGGCGACGATGCCAGCGTCGCGTGCACGACGACCTGAATGCCCTCGCTGAAGCCTTGCTCCGCCACCGTGGCCTCGAAGAGGTCGGTGAACTCCTGCCGCTCGGCCGCGGTGGGCGGACGCCGGAACGCGCGAAGGAGGAAGGAATCCATGAAGTCCGACGCGCAGGCATCCTCGCCCCGACCCGCGACGTCGCAGCCTCCGAGAAGGGCATCGAGATCGGTTACCGCCTGCTGGGCGAGCCCGTCAGCGGTGTCGAAATAGCTCTCGACGAGGGCCGGCGACATGTTCGTGCCGACCTCGAAGCCGTCCTGGACCAGGTCGCCGGGGAACGAGGTCGCGGGCGAGCCTACGTTGCCGAGGAGGTCATTGACGGTGTTGTCATACTCCTCCCGGGTGAGATGCCGGAGCGGTGTCTCGGGCACATCCACCACCTCGCAGAGCGTGTTCTCGAGCGGCGGCGGACGGTTGATGGGACCGCTCCGGCCGGCCTCTTCTCCGTTGCCGAACGTGCCCGTACAGCCGCCGAGGAGAAGGAGGAGGATCGAAGCACCAGGGATGAGCACTCGCATCGTCCCGAAGATGAAGCATCGGGCGTACCAGAAGAGTTACTTCGGTTGCGCGCAAAATCCTCAACCTTTCAGGGAAAAATCGGGAGGGTTCCCGGTTCTACGAGAGGCCCATCCGGAACAAGGAGCGCTCCTAGTTCTTCCGCGCCCCAGCTCGGATGCTCGATCCCTGTTGCGCCGACCCGGCGAGCGGCACCGGGGTAGGTGTTTGCCTACCCCTGCGCTAGCTGCGGCGACGCCACCAGAACAAGAGGGCTCCGCCACCGATGATGAGGAGGGTCGGAAGCACCCCTTCGACCGGGGAGGCGCTACAGCTGGCGCAGCCTCCGCTGGATGCGGGAAGCGACACCGGCTCCGCGGTCCCTTGAAACGAGAGGGTCTGCACCGGACCGGCGACCAGCGACGCGAGATTGCCGATCGGTGCCGCGGGCTGACCCGATAGCGCATTGTTGGTGGCCGAGCGGGCGGCCGGTTGATTGCCCGGAGGTCCTCCCCACACACCGCGGCGCGGCTCGTTGCAACTCAACGCGCCTTCCCACGGATTGAGGATGATGTAGCGGCCCTGGAACATGCTGGCGCCCGCTTCGCGCTGAATCTCCTGCGACACGTAACCCTGGTTGTCGGGGATCCCGGTCCCCCCGATCACTCCGTCGGTCGCGCGGAACACCAGGTCTTCGCTCAAGCCATCGCCGTAGCGATAGTGAAGCCGCGTAAGCACGAGCTCCCACGGACTGGACTGCACCACATCGTTGCCAAGGAGGTTGACCTCGGCGGGATCGAGGCTCGGCGTCGGGCAAGGATCACAGCTTCCGGCGAGCCACGAGTATTCGGTGACCACCGCGCCCGGGTGCTCTTCCATGGTCGCCCGGTACAGCGCTTCGTAGAACGACGGGAAGTTCTGTCGGACCTCGTCAGCCACCACGAGGTTGGTGGGGATGAACGCGTTCGGATAGTTCGCGGCCTCGTAGCGCGTGTTCGGAGAGAGCACGTGCACGATCAGATCTTGCTGGCCCGAGCTATTGAGGAGTCCCAGCCGAATCGGGAGCGAGAACTGTTCCGACTCATAGTGAAAGCGAAGCGGAGACAACACCGCCTGGCCGTTTCGAAACGTGACCCGCTCCGTGTCGACCTTGGCCACGAAGAACTTCGTGCCTTGCTCCACGTAACCGCGAAGCACCCCCTCGGCGCCATCCGGAATGTTGTAGTTCTCGCGCCGAAGCCACGTATCGAGGCCGCTCGAATCCTGCGCGCTGAGGATCACCACGTCGTACTCCGCGACCGCAAACTCCGCTTCGACTTCCACGCCAAGTTCACCGGCGGCGTCACCTCCACTCGGCATCACCGCATCGACGGCCATCGCGGCCCCTTCCGCTTGCGTGTAGGCCGGCGGTTGAAAACAGGGGTCCTGCTCCCAGTACTCCACGAGGCGTGGCGCCGCCAACGCATCGACGCGCTCGAACACCTCGTGCGGAAGGGTGCGAACATCGGCCTCCTGAAGGACCACCGGCACGGGAATCACCATGGCAAAGTCTTCCGGCGGCCCCTGATAGTTGTTTTGCATCGACAGGACGGTCTGGTTGCCCGAGCGCATCATCACCACCATCGTCGCGTTCGCGTAGAGGGACCCGTCAGCCCCGCTCACGTAGAACCCACAAAACGCCGATGCCGGCGCCGCGGCGACGGATACCGCCAGAGCGCACGCCCCTCCCCACAGTCCAGCCCTCAATCCTCGATTGTCCATCCGCTCACTCCTTCCATGCCTTCCGGAGAGCAACGCCGACCTGCGAGCCGACTTACAGGAGTTCTGGCGCGGACGGTCTTCCCAGAGCCCGAGCCGCGGGGCCTCGGGAGGTCAACAGAGCCAAGCAATCGAATATACTCATACTTTCAGTCAGCTTGGATTTGGCTCGATCGGATGAGCGCGATTCCGAGTTCGATCGACGCCGGACCCGGAAAGCACGAATCTAAAGACAGCGGTTCGGGGCTTCACATTTCTTCACACTCCTTAAGGCCTGCCCTTGATGAGAAGGAAGCAAACTCCTTCTCAGGTGTTCTTGGGAGGGAGTGCAACATGAAAGACCTCGATCGAAGCAAAGTCGAACGCGCCGAAGCCCATCCAGATCGGCCCGGGGAGCACTGCTTCACCGAGCCCGGCAACTACGGTCCCTTTGTGCACCTGGCCCGCTGCCTCGGCCATGGGGACTGCACCCGCGTATGTCCCGAGGGCGTCTTCGAACTCCGACCGCTCCGGGACATCGATTACCGACGCCTCAGCGTGCTCGAGCGAATCCGGCGTCTTCCCAACGGACGGCGCGCCGCCTACACGCCGAACCACGACAAGTGCATGGCGTGCGGACTCTGCGAAGTGATCTGTCCCGAAGATGCGATCACGTTGATCGATCTTCGGACGGGCCACCCGGCAGCGAGCTAACCCACGGTCCAGGAGGCTGGCATTCCGACGGTGACATCGTGGGTGCGAACGACGTGGCCCGAGTCACGGGCTCAGGTCCCGTTTCGCTTGCCAATTGTTGCGGGAGTCCGTAACCCGGCCGGAAGATGCTGATTCATTTCCGGCCGCTCCTCCTCGCCTGTGCGATTGCCGCGTTTCCCGTGACCTCCCTTGCGCAGACGGACGAAGAAGCGATCCACGACGATCTACGTCAGCTCCGAGACCAGTCCCTCGAGGCGATCGAGCAGGGCGACTTCGACGCGCTCGCTGAGCACATCCACCCCAACATCGTGCTCACTGCGGAGAACGGCACGGTAGTTCGGGGCCGTGACGCGATCCAAAGCTTCTACGAAGAAACGCTCCTTGCGGACGACAGTTTTCTCGAGACCTTCGAGGTGCGTGACTTCGAGGTCGACGAGCTTTCGATCATCTACGGCGGCGACACCGCGATCGCATTCGGCTCGGCAAAACTCCACTACGTTCCGCGGGCAGGTTCCCCGCTGACCGAAGCGGGGCGCTGGAGCGCTACCATGGTGAAGGAAGATGACCGCTGGCTCCTCGCAAACTTCCAGACCACCGTGGACTTTACCTCGAGCGAGTTTGTGGGAGCGGCGGTCACCCAGTCGAGCTATCTCGCGGGCGGAGCCGGGGCGGTACTCGGGCTGCTCTTGGGCGCCGGGGTCATGGCGCTCCTCCGACGGCGCAAGGAGTAGACTGGCAGCCGAGCGAACGATCGCGGTGCCATGAAGGTCGACTGGCCCATTCGCATCGTCGCCGTTGCCTCGGCGTTTCCTCCCCGCGTCGTCTCCAACGCAACGCTGCTCGAAACACTGGGCGCCGACGCCGCATCGACGCTCGACCGGAGTGGCGTCGCCGAGCGGCACTGGGTGGATGCGACGGCTCCGGATCCGATCGGGCTCGGCGCCCGGGCCGCGTCTCGGGCGCTCGACCAGGCAGGCGTTGCTCCGAACGACGTCGATCTCATCGTCAACGCCTCGGGAACCCAGGCTCAGGCCATTCCCGATGGCGCGCCGCTTCTTCAAGCTCGTCTCGGCCTCGGCAACTCCGGCACGGCAACCATGTCCGTGCACACCACATGCTTGAGTTTTTTGACCGCGCTCAAGACGGCCGGGAGCCTGATTCACGCCGGCGTCTATCGAACTGCACTCATCGTTTCGGCAGAGGCGGGTTCGGTCGCCCTCAACCCGGAGGACCCGGAGAGCTACGGTTTGATCGGAGACGGTGCGGCGGCCGCCGTGCTGACTCGGTCGAGGCATGACGAGCCTTCGCGCATCGAAGCGCTCCGGTTCGAAACCTACGGAGCCGGCGCCGAGCTCGTGACGGTTCGAGGCGGAGGCACGCTTCGCCATCCCAACGCCGCGGCGACCCGTCCCGAAGACCATCTCTTCGCGATGAACAAGCCGGCCCTGCTCAAGACGTCGCTCAAGCGCCTTCCTGGATTCATCGAGCGGATCTTCTCGGGAGAATCGATCCACGACATCCCCCATGTGGTTCCGCACCAGGCGAGCGCAGCCACCTTTCAGGTGCTCGAGCGGCTCGGGCTGGCGCCGACCCAGATCCATCGAACCCTCGCCGAACAAGGAAACTGCATCGCCGCATCGATTCCTCTCGCCCTCGGCCACGCGATCGACAACGGCCGAATTCGGCGGGGCGACCGCGTCCTCCTCATCGGGAGCGCCGCCGGTTTCTCGCTCGGCGCGTTGGTCCTGACCTACTGAGCGCTCGCATGGCCATTCTCGTCACGGGCGCGACCGGCTTTCTCGGGCAACGGGTCGTCGAACTCCTCGCGGACACCGGCGAGGAAATCGTGGCCACCGGCCGAAGCCTCGCGCGCGGTCAGGCCCTCGTGTCGGACCGGGTCCGCTTTGTTCCCGCCGACCTTCGGAACCCCGCGGAAGTACGACGGCTCTTTTCCCCCGAGGTCGACCGGGTGGTTCATTCGGCGGCGCTGGCTGCGCCCTGGGGACGCCGGAGTGCGTTCCTCACGTCCAACGTTGTGGGCACTCAACATCTGCTCGACGCAGCCGGCCGCGCTTCCATTCGTCGCTTTGTCTTCGTATCGACGTCGAGCGTCTATGCGCGCCTCGGTCACCAGTACGCGGTCGAGGAACGTTCGCCGCTTCCTCGACGAGCGGCCAACGGATATGTCGAGAGCAAACGGAAGGCCGAGGCACGGGTTCGACGAAGCGGCCTCCCGTACATCATCCTTCGCCCCCGAGGTCTCTTCGGCCCGCGCGATACGAATGTGCTTCCTCGTCTGATCGGCGCGCTCCAGGCAAACCGGCTCCCGATCATCGGTCCGGGAGACAACATCACGGACCTCACTTATATCGACAACGCGGTATCCGCGGTTCAGCGAAGCCTCGTCGCGCCGCCGGAAGCGATCCGGGAGACGTACAACGTCACCAACGGCGAACCGGTCAAGGTGTGGGAGACGGTTCGGGACCTCGCCCTTGCGCTCGAACTCACGCCGCCGACGCGACGCATCCCGCTTCCCGCGGCGTACTTGCTCGCGTCGGCGCTCGAAGCCCGCGCCCGACTGACTCCGGGTCGGCCCGAGCCGCTCCTCACGCGATACACCGTGAGCCTCCTCGGACAATCCACCACGCTCGACATCACGAAGGCGATGCGAACCCTCGGCTATCGTCCTCGTGTCTCGATGAGCGATGGGGTTGCCGCATTCGTGGATTGGTTCCGCCATCGATCCGGGAGCCGGCAGACCTCCGACTGATACGGGAGACTGACGAAACTGGGGGCACGGCTCAGTGGGGTCGCGTACTCTCTTGGGATCGTGCTCGCCCTGGATATCGATCGATGAAACTCGAGCTCCGAACCGCTGGAAGCTGCGTTCATCCCGAGCACATCGTGCTTCGGACCCGCTCGCTTCGGCCGATGGATTTTCCCGCGGGCTACGCCATCTTGGAACACCCGAAGGAGGGCCTCTCGCTCTTCGACACAGGCTACGGCGATGCGTTTTTCGAAGCCACCCAGCGCTTTCCCGAGCGGGCGTACCGATGGATCACTCCGGTCACATTCGATCCGACGATGAGCGCGCGGGCCGCGGTCGAAAAGCGGGGGGCGAAGGCCTCGGATGTCCGCCGGGTGATCGTGTCCCACTTTCACGGAGATCACGTCGGCGCCCTCCGCGACTTCCCGAGAGCCGAGTTCGTGTTCCTGCCGAGCGCGGCGGCAGCGGTTCGTTCCCGATCGCGTCTCGGCGGTCTGCTCAAGGGATTTCTTCCCGCGCTTCTGCCGCAGGACTTCAGCGATCGCGCGCGCCCGCTCCGCGGGGAAGAGGTGCTGCTTCCCGATGACTGCGCGCCCTTCCGTCACGGCATCGACGTCTTCGGCGATCGCTCGGCCATTGCGGTCGCCCTTCCCGGGCACGCCCGGGGCCAGCTCGGGCTCGTTGTCCAGGCCGACGACGCCCGCTACTTTCTCGTGGGCGATGCGTGTTGGACCAGCCGGAGCTACCGCGGGCCGGTGGAGCCCCATCCGATCGCGCGCCTGATCATCGACGATAGCCGCGAATACCGGGCGACCCTTCAGGCGATTCATGCGCTTCATCGTCGAACGAGCGACCTTCGCATCGTGCCTTCGCACTGCACCGAGGCTCTCGGCCGCTACGGCGTCGCAAGAGGTCACGGGTACGACCCAGGCCACGACGAAGGCCAAAGCCTGGCCGACAAATATGCCGCGTCGGTCTGAGCGCCGCGTCCGCCGGCGCGCGGTCCTTCAGGCGTACCTCCGCTTTCGCCGACCGCCCACCACACGACAAAAGCTCGAGCAGCTTCAGGCGATGCTCCTTCGGCGCCAGCTCGCACGCGTGGTCCGGCGGTCGCCGTTCTATCGCGCGCTGTTTCCTGACCGAGTGCCCCGCCTCGAAGAGCTCCCGATCCTCGACAAGGCCTCGGCCATGGGTGGGTTCGACCGGATCAACACCCGGGGCTTGCGCTTCGACGAGGTCTTCGCCGCAGCGCAGGCGGCCGAGGAGCGCCGGCACTTTGCGTCGTCGCTTGCGGGCTACACCGTAGGGCTGAGCTCTGGAACCTCGGGCCACCGGGGTGTGTTCGTCGCCGACGAGGCCGAGCGGGCAATCTTTGCCGGAGCGATGCTTGCTCGCCTACTTCCTTCGCCGCTACTGTGGCCGCGAACCGACCGCGTCGCGCTGTTCCTTCGGGCGAACTCTCGACTCTACGAGAGCGTCCGCTCCACCCGGCTCCAATTTCACTACTTCGATTTGCTCGACGAGCTCCCGATCCACCACGCTCGCCTTCGAGCCCTATCCCCAACGCTCGTCTTCGCTCCCCCTTCGGTGCTGCGCCAGCTGGCCCGAGACTGGAGCGAGGCCCTTCGTCCGATGCGGGTTTATGCGGTGGCCGAGGTGCTCGATCCCGTCGATGAGCGGGCGATCTGTCGGAGCCTTGGGCTTCCCCAGCTTCACCAGGTGTATCAGGCCACCGAAGGCCACCTCGGTCAGACCTGCCACCGGGGCCGGCTTCATCTGAACGAAGACCTCATGCTTGTCGAGCGCGAGTGGGTCGACCGAAAGACCCGGCGCTTTCGCCCGGTGATCACCGACTTCTACCGAATTACGCAGCCCGTGATTCGCTACCGCCTGGACGATGTGCTCGTGGAGAGTGCAACGCCGTGCCCCTGTGGCTCGCCGCTGACCGCTCTCGACCGAATCGAAGGACGAGACGACGAGGTGCTGTACTTTCGGCGGCGGAACGGTGCGGGGCTTCGGCCGATGTACTCGGACTTTCTTCGCCGGGCGGTGCTCACGGCGGTCCCGTCCTGCGATGGTTACGGGATTCGTCAACGTTCGCCGGAGCTTGTCGAGCTCTTCGTCGCCGGCGCGCCGCTCGGCCGAATCCAGGCGAAGCTCATCGAGACGATTGAACATCAGGGCTGCGTCCCACCGGTCTTCACGCCGGTCGAGCGGTGGGAACCGGCCCCCGGCCAGAAGCTTCGACGGATCGTCCGCGCGTTTGATCCCGACAGAGCCGCGGACCCCGACAGAGCTGCGGACCCCAACAGACCTGCGGACCCCAACAGACCTGCGGAGCCGGCATGAAGCGGGTGCTCATTCTTGGGGCCCGGGCTCCCGTCGCCCTCGACCTCGCGCGACGGTTCTTCGCGGCGGGGCACCGCGTGTTCGTCGCGGACAGCCTTCGCTTTCCCGGAGCGCGGCCCTCTCGCGCGGTGAGCAAGTTCTTTCTCCTTCCCCGGCCGCGGACCGCGCCCTCGACGTTTGCCGCGCGACTTTACGCGCTCTGCCGGGACCACCGGATCGATGTGCTCATTCCGACTTGCGAAGAAGTGTTCTATGTCGCGCGATTCCTCGACGACTTTCCGCCCGGGGTAGTGTTCGCCGATCGGTTCGAAAAGCTCGCCGGACTCCACAACAAGCAATCGTTCTATGACCAGGTAAGGTCGTTTGCTTCCGCGGAAACCGGGATGGTCCCGGAAACCCGAAGCCTCGGCGCTTCGCTCACTCCGGCTGACCTTGAGCCGAGTGAAAACTGGGTATTTAAGCCGACCTACTCTCGCTTCGCCTCGGAGACTCTGGTCTCGCCGAACGAACAAGCCCTCGCGTCGATCGACTACCGGAAGCGGCCGTGGATCGCACAGCGACGGGTGTTTGGCACCGAGTACTCCACTTACGGCGTGGCCTATCGGGGCCGGCTCCTTGCGCACGCGGCGTACCGGAGCGAGTACCGCGTGGACCGCGGGTCGGGCGTGCTGTTTCGCAATGTCTCTCAGAGAAAGACCACGATTCAACGGTTTGTGGAGCGGTTTGTCACCGAGACGAACTACACCGGCCAGCTCGGTTTCGACTGCATCGAGAGCCCGGGCGGACAACTCTACGTGCTTGAATGCAACCCGCGAGCGACCAGCGGGCTTCATCTTTTTCCGGTGGACGGCCGTCTCGCGCACGCATTCCTGGCGCCGGAGACGATCGAGAGGCCTCTCGTCGCCGACGGTCCGGACCATATGCTCGCGTTCGCGATGGCGTTCATCGACGAGGTCCAGCGGCGAAAGCTCCGCGCCTGGCCGCACATCGCGCGCGACATGTGGCGAACCAAAGACGTGATCTTCTCTTGGCGTGACCCAGGGCCGACCCTGGGTCTGGGTCTCGCTCTTTCGGAGATCTTGTGGATCGCGGGTCGGACCGGCCGGAGCCTCACCTCGGCCTCCACCTTCGATATCGAATTCGATGGCCAGCCGCTCTAACGCGAGCCTATCCGCGGATCCTCAGGCCTACCTCGAGGTCTTCGAGGGCCAACCCACCCCGCGTCTCGTCGCGAACGTTCGCGCCGAAGTCCATTCAGTGCCGATGGGACCCCATTCGGTGCCCCTCGTGGTGTGCGATGGCGAGCTCGGAAACTCCTACGTGTGTTCGCCCTATACGAGCTATGTGTCGTACGCGGCCGAGGAACTCGAGGCCCTCGGAAAACCACGCTTGGCCGCGGTGCTTGGACCCACCCTTCGGGGCCTCGGCGTCGTTCTTTCGGCAGCGCGGATCGATCGCACGATCTTCGTCAACAATTGGCTCCTGTCCACCAACCTCTATCCCGAATGGACGGGCGAAGGGGGAGCGCAGCTCGTTCGCGAACTTGCGGAAGCATACCCCGACCATGCGATCGCCTTTCGGTCGCTAAACCGGCGGACGAACCCGGAGCTCCTCTCCGCGCTTCGTCGAGCGGGGGGGCTCGTTCTTCCGGCGCGACAGGTCTACTTCTTCGACGGAGCGCGCCCCGCGTTTACTCGTCGTTCGAACACGCGGGCCGACCGGGCGCTTCTCCGGCGGACCGATATCTCGATCGGTGCGCTCGATGCCGACGACTGGCCCACCGTCGAGCAACTTTATCGGCTCCTCTACATCGAGAAATACTCGGGCCACAATCCGCAGTTCACCGCCCGCTACTTTCGATCCTGCGCGGAAAGCGGCGCGATGCGCTTCACTGGCCTCCACCGTAACGGCGAGCTCGTCGGCGTGATCGGGTTCTTTCAGGTCGACTCGGTCCTGACGGCGCCGGTGGTGGGCTACTTGGCGGTGGTCCACTAGGCGGTGGACTGAATGACGGGGGAGTGAAAACCGGAGGAGTTGGTGGAAACGGTGGGGTAAAACCTCCGCCGGAGTCTCCAGGTGGCGGAGTGCCGCCGTCGTCACCATCATTGCCATCGTCGTCGCCATCATCGCCATCGTCATCATCGGGATCAAAGGGCGGCGACGGTACAGGATCCGGTTTGTTCTTGTCCTTGAACTTCTTTGTGTTTTCTTCGATCGCCTTAGCCTGGGACACGGGGTTGCGTTCCGTACGAAGAGTCGTTTCGAAGTCCAACGTTGCGTCTCCGGCAAAGATTGCCAAACC
>JBCCZL010000264.1:0-12760 GCA_039187775.1 Myxococcota bacterium
ATCGACGACTGCGCCAACCTCGACTCAGTCGCCGCCGTCCAAACCTCGGATCGAGGCCGGGTGTGGCGGGACGGCTTCGAGCTCCTCGGCCGCGATCCGAGCGCCGTGCCGAGAGGCTGTTCGCTCGCGGTGGAAGAAGCGCTCCAGGGATCAAATGCTTAGTCCGGACTCGCTCCGGGCCAAAGCCGCAGAGCTCGCATCGCATGCCCTCGCCCTCCGATCGATTTCTCTCGAGCAGATCGCCGATGCCCTCGCGAACGCCGCAGCGCTCTTGAGGAACGCTGACAGCGACATTGGCCAACGGGCCCGCCGAGACCTTCCGAAGTCGAGCGGCCTCGATTCGAAAATGGTAGCCTGGGCACTCGACGTAAGCCTCGGAGAGTTCACCCAAGAAAAGCTGCTCGAAGCCTGGCATCGATGGCAGCCTGCCTCGCTGCCCACACAATCGCCGCGGCTCACCGTTCAGCTCCTCGCAGGCAATGTGTTCAGCGCATCGTTCAGCGCGATCGCGCTCCCGCTCCTTGCCCGCAGCCCGGTGATCGCAAAGGCGTCGGTCCGTGAGCTCGCGGGACCGCTCCTGTTCGCCGAAGCGATTCGCGCTTCCGACGCAGACCTGGGTATGGCGGTCGAAGTCGTGAGCTTCGCGCGAAGCGATCCGTCGCTCCTCCGCGCTCTCGTGTCCCAGGCGGATGTGGTGGGCGTCTACGGCTCCGACCGAACGCTCGCCGATATCCGCGCTTCTCTCCCCGCGACGACGCACTTTCAGCCTCATGGCCACGGGTTAGGAGTGGCTCATGTGTCACGCGACGTGCTCGAAGACGATGCCCTCGCCCAAGATGCGGCGCGAGGTCTCGCTCTCGATGTCGCCGCGTATGACCAGCGAGGATGCCTTTCGCCGCACGCGGCATTCATCGAAGCCAAGAGTGAACGGGCCGGTGAGATCTTTTGCGAGCGAGTGTTCGAGCAGCTCGGCACCCTTCACGCCGAGCTTCCTCGGGGGTCACTTCCGATGAGTGTTGGGGCCGCGCAGCTTCAGTGGCGAGGCGTGGCGGCAAGCCGGGGCACGCTTCTCGAGGGCGACGGATTCGCGGTGAGCTACGAGGGCGACGGGCCGCTTCGCCTGAGCCCCGGTTACCGAAACCTCGGCGTGTACCTCGTGAAGGACCAAGGCCGATTCTTTGCGCGCCTTGCCCCCCTCGGCGCCCATCTCAAAGCCATCGGGACCAGCGTGGATCAGGTGCCGGTGCTTCGCCGCGACATCCCGCCGCCGCTGGCCCCCCGGATCAGCACCCTCGGAACCATGCAGAAGCCCCCGCTCGGAGGGCCCGCGGACGGACTGAACCCGTTCGCCGGCCTCTGTCGCTTCCTCGGATAGTCCATGGTTCGCTAGTCTTTCGTTCTTTCGAAAAGACGCTATACCTATCATAGATGACTTATATTGCGCTTAGCTGCGCCACAATTCTCAATAATTGTCGGACTTGGGCGGGATCCAACTCCTTGCTCGTCCGACTCCTGCTGGGAGGGGCCATCGTTGCGAGCTGCACTGGGCGCGGGAGTACGCCGACCGCCGACGATGCCGGAGCTCTGATGGCGGACGATGCCGATGCCGACGCAGCGTCATGCGCGACTCCCGATTGCGACCACAGCCTCCCGCACGTGATGCGGTGGTGGCTTGCCGAACGCTCAGCCGCCGAGCCCATCCAGCTTGACGTCAACCGAGGAGCGCTCCGGTAAGGCTCAACCGAAGTAGGGTTCGACCCGAAAAAGCAGGCTCGAATCGGGCCACGATGAAGCAAGACAGCGCCTCAGAACCAACGTGGATCGGGCTTGGCGGAACAGGGGTTGCGAGCGAGTGACCCGTCAGACGCCGATGAACAGGCGGTGACCGAAGTTTCGCTCGAGGTTCTCCTCGAAGATCTTCGTGGCCGCCGACTCGATGTCGTATTCGACGCGGCGAAACTGAAACTCGCGTGCGTCGGAATCGAAGATCGTATAGCTCGCCCGGTTGTCGTAATCGCGGGGCTGGCCGACCGAGCCCACGCTCACGATGTACTTGTAGCCGTCGCGAAGCTGGAAGTCCTTGGGTGGAAGCTCCTGCACCTCGCCCGGCCGCAGGGCAAACACCTTGCACAGATGCGAATGGCCAATCAGCGTCAGGTCACGCAGGTCGTCCCACATCGCAAGGCACTCTCGCGCTTGCTCGGGCGCGAAGATGTATTCGAACTCTTCTAGCCGAAGTGGCGACCCGTGGCACAGGGTCAGATTGATCTCCGACAGGTTGTGTTTGTACGGCAGCTGCTTCAGCCAGTTCATGTTGGCTTCGGTCAGTACCCCGGCGTGCATGTCGAGCGCGTTGCGGGCGGCCTCGTAGTAGTACGAGTAATCCATCCGGCCAGCCACCGCCGCATCGTGGTTGCCAAGGATCGTGACCTCGGCCGTCTCGCGGACGATGTCGCAGCACTCGTTCGGGCTCGCGCCGTACCCCACCACGTCGCCGATGCAGAAGTAGCGGTCGATTCGCTCGCTACCGAACGCGTCCATCACCGCCGAGAGGGCTTCGATGTTGGCGTGGACGTCGCTGAAAATGCCTAGTCTCATGACTGCTTATTCGAAACTGCCGCGTTTATTTAGACGTCGCCCATCCTTAGATGGGGCCCCGGGTTACGGTACGACACCACACTGGCGCGGTCCAGCGGCTCTTCTGGGGATCCTCAGTCGATTTTGCCAAACTCTTCTTCGAACGCGCGGGAAAACGTCAGAACTTTGTCGGATTCCATCATCGGTCGTTCGCCGGCCACCTGAGCGCTGTGCTCCTTGGCGAGGCTCTGCTGGTTTTGGGCCTCAACCGCAATCAGGGCAACCCCGCGATTGCCGTCGTCGGTCAGTTCCTTCACCTGGGCTTCGCAGCCGTGATTGGCCAGGTGAGCCAACGTATAGGAAAAACGTTCGTCCTTGCCCTTGGGGTCCTTGAGCGCCCGGGAAAGTGCCCGAAACGCACCGGTTCCAAAGAGTCCGAGGATCCGCGCGACCTCACGCCAGACGTCGCTGGGTTCGTTCTGAAGCAGGTGAACCAGCGGCACCACCGCGCGGCGAAGCCGGAGGTGACCGAGGGCGAGCGCGGATGCCTGGCGAACGAATGTCTTTCGAGCGCCCAAGCCATCGATGAACGCATCGCCGGCCGCCTCGCCGAATCCCACCAGCCGAGGCACCACCTGAATGACTTCGCCCCGAGGCATTTTGCGCACCGCTTTGTATACCGTATCCAGAAGCTCGACATCTCCTCGCCGTGCGAGTTCGATCGCCGCCGCCGGCCGAAGCTTCGGGTGTTCGAGCAGCATCACGAGCTCGGGCTGACCCATGTCCCCGAGCTTGTCCGCGTCCACTTCTTTTGCAGGCTCCGGGTCGCCTCGAAACTCGGCGACGAGGGCCCAGGTTCGTTCGCTTAGCTGCTCATCGATGGTGACCTCGTTCTCCGAGGCGGCCTCCAGCAGCTTCTCCCAGTTCGACGCGACTTCGGCGGTGGTGAGTCCGCCGCGGTCCGGTCGGCCTTCGGTCTCCACAAACCGCTCGAGCTGTCGCTCCACCAGCTCGCCAGGTTCCGGCGCCACACCGAGAGAGACCGCCCGGGAGAGGAGCGGCGCGGGAAGCGCCAACCCATGCTCCACCGCGTCGGTCAACACTTGGCGCATCGAACCATCGACCACATCCTTGGGCACGGAGAGGGCAAGGATCGCCCGGTCGAGCTTCTCGGGCGTGCTCCATTCGACCAGCTTCTCAAGCATGTCGGCGGCGGCGCGGGCGTTCTCCGCGGGGATCGGGTCCTCGCGCTGAAACGGGTGGCTCAGATCTCGAACCGGCGGCGGCGCGCTGAGCGCTCGCTCTTTGGCGGTCGGACCATCGAGCTCGGCCGAGCGGTCGAGCCGCGCGATGCGTTCGAGCAGGAGCGCCACGTTAACACGTCGCGGCGCACTCACTTCGACGGTCCGCTCGTAGCGACCGCTCCCGCTGAAGATCGCCACCGTCGCTTCGAAACTTCGGCGGAGCGCCTCGAGTACGGGTCGTTCGCTCGCCGCGCGAGGGTCGAGGGCGAGTCGCCGCGTGTACGGCCGGGCATGACCCGCTTCCGCCAACGCCAACACCACCACGGGGTGACCCTGCACCACGACGAGCTGGGCGAGGAGATCCGCCCCCTCGCGGAACGCGTTCTCTCGACCCTCATCCACGCGGGCGAAGAGCCACAGCCCATCCTTGGCGCTGGCCGCGAGCTGAATGGAGGGGTCGTCGAGAAACGCCGTGGGAGGTGCGGGCGCCGGATTCACGCTTTCAGCGATCCTCGTCCGCTCTTCCGACTCGCGATCCGCGGCACTGACCCCCGTCACTTCGCGGGCGGCCTCCACCGCCTCGATCAACTCCGCGTCGTCAGCATCGACCTCTTCGACATCGTCGTCGCTAAGGAGCTGCGCGTCGTCGACGAGTTCCACGTCGGAGTCGCGCACCGGCTCCGGTTCGATCATCGAGCTTTGGTTCGTGTCCACCGGTTCGAGCTCATCAATGCTCGACAGTTCCTCCACATCGTCGTCCAGCACCGACACTTCGACGACCGACGGCTCACCCGAGGCTCGCCGAGCTTGATCCCGGTGAACCTCCTGCTCCCGCTGACGAAGCTGGGCCAAGCGACCGTCGAGCTCCCGCTCCCGCATCTGAAGATCTCGTTCCTGCGAAGCGGTGCGTTCCTCCCGGCTTCGAAGGTCGTCCTCGCGGCGCGTGACTTCCTCGGCCCGGGCCTTTAGCCGGCCTTCACGCGCGGTAAGGGCCTCTCCTTCGGACCGGACCTGGGCCTCGCGCTGGTCGAGTTCTTCCGTGCGCGCGGACACCGCGACAATGCTCGGGCGCTCCACATACTCACGGAGCTCTTTGGGACCGATGACCACGCGCGCCTCGCGAACGTAGGGAGGGATCGGATGCTCGGCCGCATCGGCGAGCGCCTCGAGGAGGCGAGCTCGACGGTGGAGCTCCTCGTGGCGAAGGGTCTCGGGCACCACGAGCGCAAATCGACGAAGGGCCGGGTCGTGGTAGACGAAGGGAATCGCGAGTTCCTCACCGCCCTCGAACCGATGAAGGGCACCGCTGAGCGCGGGCTCTTTCAACTGCGGGTCGGTGCGAACATTCACGGCTCGATAGACGGGAACCGAGCGCACAAATCCGCCGGGGATGGTGACGTGGACCGGCTCCAGCCGGGTTCGGCCGGGAACCCCTTCATACTCCGGCTCGTCGCTTACCCGCTCTTCCGACCGATCTGATGTGGAAAGCTCCATCCCGTCCATATTCCGGTGGGATCGGTATCACAGAGGCCTCTTTTTGTCGCCTGCTTGCAGTCCTTCCGACCGGCGCTACACGGGGTACCCATGAACACCGATCCAGCCCTCGACGCGCCGCCGCAGGCCCTCGCCGACCTGATCAACGCATTCGCTCGCTTCGTGACCCAGTCTGTCGGGGTTGCCCCTGACCTAACCAACGACACACTGCCGCTGGCGGACCACTACCTTTCGGAGGTCCGGGCGGAGAGCACGGTCGAAGTCCGAGAGCTCGTGATCGAATCTGGCGGCGCCTACTTTGGCGAAGTGCTTCGCCGGCACCTCAACGATGGAGCGTGGATAGAAGACGGCGACTCCTGGCGGCTCCAGTTCCAACGCTGTTCGCTCGCCCTTCGCCCGGCCGACCTGGTCTCCGAGGCACTGTCTCATGCCCAGCGCGCCCCGCTCGACATGGCCGCCCGCGACCGGCCGATCGCCGAGCAGGCGGTCCAGCGCCTTGGCGACGTCGCCACCGACGACTACTTCCGGCTCGCGGTGCGCCTCGAAGTCATCGAGGCGATCCATGGCGCCCTCACCGCTGCCGAACTGCAGCGGAAGAGCCTCAACTAGCAGCAGGTTGCTAGAGCTTCGTGGCGTCCCAATAGGTGGCTTCGATTTTGTGGCCGTCGAGGTCGCGCACGAAGCAGCCGTAGTAGGCGTCGGTGTACTGCGGGCGAGGGCCGGGTTCGCCGTCGGGCAATGCGCCGTTGGCGATCGCGGTCTCGAAGAACGCATGCACCTCTTCCTTGTTGTTCGCCATGAAACTGATGTGCGTCCCGTTTCCCACCGCGGCCTGTTTCCCGTCGAAGGGCGTCTGAACCCAAAACTCCGGAAACTGTTTTCCCCAGGCGACCGCTCCGGGGTGTTCCATGATCCGTCGGCACCCAAGGGTCTTGAGAAGCTCGTCGTAGAACGCGAGGGCGCGGTCAAAGTCGTTCGTGCCCAGCGACACGTGATTGAGAATGCTTGGGTTTTCCATACTGTTCCTTTCGTTTGACAGCTACCGAATCCGCATTCGCACTTCGGTTAAGAGGTCTTCCGGTGCGGCGGTATCTGGGTTGTTCAAGTAAGCCTCGACGACCGGTTCGTCCCAGAGCTCCACGCCTCGGCGCGGAAGCCAGCGGCCGAGGAGCGTCACGTAAGTCTCGAAGATGTCTTCGTACGGGCCTTGATAGAGCGCGACGGCGTAGCGGCCCGCAGGCACTACCCTCACCGTCAACCGTGGGTGAAGCGGAGAAGGAAGCGCATCGCTCGGGACCGCGAAGCAGGCGTCGTAGCGCAGCTGTTCGGGCGCGGTGACTTCCGGATCGTCGTACACCAGACCGAAGGAATCGGGGTATTCGTCGAGCTCGGTCGGGTCGACGATCTCGGTCAGGTCCGCCCAGGCCACCGCACAACCTTCGTAGGGACCCACATAGCGGATCCCCACGCAGCAGTGCTCGGGTTCCTCTCGAACTTCGATCTTGACGCGCTTGAGGGGTTCGGCGCGCTCGCGTTCGCGGTACTCGCGAGGGTTGGTGCCAAACCGCGCCCGAAACGCACGGGTGAACGCTTCGTGGCTCCCATAGCCGGTCGTGAGTGCGACCGACGTCACCGATTCGTCCCCAAACTTGAGGCGCTGGGCAGCCCGCTCCAATCGAAGGCGTCGGACGAACCCCATGACCGACTCGCCGGTCATTCCTCGGAACACGCGGTGAAAATGATGGAGCGAGAAATGGGCGATCTTGGCGAGGTCCTCGGGCTGGAGCTCCTCGTCCAGATGGGCGTGAACGTGGTCAACGACGCGGAGGATTCGCTCTACCCACGGGTCTCGATCGGGCATACGGAGAGTCTAGGAGAGCCGAACCCCGCCCGCTTGACCGTCCGTGCTCACTTCCACCTCCACCGTTCGACCGTTCCGGGATCATCGGCACCCCAATGCGAAGCGTTTGTGTCACTGTTGCGGACCGACCTTCCCTCGTGCCATCGGTCGCACCGCAAGCCACGCGACGGTCTCGCCGTGACGAGCCAAGCAAAGCAGGCTTACAGACGTTGTGTCGTCAGCGAGCTCGAACGAACGCAGGAAGATCCACTTCGCGCGTTCGAAATCCGAGCGTGCCAAAGGGACGCATTCCCGCGACGATGTACCGACCGGGAGGGATGCCGGAGAAGTGCGCCTCGGCGTCTGGATCGACCCAGCCCACCGCAACGCCTCGCACCGTGACCAGCGTGCGTACGCTCAGTTCGTTCCGCACCCGGAGTCCCTCCGGTGGATCGAGACTCGGGTCGTCATGCCCGACTTGCTCGGGACCGCTTCGCTGATCCGGTTCGAGCCGACGGAGCGCGTCCGGGGCATAAAACGCCCGGCTTCGTGCATCGACGGGAATTCGCGGCGGGCTCCGTTCGTCGGCCCGAAGCGACGAGCGAGGAAGATTCACGGGGAGCTCGGCGGTACGGTCCGCGAGCCACGGCCCGATCCGAAATCGCGTAGGCGCTCCGATGGTCCCGCAGCGTCGAATCATCCCGTCCCGCGCTTGCCGCGAGAGCTCTGCGAGAAATGCGCAGACGAGGGCTCCGGGGCCTTCTCGTCGGCCGAGCGCAGGGAGAATTCCCACCGATGGATTGTGGGTATCGGTCATCGATCCCCCCTGAAACCACTCGGCAAGAAACCCGGCGGTCAGCGGTCGTCCCCCTTCCGCGTCGAACACATAGACCCCGTCGTAGTCCGAGCGAAGACGGACTTCGGAGCCCGCCTCGATCGGCCAACCCGAGCCCACAAAGCGGGCGCGAAGCCGCTCCTCCGACACGTCCACGTGAAGTTCGGCGGTCGGAGACGGAAAGGTGTCGGGCCGATTGCCAAGCACGCCGGGCACCCGAAGGGTCACACGGTAGACCACGCGCACCGAAGGCACCGGCTCGACGCCGGCGTACCCTCCGTCCTCGTGGACCGCGGGCACGAGCGTGATCCGGTCGTCACTCGGCGGACCGACGTTCCGTTCCGGGTCGAACACCGGAGCGCGCTCGTCGCGGGGCGGCAACACCGACGGTTCGTCTTCTTCCGGCGGCGGGTCGCTCTTCGAGTTCGGGCAGCCGAGTATGAAAATGGCGAAGAGACACCATCTCACTCCACGATTCCTTGGATTCGGCTCACGCCGTCCGGGAGGTCAAGGTCGGACGAATCCTGACTCAGCACCACCCCCAGGGTCACTCCGCCAGCGACCAACACCGCGCCGACAACGGTATAAAACCACCACTGTTCGAAGATCGATCCGGGTCCGTCGACGGTCTCCTCATCGGGCGCCGCCACCCGACCGCTGAGGTCGACGCCCTCGTAGAGCTCGGTCGCGAGTCGCGTCACCACGTCCGCCCCGTCGGGGCCACTCGGCACCTGTGCGTCCCGCTGACTAAGAAGAAACCGCGTGCGAAGGTCGTAGAGGTACACGCTCGTCGATAGGGCATTTCGCCGGGGAGTGACCACCGCGATCATCACTTGCTGAATCCCCGAGAGCGGAGCCCGGAGCTGAAGGACGCCGTCACGGGTCGCCTGCTCCACACCGAGCTCGGCCCGGATCGCCGGCATGACCGAGCGGAGGAGCTGTGCCTGCCGGGTTTCGACCAGCGAGATGTTCGCGGTGGCTTCAAAAGCTTCCTCGATGGTCACGCGCTGTTCGGCTTTCTCGTAACCAAACGCCTTCACGGTGACGTAGTGGTCGCCGACCAGGAGTCCCTCCGCCGTCGCCGGCGATGGACCGTAGCTAACCCCGTCGACAAACACTTCGGCCCCTTCCGGGATCGTCTCGATCCGAATTGACCCCCGCGTCCCTGTCTCGACGAGTTCAAGCTGGGTCTCCGCAAAGAGCACCTCGTAATCCGGGGGATACCGCTCCGGGTCATAGATCGCGTTTTCGCGGAACCGGACCACGTAATCGAATCCAGCCACGCACTCACGACGCCGATTGCGTTGGCAGTTCGCGGTCGCCCAAAGAAGATAGGCATCGACGAGCGTCCGCCGCGTGACGAAGCCGAGGCTCGCTTCAAAGAACTCGATCGCTTCCCGCGCCATCCCCTCGGCGGCGTTCGCATTGCCGGACCGAACCATCTCCGCGATTTCGTCGAGCGAATCCTGATAAGCGAACAGCCCTTCCGGAGGCGTTCGTTCTCGATCCTGTTCGACAAGAATGTCTCCCGAGTCGCGAAAGCGAACCCCCTCGACTTCACGTGCGCCGCGCCGAAGTCCCATCGACACGGTGGTCAACTGAGCCAGGGTCGCGCCTTCGCCCGCAATGATCACCGCCGAGCAGGTCGTGCGGGGAGCATCCTCCTGCGCCGCGACGGGAGCGGTTGCGAGAATCCAGAGCGCACTAGAAAGTAACGATAATCTGCCCGCCACTGTCCTGACCCAGATCGTCGTCCAAAAGAACGAACGTCAGCACCACGGCACCCACTGCAAGCACTGCCGCTCCAATCCCTGCCCAGAAGTACCAGCGCTCGTAGATCGCCGGCTCCTCGTCATCGACGAGATTGGGCGTCTGTGTATCGACGATCACATTGGCCGGAACTTCCGGATCCACGACAGCTTCGCTGCCGCGAGCGAGCGCGGCTTCCATGGCCCCCGACACCAGCTGACGAACCCCCGCTTCGAGCTGCCCCACCGCCTTGGGCACGGGCCCGTACATGCGCAGTCGCCGACGACCGTTGTCGACATTAAACAAAAGGAGTTCGAGTTCCACGTTTTCCAGGTCGGCCGCCTGAGAGACGCGAATCACGCCCAACTGCTCCACGTTCAACGCTCGGCCGATCTCAGAGATCGGACCGCCTTCGACCGCCTCGTCGACATTCGCGTTGGGAAGCTGGTAGAGGTTGTCCCCAAGCACTCCGGTGAGCTCACTCTCCTCGAGGAACGCGTTGATCTGTTCGGTGCCGCCGCCCCGAAGGTCCACCGCCTGAACGAACGGCGTTGCCCCAGGCTGACTCACCCGAACCACATGGGCACCCGGCATCAAGTTGCTCACGGTGAGCGGAGTGACCCCTCGGGCCACATAGTCGACATACGCGATTGCTCCAGGCGGTGTGCTCTCGATCAAGAGCTCCGCCTGCGCCCCGCGGGCAGAGCGCGGAACCGACTGCTCATAACGGGTGACCACCTGTGGGTTGAAGACGTTGGGATCCGGTCGGATGTGCGGCATCTGGATGTGCAGCCGACCGAAAGTCTGTCGCGCGGTGCGCGCGTGTCCCGCAAACTCGTGGGACGCTGCGAGATAGAGCAGCGCATCTCCAAGGTCGGTCGGGTCTTCGAGGGCTCCCGCCGCTTCGTCAAACGCTTCGGCGGACGCCGAGAAGGCGTCGATCGCCGCGTCGTACTCGAGATTGAGATACGCCTGGTTGCCGAGTTCCATCCGGCTTCGAGCCGCCTGGAGCTGGTTCAGCATGTAGTCGGAGTAGCCGAGGAACGTACGATCCGCGGCGAGCCATTCGACGCCATCGACACCCCGAAGCGCCGCGCGCGCCGCCGCACCGACCCGAGCCGCTTCACCCTCGAGGCCTGCTTCCATCGGGACCGCAACGATGTAGGCCCGCGTGTCCTCTTGGGCCATCGCACCCTCGACTCCGAGACCGACGACGAACGACAAACTCACGGCAATGAAACGAAGTGCCGCTCCGGCGCACCGACGCGTTCTATCCGTGTCACGGCGGGTAGAAGAGCCTGAGGCAGATCGGCGGAGGTCACAGCGGCGAGGGGCACAGCGGCAAGAGGCACAGCGGCGAGAGGCACAGCGGCGAGAGGCACAGCGGCGGAGGGCCGAACGGCAGTTCGAAAATCGCGAGAGCATTACTCGTCGAGCGTGAAGGCGACAGCCGAAGGCTCGTTTCTGCAGCGGGCCCCGTCAAGTCTCACGCGCGTTCGGGGAAGATTGGCAATCGCCACGCTCATGCTTGAGGCATCGCTCGGCAATGCGGAAAGCGTCAGTCCTTTAACTCCCGCACCAGCTGGCTGAGCGCGGGGTCTGACTCGAGCGCGCTTCGAAGAAAGGCACGGAGCTCGGCGCGCCCCGTCTCTGTGAGCGCTTGCGCCGCCCCCTGCGTTGCCTGCTCGACGAGTTGATCCATGGCCGTATCCATGTCGATACGGCCTGCCTTCAGGTCCGAGGCGATCTGGTCGAGAGGCTCATTGATGACTTCCGCTTCTTCCGGGCGTTCGGCCTGCTCGGTGCCTTCGGTCGGATCAACCGAACCACCAGGATCGAGGGCTGCAGGATCCGCAGCCGCCGAATCACCGGCCCCCGGAGGCTTGATGGGCGTGGTCATGGGCGATGCCAAGAGACTACCGACTGGCCTTGTCGACTCGCAAGACACGACGGCTACGTTTCGAAGGGATGGGAGCGAATAGGCCACATTTCCTGCATTTTCATACATCTCTCACACATGATCCGCTCCTTCCGTGTGGATTGAAGGCTGGATACGCCCATTTATCGGTCCTACGAATTGGAGAGTTGCGTAAGGATCTGCAATTCGCTCACCTTGACATGAAAGCGGGCCGGCCCATAAAGAAAGAAGTTCGCGGAGTCATTGAGTTTTCGTCAAATGGCGTGGATCGTCGGCCTTGCGCCGAGGCAGACATTCCTTAGGACGGTTCACGCAGTATCGAGGGGCAGCTATTCCGGCTGCGCAGGTCAGAGAATCCATCCGCGACGTTGAGGACGGTGTGGGGAAAGCAATCGAATCCCAATCCAAGCGAAGCTTGGGACCCTGTGAAGGGGCTCTCACCACGGGTGATATGGCGCGAGTCACCGGGAGCACTGTCCGCACGGTTCGGTTCTATGAGGAGGCTGGCCTTCTCGAGCCGATGAGCCGCAAGTGCGGAGGGCATCGACTGTTCGACCGCCGCGCGCTGATGAGACTTCAGCTGATTCTCGATCTTCGAGAGGCCGGACTCTCGCTTCAGGGAATCAAGGAGCTGTTCGAGCTCAAGGCCTCCTGCGGATCGCCTGAGAAGGCCAGCGAACGCATGGCCGAGGTCCTGGAGTCGCAGATCGACGCGTTGCAGGCCAAAATCTCGAAGCTGCGCGCCCTCCGTGAGGAGTTTGCGTCCACAGTTAGCATCATCGGGGAGTGCCGGAGCTGCGATCAGGTCACGTTTCCCGCTTCGTGCGACGGTTGCGAGGTGCTCGAACGAAGCGACCTTCCCCGCGCGGTCCGCTTGCTCTGGGAATAGGATCGTCTTGGGGTCAAGCCCTTCGGTTGGTGTGAGGGCAATCTCTCGTCTCGAGTCAACGCCTTCGGCCTTGACGGCTGAGGGCTCCTCTTCGAGGCCAACGCCTTCGGCCTTGACGGCTGAGGGCTCCTCTTCGAGGCCAACGCCTTCGGCCTTGACGGCTGAGGGCTCCTCTTCGAGGCCAACGCCTTCGGCCTTGACGGCTGAGGGCTCC
>JBCCZL010000265.1:0-12698 GCA_039187775.1 Myxococcota bacterium
GAGAGCCCCGCTCTCAGCTATCACCGCTGGCCAAAACCCGGAAAGCTTGAAATCCGCGCAACAAAGCCGCTCGCCAATGGCCGCGACCTTGCCCGCGCGTATTCGCCGGGCGTTGCGGAGGCCTCCTCGGCCATCCATGCCGACCCGAGCAAGGCGGCCGACTATACCGCGCGGGGCAACCTCGTCGCCGTTGTCTCCAACGGCTCTGCCGTCCTCGGCCTTGGTAATATCGGGGCGCTCGCCTCAAAGCCGGTGATGGAAGGGAAAGCCGTCCTTTTCAAAAAGTTCGCCAATATTGACTGCTTCGACATCGAGGTGAATGAGCCTCAGGGACACACACGGCCCTACCTTATTGAGGAAATCCGTCGGGGACCCTAGCGCAAGAACCGCCCGTGGGCGAACAAATTGCCACCCCGGTAGCCGGCGAGATGCACGGCTCGGCACATGCCGAAAGTCTCAGCGCTTCCTTTCTTCTCCCAACCGCGCTTTCTTCTTCCAACCGCACTTTCTTCTTCCAACCGCGCTTTCTTCTTCCAGCGAACGGTTTGGCGTCGAATCATGCGATCGAAGCTCGGTATCGACACAGAGCTTCTTTCGATGCAGCGATCGAGGCCGCCCGCAGACGTGCCGGTCCGCGGTCCACGAGCCCCGTCGCTTCGGCACTCGCCCCGATCACCGAGGAGCCGTGACGGCGAAAGCCTCGCTCCGGACGAACAAGGGGCATTTTCTTGAGCCGCCGGTCTCTGCAAACTTCGGGTGAGAAAGAACCCGCCGGGGTGATCTGGAGTCGTCGTCTCTGGGACCCATGAAGCTCCGACGACAGCGCACAAACTCGGCACGGCAAGAGGGCACTCAAGGGTCCATCAAACGACAAAGCGGTTGGCTATAGGGGCGTGGTATGCTGCGCAACAATGGGCAGGCTGTGGGTCTCGGTGTTTCTACCGTTCACGCTGCTCGGGTGTGGTGACGATCGCCGCCTCGATTGGCGCTTCGAGTTCGAAGACCAAACGCTTCGCTCGCGGACGGCGGCCATCGGGGCGGAGCTCCGAGCGGGTGGGTGCACCGGCCCAGTGATCTATTCGGGCGAACTCCGGTCCATGCGCGCTGGGCCTACGCCGCCGGAGCTCGGCCCCGGAACTTACGGTTTTTCAGGCGTGGCCAGAGATAGCCGCTGTGTGCAGTTTGCGGAGGCATGCGTCGAAGCGACGCTTCCGCTCGATCAGAATCGAATCGAAGTGGTGCTCGTGACCCGATCCTTGGAACGTGAGAGTTGTCCAGCATCCCGATGCGCCATGGGCTCCTGCGTCATCGACCCCGACGCCGCGGCCGATGGCCCAAGACCGGCCGACTCAGGGCCTATCGACGCACCCAGCGATGGCTGCTCACCGTCCGACGAAGTGTGCAATGGCGAGGACGATGACTGCGACCGGACAGTGGACGAAGGACTTCCGATACGCGCCAACGGACTCTGCCGGCACGCCCCGCGAGCCGTGTCAGCCGGGTCTGACCATAGCTGCGTGCTGCTCGCGGGAGGTGAGGTGTGGTGCTGGGGAAGGAACGAGAGCGGCCAGCTCGGCGACGGGACGCGGATGGATTCGACGGAACCCGTGCAAGTCCTCGAGAGCTCGGGGAGTCTACTCGCGAACGTCACAGCGATCGACTCCGGCGCCCGCCAGACCTGTGCGCTGCTCGCATCGGGAGAAGTGCGGTGCTGGGGCCGAAACGAAAACGGCGAACTTGGCGATGGCACCGTGGATAACCGCGCGACCGCCGTGGCGCCGTTTGGACTGAATCCAGCCGAAGCGCTCGCGACCGGTGGCTTTCACACCTGTGTCATCGAAGTATCCGGGGCGGTAAAGTGTTGGGGCCTCAACTCAGTGGGGCAACTGGGCTCGGGCCCTTCCGGTAGCCAACAAACCGTCCCCGTCGTGGTCGACGGCCTCGAGAATGTCGTCGAGCTCTCCGCGAACTACCAAGTCACATGTGCGCGGCACTCCGGAGGGACGGTCTCATGTTGGGGCCAAAACGACGAGGGCCAAACAGGCAGTGGGACCATTACCCCAGCGCAAACCTCCCCCGTCGACGTGGTGGGGATGTCCAACGCGATCTCGATCGCATCGGGCTGGAATCACCAGTGTGCGGCGCGTCGGGATGGCACTGTGCGGTGTTGGGGCCAGGGAGCATTTGGAGCGCTCGGAAGTGGCAACCCGGATCCGGCCCCCTCGGGAGTCGTGGTGGTTGGTGTGGATGACGCGGTGCTCGTTCGAGCCGGCGGTTTTACCTCCTGTGCTTTGGACCCAAGAGGCCGGCGCCGATGTTGGGGAATCAACGACCGAGGCCAGCTCGGAGACGGTGCCAACGCTGCGCGCTTTGTCCCGAGTCCGCCGCTCGGTTCGTTCGTTGCCCTTTCGGATGCGAACAACTCACACACGTGCGGGGTCCGAGACGACTACGAGGTCGTGTGTTGGGGAAACAACGCCCATGGACAGCTTGGGCGAGCCGCCGAGACCGATCCCTCCAGCGCAGATCCGCTCATCGTCTCTGGACTTCCATGAAGCAGGCAACGTGCATCGCCCTCCTTCTCGGGTTCTCGGTGCCAGCCTACGCGCATCCCTCCGTGGAGCGCGGCATCGCCCACTACGAGGCGGCCGAGTTCGACGAGGCATTGGAGGCCTTTGCGGCCGCGGAGCGCGCTGACGACTTGACCCGTGATGAACTTGAGACTCTCTATCTCACTCGTGCCCTCGTACACTCAGCGACCGGGAACCGGAACGCGATGCGGAACGACCTGCAGCGGCTTGCAGCACTTGATCCCGACCGCGAGTTGGGGCGGTCGGTGAACCCCCGGGTCCGGCGCGCGTTTCGGCACGCGGCTGCAGACGTCTCTCAGCCACTAGCCATAGAGGTAGACATCGGTCCAGCGAACGGTGAGCTCCGGATCCAGGCGCAGGTGTCCGGCGACATCGCAAACCTCGTGCGCGACGTTCGCGTCTATGCGGAGCTCGGTGGTCGCTGGCAAAGCCGCAGCGACGAACTACTGGTTCCGGCCCACAGATCATTTCGGTACTACGTCGAAGCCGAAGGCGCGGGAGGCGTCGTGCTTGTTCATCAGGGCGACCGCCGATCACCGCGCAGCTACGGCGACGTCGGGGAGTTCTTGGGCGACGCTGGCCTTGGGCTGGCGGAGCCGGGTACCGAAGAGAACAGTGGCAGCCATCTAGGTTGGTGGATCGCGGGAGGAACGATCGCGGTGGCCGCGGCCACTGCAGGGATCATCCTCGCCGTCATATTCTCAGGCGGGTCCGACGATACCGTCGTTGGCGCCCCCAGCGCAGATTTCCCGTGATCGCGGCATCACCCGAGAACCCAGAAGGAGGCTTCGAGTCCTCCGCCGGTGAGCATTCCGAGGCCACTGAGTTCCGATCGTTGGGACCGAACGTCGGACGCTATCGCCTCTGCTTCGAGATCGCTGCCGGAGGCATGGCGATGGTGTATCTGGCCCGTGCGCGCGGGGCGGAAGCGTTCGAAAAGGTTGTCGCTCTCAAGTGCATTCACCGTCATCTGGCACGGGAGGCCTCATTTATCGAGATGTTCCTCGACGAAGCACGAATCGCCTCGCGCATCCATCATGCGAACGTCTGCAATGTCTTCGACTTCGGGGAGGTCAACGGCACGTACTTCATTGCAATGGAGTACCTCTATGGCGAATCGCTACAACGGGTCATTCGATCGATAGCCGGCTCGGAAACCGAGCGACGCGCGACCTGCATGCCGCTCTACGCCGCACGGATTGTCGCCGATGCCGCGGAAGGGCTTCACGCGGCCCACGAGCTCGTGGGCGACGACGGCCAACCACTTCAGGTCGTTCATCGGGACGTATCGCCGCAAAACCTCTTCCTCACCTTTAGTGGCACCACCAAAGTCGTGGATTTCGGCATCGCGAGCGCGCGAGAACGCGTGCATCACACGCGTACCGGCCAGGTCAAAGGGAAATTCGCATACATGGCGCCGGAGCAACAGTATCGTACCGGCATCGACCGGCGTGCCGACATCTGGTCGCTCGGCGTAGTTCTCTGGGAGTTTCTGTGCTGCGCCCGGCTTTTCCGAAAGAGTACCGACGCAGAAACGATGCAGGCGGTGCTCGTCCGCGAAATCCCGCCACCATCGAAGCTCAACCCGAACGTGTCGCCGGAGCTCGATGCGATCGTCCTGCGGGCGCTCGAGCGCGACCCGGAGAACCGATTTCCGACCGCGCGCGAAATGTCACGAGCCCTCAGTACCTACATCGCTCGATCGGGCACTCCCGCCGGACTCCCGGAACTTTCGGACTGGATGAAGCGCCTCTTCCTCGGTGGAGAGCAGAAGAAGCGTGAGCTCGTCCGGACAGCTCAGGAGATGGGGATCGCCGATTCCGCATTGGCTCGCGAGGTTCATCCGCCAACGACTTCAGAACAGGAGACCGTGGCGATTGTTCCGCCGGCAATAAGCACGCTCCCGACGAAGATCGAGACGGTCCGCGTTGCGGGGCGTCGCACGGCACCTATGGCAATCGGGGTCTTGCTCTTTTTCCCGCTCGTTCTCGCCGTCAGCTTCATTGTCTCGAGAGGGAGCGTGCCGGACGACGTGAACCACAAAGCTCTGCTGCCCATCGTTCCCGAAGCCCCACCGACAGCCGAGGAGCCCACGGTGCATCCCGCGGAACTCGAAGCGCGCCCACCGCGCTCGGCGGTCGACGCGCCTGCCGCAAACGTCGCGCGTCCGACTCGCTCTTCCTCCACCGTGGAAGAGCCTCCGAGCAACCCGGAGGCCGATCGTGGGTCGGCATCCCCCACCGTGAGCATGCACTCGGCAGTACGCGCTACGGGCAGGCTAGCGGTCGTCACGCCCGGCGGATGGGCGAACGTCTTCAACGCGCAGGGTCGACCGCTTGGGCCCACTCCGCTAGTCGTCCAACTCCCCGCCGGCCCACAGGCGGTTATCCTCCGCATGTACGGCGATGGCCCGCCAATCCGGCGAACCGTGCGGGTCCGGCCCGGTCAGACTCAGCGGATGATTGTTCGAGCGCCCTGACAACGGCGAGTGGCTACGCCTCGATATGTGCTGGCCCGGCGGTTCCGAGCGCGCCGCAGGTCTCATCGCCCGCCACGGACGCGCTGCGCCGCTCGCCTACGTGGCTATCGAGTGCGGCTTTCACGACCAAAGCCACCTCAACCGCTACTTCAAGCGCCACATCGGCACCACGCCGGGTGCGTACCGCGCGAGCCTCGCATCCAGCCGCTCCACGACTCGGGTCTCAGTTCAACGCTCGGCGTTCCGACAGAACCGAGAGTCGAGTCGGGAAGACTCTGATACGCGAACCACCACTAGCCGATCGATTCGAAGCCGAAGGCGAGGTTTACTTCGCCGGAAAACTCCGCCTCGGGATCCCGCTGGAAGTGAAACTCGTAGACGGGGGTTCGGTGGGTTCCGTGGAATCCGCCAAAGATCGCGAGGCCGTACCGTCCAGGCGTGAGTTCGTAGCGAGGCCGGTTGGAGTCCTCGGCGCGCTTTTCGATCGAAGCGATCGCTGCGGGACCGAAGTCCTCGAGATAGCGCAAGCTGAATAGATGAAGGCACCCGTCCACCACGTTGGTCACGTAGCCCTCGGCGGTGAGCACGATGCGGTGGCCTTCGCGCGAAAGGAACGGAGGGTGCTCGGCGTTCGAGAAGACGATGTCGTAGTAGTCGGGCCCGATGCCTCCCATCCAGATCATCACCCCCTGTTTCATGACTTCGTCTCCACTCTCGCGACTCGTAAACTCGGACAGCAGGTTGGCAGGGAGCCCGTTCTTGACGCGGAAACGCTCCACCTGAGCGGGCTCCGCAAGTACGAACCCGTCGTAGAACTCCGGATGAACTTCCTCGAAGCAGAGGTACTTGCCGTCGATGATCTCCGAGGGCCGCGTCGTCATCGGTCGACCGCTATCCTTTGTGCGTCGACGGCCCGACGTCACCAAAGGGTTCATCGCGTTCCCGCACCGCCGCCTTGAACCCGTGGGACGCCGCCCGCTCCGCAAACTTGTAGCCCTCCGGAGTGTGGCGGGCGACGCCGTCGAACATCACGCCGAGCGCCTGGGTGCTGTAGAGCCCCTGCGTCATGACCGTCTGATTCAGAAGCTTCTTGTGCATCACGAGCTGGTTCACCGGCACCCGAGCAATCCGCTCGAGCAGAACCTCGAAGCGTTCGTCGAGCTCATCGGGCGGGGCGCTTTCGATCGCGAGGCCCCAGGCGACCGCTTCGATTCCGTTGAGGCAGTCGCCAGTGAATAGAAGGCGTTTCGCCTTCTCGAGGCCGATTCGATGCACCCAGACCGCGGTCGTTGGAACACCCCAGACCCGGGCGGGCGGGTAGCCGATTTTGGCATCGTCGGCGATCACCAAGAGGTCCGAACAGAGCGCCATGTCGGTGCCGCCCGCGACGCAGAAACCGTGGACCTTGCACACCACGGGTTTATCGGCGTGAAAGAGGCTCATGAACCCGCGCACGTTCCGGTTCATCATTTGGAAGTCCACCATCGGGTCCCACACTTCGCTGGGGTTGTGGTTTCGGAGCTGAACCTCGGGGTCGAGGGGCGAGCCGGGAGGGGGTGCCTCCGCTGCGTCGGTGAGCTCGCCCATGTGCCCCTCTGCACTGGCCACGAGATCATATCCGCCGCAGAACCCTTTGCCGTTCCCGCTCAGTGCGATGACGTGCACTTTCGGGTCGAGGTCCGCACGCTCGACGCACGCGGCAAGCTCCTGCGGCATCGTCAAGGTGATTCCGTTGCCGCGATTCGGTCGATCGAGCGTGATCCGGGCGACACGCCCATCGACTTCGTAGGTAAGGGTTCGATAGGTGAGGCTTCGATGGGTGAGGCTTCGAGACGTCATCCGCGAAGGATACTTGCTCGAGACGAGGCTATGGAGGGGACGACTCACCCACCTCGGCAACCGTGGCCGCGGACGTTTCGTCGCACCGGTTCGAGGACTGCGGCCACGAAACCCGTGCGCGACCCACCACGATTGTCCTTCATCTCGATTTCGGACGTGTAGGGAACCCTCGGTCAGGTGAACCGGTGCTGCCGCTACCGCTCGGCCGACGCAGCCCCAGCCGCCCCACGGTTCGGTGCTAAGCCCCCTCAAATCGGGAGGCACGGTGCGCGATGGCCGTACCGCTCACACGCCACTTTGACCGCTTGCCGACCAAGGAGCCCCGTTCACTGGCGCGCTCGGCCAGGTCCGATGCCTCCAGTTATGGTCTCTAGCGTCGGCCGGTCGCAGAGCCCCCCCGATCACCCGCTACGACGAGGTGGACGGCACCCTTGTAGAAGGGCAGACGGTCAGTTTCGCGAGCTTTGGCATCCCGACCTTGGGCAGCTCCCTGGATTGGATGGAGATCGTCTCCGACACGAGAGCATATTATCTCGACATTCCAACCTCGCAGCTGGTCGTGTGGAACCCCGAGACGATGGAGGTGATCGGAGCGATCGAGCTCACGGTGGACTCTCCTCCGGCTGACCTTGTGCCCGCAAGGCTCCCGGACCGCTGGCTAACTCTTCGAAAGGCCGTTTTCTTGACGGCCTACGGACAACACGCGCTTCGCGCCTTCGAGGTGAAAGCCCTCGACTACCTCATGAAGCCGGCAGACCCCGCGCGTCTGGACCGCGCACTGACCAAAGCGCTGCGTCCCTCGGCCCCAGTCGCGGTGACCCCCACGGATCGACTGAGCAAGCAAGACCTGGTGAGTCTTCAGGACGTCAAGAGCCTGAAGTTCTGTCGGGTGTCCCACATCGTCTACATTCAGGCGGCGAACTACTACTCCGAGGTACACCTGGCGAGTGGCAAGGTCGCGATGGTTTCTCAGAGCCTGCGACGGCGGGCTGCACGGCTGCCTGACTCGTTCGTCCGCGTCCACCGCTCGACCATCGTAAACTTAGACCGCGTCGATGAGCTGCAACAGGTCGAAGGCGGCTGGTGTGTCTACCTCCAGGACCGAGAAAGCCCATTGCCCGTCAGCCGTCGCTTTGCGCAAGCCCTAAAGGCACGCTTGCAGCGGAGCACCTGATCGCAGGACGCCAGTCCTCGTGCCGAGGGGTGGCCCTTCGACTTGCTTCTGAACCGTTCGCCGCAAGCGACCGAGTGCTTGCAAGGTGCCCCGTGCACCAGCGACACGTTGGCCCTATGTTCTGGGCACTTGGCGAACAGGGTTTCTAGCGAAGCTCCGAGCGCCGACGCTAAGACGAGACCCGTGGGTTCCCTGATCCGCAACATTACGCGCTTCTTCGCCGCTACGCCTGGTCGCTGGCGCATCCACCGGCCCTGGCTGTTCGTGCCAGTGGCGGTTCTCGTTTCGACGCTGCTGGGCGTGGCCTGCGTCGCCCTGGCGGCCGCGGTCATCCCGGCAGACGTGGGAGTCGTGCTCGCCATCGGGGGCCTGCTCTTCCCCCTTCTGGGCGGGGCGGTGCTCGCGGGCTGCATGGCGAGCCACAGACGCTGGCGCGCCGTCGGGCAGGTATTCGTGGCGAGTCTCGGCATTGGATTGATTTCGGGCCTGATCAACTGGTGGAGCTCCTTGTGAGCCACGAAAGCCCGCGAGCCGCGGATCCGCCCGCTAAGGCGCCGAGCTTCGCAGTCCGATGGTTCGAGGCCCACAGCGTCGCGGGGGTCACCCTGCTCGTTCCGTTCTTCGTGATGGCGCTGACGGGCACGATCAGTCTGTTCCACGAAGAGCTTCGAGCGTGGCATACGCCGGCGCTGCGTCTGGCGGAGCCCCCACCCGTTCATGCCGTCGACGCGCTCCTCACGGGGCCGCTCGCCGATACTCCGCGGGACGCAGCCCGGATACATGTGCGTTTGCCCACGCGCTGGGCGCCGCTCATCACCGTTCGTTCGACCGACAGGGACCGCGAAGACCTCTCGATGGCCGCGGTCGACCCGGCAGACGGATCCACCCTGCCCGGGAGCGCGGTCTCCAGCGAGCTCGCCCATCACCTCTTCCACTGGCACTTTTTGCATCCGCTGCCGCAGGGCCTGCTATTGGCGGGCTTTCTCTCGGTGCTGTGGCTCGCCCTCACAGTGAGCGGTCTCGTGATGCATCGGCGTAAACTGCTCTCGCAGTTTCGTGGATGGGGAAAGCGACGGGCACGGGCCCTCCACGCCTGGATTCATGCCGCGGCAGGCACCGCGACGGTGCCGTTCAGCCTCATCTTCGGGATGACGGGGGCCTTTCTCGGCCTTTCGTCGCTCCTGTTGCCCGTGATCGTCCTATTGGTCTTCGCCGGCGATATCGAAACCGCGCAGCCCGCGTTGGGCTTCGATCAGCCTCCCCCTCTCGAGGTGGTCGGGGAGCGGGTCGACCGGATCCCTCCACTCGACCCGTTTGTTGCCGACGCGCTCGCGCAGCGGCCTGGCCTCGAGCTGACCCGCCTCGATCTGCAGGAACCGTTCGACCGTGCCGCGCGCCTGACCGTCGGGCTCGCATCCGGAGACGGGGAAAACGCGCGGGTCGCCTACGACATCCACGAATCGGAGGAACCGGTGTTCGTCTCGGCCCCCGAGGAGCCGCTCGCGACACAGGTTTTCAGCTTCGGCTTCATGCTGCACTTCGCAACCTTCGGCGGCTATGCGGTGAAGGTCCTCTATGCGTTGGCCGGGATTCTCTTCTGCTGGCTCACCTATGCGGGCGCGCAGATGTACATCTCGCGCAAGCGCAAGCACGCGCCCCGCACGGCAAAAGTGGTGGAGCGACTCTTCGACGGTCTGGGGCTTGGGCTACTTCCCGCGATCGGCATCTTCGCTTGGGCAAATCGGTGGCTGCCGGAACACCTCGCACACCGAGGGGAAGTGGAAATTCATGTATTCCACATCGCCTGGGCGTTGATCGGCGTGTTGGTTCTGACCTTCGGCACCAGCCGAAGGCGCCGCGCCGCACTGGTTTATGGTAGCGTCGCCCTGCTCGCGACGGTGCCGCTGATCGACGGCTGGCGTTACGGGGTCTGGCCATGGTCCTCAGCGAGCTGGGTCGTGCCGAGTGTCGGAATCACCAGCCTATTGCTGCTGGCGACCGGGCTGGTCTGCCTGGTGTCGGCGATCGCGCGGGGACAACTCTCGTTGCCGTCCTCCAGCAAGGAGAAGCTACCCGAGCTCTCTGAGGGGCGGTGACGAACTCGCTCCGTCTTTCGCGACGACAGTCGAGACCGAGGGCTAGCGGACGCGATCGAGGAACTGGATCTCTCCGGAGGTCGAGATGCTCTCGACGGGCGTGGTTCCCTCCAGCCGGAAGACTGTGGTTTGGCTTCGGTCGCCCGCCCCCTGGAGCAGGAAGTACGCTCCATCCACGACTGGCGGGGTAAAGCCGATGCTCGCGAAGGGAAGCGCCTCGATGGCGGTGCCGGTCCCCTCCGAGAGGTCGACGACTGCATACCGCCAGCTCTCGATGAAGAAGTACGAAAGCGGGTTGGACACGAATGGTGTGGTGTCCAGGTCCGGGTCGAGGTACCGCGTGACAAAGGTCCCATCGCCTGGGCCGACGGCCCGGGTCACCTGGGGACCGGGAACCGCTCCTCTCATGTCGAGCGCGAAGTCCGGATCAAACGCCGTCTGCCCTTCCGCAATCCGAAGCAGACAGGGAGCCGGGAACGAGCCTCCCGTCGCGATATCCCAAATTCCCCCGCCGCTGTCGCCGAGTATGTGTGCAAAGCCGCCGTCGACGAAGCCGCCGCCGCTTAGCGCACAGCGATCGTCTTCCACGATCCCGCGCACCTCGTCGCGACTCGCCGACAGAATCAGCACCGCAACCACTGCTCGCGCCGTCCCCGCACTCTGGTCCGACCAGCCGATCGGCAAGATCACGTCGTCCCCCAGAATCAGCGGCCTACCGCCGCTCGGCACACTCGCTTCCGGTCGCGCAAGATCGGGAATCGGAAAGGTATTGGTGAGCTCCATCGCCGTCGGGTCGAAGACGACAACCTGCGCCATGTTCAGGTCGACGTAGTACGCACGGGTCGGTGAAATCCAGGCAAACGTCGAGATGAACGAGACCACACCGACGCCCATCATCGAGAACGCGCCAGCCTCGATGAAAGAGAGGTCGTCAGCAACTTCGAAGCGGCTGACCTCGCCGTTCTCCCCGTCAAACGTAAAGACGGCACCATCGAAGGTTTGCACACGAGAAAACCCCGAGAACTCGATCGCCGCGGTAGGGTCGAGGGCTTGGGCGTCCAGATTCGGAATCGCCTGAACCAACACCGTTCGATCCCCGGTGGCGATATTGAGCTGCCGAGCGGCCACGACGTAGATGGCGCTATCTCCATTTATGCCGCCGTCGGAGTCATTCGACCCGGCATCTCCTGTGGGATCGGTTGTCGAGTCGTCACCACAGGCGAAGCAAGAAACCGTCAAACAGAAGAAGAGTAGTCGGAGCCGCATTTGGAAATCATGGTAATGAAATTCATTATCATCCTGCAACCAAGGGCCGGAGCCGGGCTTTTTGTCGACCGGATTCGCAGGCCGCCGAGCAGATACGTAGCCGTCACCTCGAGGAGCGGTTGTTGGACGTGGAACAGTTCGCGGCGTCAGCTTTGATCGGGTGGGTCGAGTCGGACGCTTGGCGAAGAAAACGTCGTATCCTCCACTCGGTACTCCACGGAGCGACCTCTTCTTTGCTGATGGCATACTCCATCTTCCACAAGCTCCTGCAGCGCTTGCTGAGCGGTTCGGAGAGACACGCCGAGCGATGTCGCCGCGCTCTTGGCGCTGCCTCCTCCGGTCCGGGCAAGGACCCGGAGGACAAGGTCGGAAAGGGGCTGCACGCACCGAGGATCCGCTACGCGAAAGGGCTCGAAGACCACCAGCGCGACCTGGTCATCGGCCACCCGAAGTTCCCCGTGACTTCCGAGCTGCGTCCGCACTCGATGCCGCAGCACTTTAAACGTGGCCTTGTGCAGCTTGGCCACATAGTCGAATCCGTAGACCGTGCGAAATAGGTCGGTCCGTTCGATACCGGCGTCACCGGCGAGGGCGAGCGCCGCGATCGTGGTCTCGACCCGACCCGGTCGGCTTCGCTTCGGATCCATGACCGGTGGCCGCTCGGCGAGCGCAGCCCCCAGCGCAAAGATTCGTCGCGCCTGCCGCTCGGGGTGCGCGACAACCCATGCAGTGGTTTGGTCACCCCCTTCCGCGGCGACCGAACCCAGACCCAAGATCTCCGCCGGTGGTGCGTCCTGTTCGCCTCGAATCCACTCCCGCGCCACCGGGTGAGAGCGCTCCGGGGGAACCGCCGGATCGGTGGTGTCTCGAATCAGTTGCACATCGCGCGCGAAGGGCACTCCGCGCAGCATGACTGCGGTGAGCTCGGAGTGGTGCTGCGCCGCGAGCGAACGGTCACCCACCCGGTAGGCTTCAACGAGTCGATCGAGCGAATCGGCCGCATTCGAAAGGGGAGCATCGTTGCGTCGGCGCACTTGGGTATCCGGCGGCACTTGTCCTCCGGCCATCGTGAGCTCCCAGCGCAGCCACCCGTGCCACTGCGATGGGCAGACCCGGAGGAGAGAGCACACGATGCGGGTCGTGAGGTGCGGTTTGCCGAGGCGTCGCCGAACCCGAGCCAGACTCAAGCTCGCCAAGTATTCAAACTGAGGCATCGCCTCGGTGCGGGCGATGCGCGCGGCTCGCCGGGTGAC
>JBCCZL010000266.1:0-12685 GCA_039187775.1 Myxococcota bacterium
CGGAGGCGCACTCCGATCTCGGCACCTGCGCGTTTGATGGCGCTTCGACGCGGCCTCCGGTTGGCCAGTCGCCACCAAACCAAAACCCGTGACTGATCACTTCGTGCGAGTACGCCGGACCCATCACTTTGTCGGTCGGCGGTTCGGGGTTCGGGCGCCCGGAAAAGCGGGTGACCGCCACGTCGAAGGCACCCCAGAAAAAATGCACTGGACTGCTTTTGCCTTGAAACGACCCGCGAAACTTGGCGAGGACTCGATAAGTGTGAAGAAGAATCGTCCACATCTTCTCGATCGCCTCCCGGTCGTAAGACGCGTTCTCCTGGTCTTCGAGGAAAGGAACCGGATCGGGGATTTCGACGGGGATCGGCCAGATCTGCGCCGGCACTCCGAGTCGACGGATTTCGCCGGTAAACCGCTCGTAGAAGCTCGCGACCGACTCCGGACCGAGGGCCAAACGCGTGCGCGCGTCGAGCGTCTCGAGCGTCATCGCGTGATCGACGAAGTCGACGGTCACCTCGAGCGCTCCTCCATCGTAGAGGAGAGGAATCGTCCGAAGTCCTCGAGGGTGAAAGCGAAGCGAAGAGTGCCACCAGTGGTTCATTGGAGGACACAGGTCGATGCTCAACTTCCCAACGATCTGCATCCAGCGATGAATCGTGCGGTACGTTGGCTCCCAAGCGTCGACCGGAAGTGCCGGCCAGTGGTTCGTTTTCACGTTTGCTGTTCCTTTCTTCGAGCCGCGCGTCGACCCCTAGTACCCTCGCGCACGAAGCTCCATCACCACCGCTTCGTAGAGGGCGCCCGCGTCGTAGCCTTCCCGCCAGCCTACCTGGCCCCAGTGATCGACTTCTGCTTCGAATAACACCTCGCCCCAGGCCTGGGACGAGGCCGGCACGAGGCCGTCGTTGTCGCCTTCTTTGTCGAGGAACTGACGGGTCAACTTGAGCATGGGGTGCACGTTGGGGCCGGCTCGACCCACCACGGATCCGTAGAGTACTCCCGCCACGTCCTCGATTTCCCGATTGAAGTCTTCCATCTGGCCGGAGGTAAGATCGGAGAACGCGTCGACATTCAAGCGGAGCGCTTTGGCGACGGGCCGAAGAACCTTCTGGAGCTTGCCGCCGATATCCGCCACCGGAGTTCCTCGGTGCGGGGTCCCAATGGTGATGAGAGCGCGGACCCGCGGACCGAGGGCAAGTCGGGCGAGCGCATAACGCGCATCGAGGCCCCCCATGCTGTGCGCGATCAGGATGACCGGCCGGGGGCCGAGCGCCTCGAGATAGTTTCGCAGCGCTTCGGCGCGGGCGCGGATGCCCGCAGTCGCAGGGAGCCTCGGCCGATACACCTCGTTTCCGTGCTGGCGAAGCCGAGCTTCGATCCCCCGGAAGTACTCATGACGCTCTTTTCCGAGCTTTACTTCGTCGAAGCCGAAGAGTCCGTGCACCAGGACGATCGGATGCCGCGCGCGGAACGGAAAGCGGCGAAGTCGCAACCAGCGGAGCCAGCGGCGGCGGGTGACGTAGGCCGCGGTCGCGACGCCGAAAAGAAGAGTACCGAACGCCAGAAGGCCCCAACCCATGGCGGTCCTACCCTAGCAGAGTTCCGGCCAGGCAGAGCTTCGAGCCAGGCAGAGCTTCGAGCCAGGCAGAGCTTCGAGCCAGGCAGAGCTTCGAGCCAGGCAGAGCTTCGAGCCAGGCAGAGTTCCGCGGCGGGAATCGTGGAGTGGCGGCCACAGGTGTGGACGCGCGTGCACGGCTTGCCTAGCGCAGCTTTCCTGGAAAACCGAGAGATTCAGGATCGATGACAGCTTTGGCACATCCCTCGCTTGTACGGGGACACGCTGGTGTTTCGCCGGTGTGGGAACCCTACCGGTTCCGAGGGAGAACTATCATGAAAGCTTGGATTGGACTCTTTGGCGGCGTCGCATGCGCGGCGCTGATTCTACCCCGTGTCGCGGATGCACAGACGATGGAGACGCCGGCACCCGACGGTGGCGGGCTTCCCCTTGCGCAAGCGGAGCGGCCCTTGACGCTCACCGAGGGAACGCTCCGCGGCGACCTCGACGTCGGGATTCTCCGACTTTGCGTCGAAGGGCTAGGCGCGAACGTCTGCGATACTGCCGCCCGGATCGACGCGGGGGCAGGTTATGGCATCACGGATGACCTCGAGGTGGGCGTTCAAGTGTTCGGCCTCCAGCTTGCTCCTGACGCGGAGTACAACAATGCTCCGATTCTCTATGGCCGATTCCGGTTCCTCGATGGCCCCGTGGAAGTCGGGGCGGAAGCGAGCGTGGCGTTTCGGGATTTCGATCCCTTTGGAGTGGCGATCGGGGCGGGGGTCCCCGTCTTTGTTCATCTCGGAGACCAGTTCGCGATTCGTACCGGCGCGGGCCTGACGATCTTGGCTGGAGACAACATCGACACTGCGGTCGGTCTCAACATTCCCGTCGAGTTCGTCGCCAGCATTACCCCCAACATCTTCGCGTCGCTCCGCAGCGGTCTCACCATCGGCGACCTCGGAGACGCCGGCGACACGGTGGCGATCCCCCTGGCGTTGCGAGCCGGCTACACGATTGCCGATGGTGATGCGCCGCTCGTGGACATCTACGGCCAGTTTGGGTGGCCGGCGCTGTATGCCTCCGGATTCGAGAACGACAAGGTGCTGGAGGACATCTGGCAGGTGAACATCGGGGCGGCGGTCTACCTCGACATCGCCGGCTAACGACGTGGGCTGGTAACGCGGAGTCGTGCGCGCAGGCCCGAGTCAGCTCGGCTCGGGGGCGGCTTGAGCGTGCGGCATGACTTCGCCCGCTTTCTTCATCTGGTCCATCTCGTAACGGGAGGGGCACTTCGGCACGACTTGGTTGGCGGTAAACGTCCCGTCCGCGTACTGACCTTGGACGGTTACCGAAATGCCTTCGCCGTCTCGAAAGGTGTCGGGCACCACACACTCCGGGAAGGACACTTCCATTTCCTGCTCGTTCTTCTCGAGCACGAAGCGCCACTCGCACGGCTCCTCTCGGAACTGAATCGAGCCCTCGCGAAGCATGCCTTCGACACGGAGCTCCTTGCCTTCGAACGCTCCTGGATCGGAGACCACGTTGTCCAGCGACTCGGCGTAAGTGAATGGCACGCTCTCGGAGCCGACCAAAAGCCACACCACTCCCGCGGCGAGGGCCACGAACACTCCGGCCCCGATCAGCATGGGGGCGATCCCGAGGCCTTCTTCTTCGTCGTCTTCGTCGTCTTCGTCGTCTTCGTCGTCTTCGTCGCTGTCAGGCGCCGCTTCGACGCCATGAGCCGACCCACCACTCTCTTCGCCGCGCTCTGCCTCTTCCCGCTCTGCCTCTTCCTGCTCAACATCTCCCAGATCGGCCTCGTCGGCGTGGTCATCTACGAGCTGGTCTTGGTCGTGCTCTTCGTCCATGGAAAGCTCCAGTGGGCTGCCGTCTGCCGCTTCGGGTGCGTACGATCAGTATGGGGGACTAGGGTCAGGACCGCCACCCTGACCACAACCGACGACGGGCAAGCCTATTCCCGAGGATTCTTTGGCTATTCGGTCGCGTCGGGGTCCACTGCGTGACGTCGAACGAACTCGCGATAGTGGTCTTCACCACGTTCGAAGCTCAGAAACCGTACCCCCACGCCTGGCTCGACCCCACCGCGGATCCAGACGGGCTCCGCCTCCGCGACCACCTCTCCGCCCTCTTCGTCGGTAAAGGAAATTCGATAGCGGGAACCCGGTGGCGGCGTCGATGCGCGGAGAAACATGCCGCCCTCGCTCATGTTCACAGTCTGAACGTAGAGCGTGTAGGCATCGGTCTCGCAGTAGACGCGCTGACGAACCGGGGCGCGGGGAGAGGTTCTACGTTCAGGAGCCATACGGGGCAGGTCACAGCATTGCGAACCGACGACATCCAATGGGAACACGTCGCTTCAAACTTCGCTGAGAGGCTCTGCCCCGAACCTCTGAGAGACGTGAGAATGCCACGGCGCCTCGGCGCCGTCAAACCCGTGACGGTGCCGAGGCCGTTGCCGGACGCGACCGGTCGTCGCCTCCAGGCGCCTCGCCTTAGAGCGAGAAGGCGAGAACGAGCGCGTAGATGACGAGCGACTCGATCAGCGCGAGGCCAAGAATGAACGGGGTGAAGATCTTGCCTGCGGCGTTGGGGTTCCGTGCGATCCCCTCGAGGGCCGCAGCCGCGGCGCGGCCCTGACCGAGCGCACCGCCGAAGGCGGCGATCCCGAGGCCAAGCGCGCCCGCCATCGCCTTCCACATCACCTCATCCGAAGCGTTCGACGCCGCGTCCTGCGCAAACGCGGTCGCGCTCACGGCGAGCGGGGCGACCATTCCTAGAATCCAAAGTGTTGCCTTTTTCATTTCAACGTCTCCTAACTCAACGTTCCGCGGCCGCCGGTCGGCTGCTGCGACGGCCGGCCAAAAACAGACTCATCAGTGTTCCTCATGAGCGATGGCCAACGAGATGTAGACCATCGAGAGCAGACAAAAGACCAGGGTCTGCACCGTGACCACGATGCAGCCGAGGACGTAGATCGGAAGTGGAACCACGAACGGTACGAGGCCAAGAAAAAGCGCGAGTACCTTGTGGTCGCCGGTCATGTTCGCCGCGAGGCGAAGGGCCAGCGAGATCGGCCGGGCGATGTGGCTGATGCATTCGATGATGAACATCAAAAGCATCAGCGGCAGCGCGTACCACTTCCGGATCGGGCCGAAGAAGTGGGCAAAGTAGCCGAGGCCGTTTTCCTTCACCCCAAAGATGTGAGTGGTGAAGAAGATCACGAGCGCGTACGGCAGGGTCGTATTCAGCACGTCGGTCGGGGGAAGGAATCCCGGAATCAGCCCGAGCACATTCGAAAAGAAGATCATGAATGCGCAGGTGGCGATCAGGGGAAGGAAGAACTTCGCCGCCTTCTTTCCCATCATGTCGCTCATCTGGCCGTAGATCGCCTCGGTCAGAAGCTCGAAGAATGTTCGGACCGAGAATCGCCCTTCGGGAATCAGCGCGCCCTGCGTGTCGCGAATCTTTCGATTCACCGAAAACGCCATCGTCGTAAGGACCAGCACCACGAGCGTCGAAGCAAAGAGGTGCTGAATACTCAGGTGCGATCCCTGAAACCAGGTCCCTTCGCCTTCCAGCCCTACCATCGGCTTGCCGAGGGCAACGCCCGCTGCGTTTTCGACGTTCTTGTAGAACGTCCCGAGAATCATGTCGAACCAGGTGTGGTGACCCATCAGGTGTCCTCCGGGGCGATGCGCGGTTTGCGGCGACCGAGGAGCGCATCTTCCGCCCCCTCTTCCGCTGTCTCCTCGCTGAGCTCGTCTTGGGCGGCCCGGCCACCCAGCAGAATGCCAAACACCAGCGCGCTCAAACCGATTGCAAAGCCGATCGCATCAATTTTGACGATGGCGATGAGCGCGTAACAAATCGCCCCGAGGATCGCCATCTTGAATCCGAGGAGGATCATCACCGTGGTGCGCGCCGCGCTCGACCCGCCGAGCACCTTTCGGATCATCCACCGCATCGCGAGCGCGTTCAGCGTGGCCACTGCGGCCCCCACCATTGCCCCCACACCCGCCTCCGCACCAAACACCAAAAAGACGGCACCGCTGATGATCGCGCCGCAGGCTGCGATGTACATCGCGATCTTTCCGACGGCGTCAGTCATCGCGGTCTCCGGCGGCTGACTGACTCAAGGACGACCGAGTCGCCGGCATCGGAGTCGCCGAGGGTGGGCTCAGGGAGGCTGTCGGAATCCGCATCGAGTTCCCGCTGGGTGCGGCGTACTACCCGATAAATGCTGCGCGCGCCCGAGAGAAAACCCAGAGCGAGCCCAATAAACAGGAACACGCGCCCCGTCTCGAAATAGCCGTCGAGAAAGCGACCGGCCACGAGACCCACCACGATCGAAAGCCCGAGTTCGATCCCCACCGCGCCCACGCCGGTCCCCTTGAGGAACTGGTCTCGGTCTCGGATTCCTAGGATGCTCACAGTGGGGGTCTTTCGGCTTGGGGGACCGGATTGCGAGGTCGACCTCGGGGTCAAACACCGGCCGCCGCACGCGGATATAGCGTCAGGAGAAAAAGCGGCGGAAAACGGTCTCAATCATGGCCACCTGCGCTTCAGTTTTCCGAAACGCGGCGCCCATGTAGCACGCTGATCATGTAGGGTCAAGACAGCCCCGAGGTCTACTCGACCCAGGATTTTCTAGGCTTTCTGCGGTTTTGGGCCGTCCCTAGGCGAGGGACGAAAAGGCCTTGGTCACCGCGGCCTCGGTGCGGTCGAGGACCGCGTCGTCGTGCGCCAAGGATACAAACCCCGCTTCGTACTGCGCCGCCGGCCAGTGCACTCCCTCAGCGATGAGCGCCTGATGAAACCGCCCGAAGGTTTCGGTGTTGCACTTCGCTGCGTCGTCCCAGCTCCGGACCGGTCCATCATGGAAGAACGGGGTCACCATCGAACCCACCCGCTGCACGGTGACCGGTTGTGGCGAACCCTTCGCTCCTTGTTCAAGGATTTCGGCCACTCGCTTCCCGGCGGCTTCGAGGCGGTCGTACACTCCGTCCTCCTGCAACAGACGAAGCGTGGTCATGCCCGCGGCGACGGCCAGCGGATTGCCGCTGAGCGTGCCCGCCTGATACACCGGCCCCACGGGCGAAACCGTCTCCATGATGTCTCGCCGGCCGCCGTAGGCCCCCACCGGAAGGCCTCCGCCGACGATCTTTCCAAGGCACGTGAGATCCGGTCGCATTTCGTAGAGCGCCTGGGCACCGCCCAGGGCCACCCGAAACCCGGTCATCACCTCGTCGAATACCAGGAGCGCCCCGCTCTCCTCAGTGAGGCGCCGGAGGGTGGCCAGCCACGCCGGATCGGCGGGCACGCATCCCATGTTCCCTGCCACAGGCTCGAGGATCACCGCCGCCACCTCCGCCCCGCGCTCCGCGAAAAGTGCCTCCGCTGCCGCGCTGTCGTTGTACGGAATGATCGTAGTGGTCTTGGCGATGCTCTCGGGAACCCCGGCGCTATCCGGCACCCCAAAGGTGGCCAACCCGGATCCTGCCTTCACCAGCAGATAGTCGGCGCCGCCGTGGTAGTTTCCCGCGCACTTCACCACCAACGGCTTTCCAGTGAAACCCCGCGCCACCCGGAGCGCGCCCATCACCGCCTCGGTGCCGCTCGACGTGAGCCGGCTCATTTCCATGGAGGGCACGAGCTCGGAGATCAGCTCGGCCATCTCCACTTCGCCCCCGGTCGGGGCTCCGAAGCTCGTCCCTAGTTCCGCCGCCGCCTGAACCGCGGCGATCACCTGGGGGTGGGCGTGACCGAGCACCATCGGCCCCCATGAGCTCACAAAGTCGATGTATTCCTTGCCGTCGGCCCCCACCAGCGTCGCTCCCTTGGCCCGCTGGATAAACACCGGCGATCCGCCCACCGCCCGAAAGGCGCGGACCGGCGAGTTGACTCCGCCGGGAATGACTTTCTTCGCTCGTTCAAAGAGGGCCTGGCTCGCTGGATCGCTCATGGGGGGAGATCAAGGCTCGAACCTCCTCAGGTCAAGCCGATTCCCGCCGGCCGGCAAGATTCAGCCCGCGCTCCGCCCCTCCGTCCGGTTCCACCCGCGAAGTTTCCCCGAGAAGCGCCCGGCCGGAGCCGCGAACTCCTCGGTCCGACGGGATGGTGCGCCTCCCTCGAGCGCGACCTGCGGCTCGGGGGTTTCGGCGTCGGGTTCCCTAAACAACCGGAGCGGCAATCCGCGGTGAAGGTCGGAATGCACTTCCGCCTCGGGGCGAAGGCAACCGGCGAGATCGAGGACCCCCGACCGAAACTCGGGAAGAAGCCACAAGGTTTCCGCGCACGGCTCTCCGCCAAGGGCCAGGTACTCCGAACTCGAGAGCACGAGCCGGCCCTCGAAGTCGCCGAGGACCTCATCCGCGCCCGCATCGTCAGAGTCGGCCTCGCCGACGTCGGCCCCGGTCGGTTCTGTAAACGACGGAGAAAGCGACCGAATCGGCGGCGAAAGGACTCCGATGGTCGGGGTGACGCTTTGAACGTCGGTCCCCGCCATCTCCACCTGCAACGGCTCTGTCAGTTGAGCCTCCCCGCAACCCACCAAAAGACCCAAACACAACGCACCCTCGCTCCACCGCATCGTTTTTCGCATCCACCAACCTCGCGCCGAACTCAGCAGGAGTCGTGCCGACCTTCATTTGTCGGCTCCCGGTCCATCGCGTCCGACCGAGCGTGGCTCCAAGGACACGAAGGGAGCGTCCCGACGTCCACAAAAGCCAAATCGGATCTCACTAATTTTGCTGACTTTTTCTCGACCGTGGTCCGCGTGCCCACCCGCGCGGAAACTCCCTGGCTCCACCGGTCGGGCCTTCGGGCAATAACCTCCGGCCCGCGGGTGTTGGCGTGGCCGTTGGGGCGTGGTACGCGTTCGGCCCCAGCGCCCATCGTTGGGTGCCCGACTGACTTGAGGAGCCGATGTACAGCGACGTTCGAGCCATCAATGAGCTGGTCCAAAAAGAAAGCATGTTCATCGAGGACGTCCTGTCCGAGATGCGCAAGGTCATCGTGGGCCAGGAGCTCATGGTGGAACGGATCCTCATCGGGCTCCTCACCGGCGGCCACGTCCTGCTCGAGGGCGTCCCCGGGCTCGCCAAGACCCTGACCGTCAAAACCCTGGCCTCGACGATCAGCGCCAACTTCTCGCGGATTCAGTTCACGCCGGACCTCCTCCCGGCAGACGTGGTGGGCACCGTCATCTACAATCAGCAGCGGGGCGAGTTCTCGGCAAAGCGCGGGCCCATCTTTGCGAACCTCGTGCTGGCCGACGAGATCAACCGCGCCCCCGCGAAGGTGCAGAGCGCGCTTCTCGAAGCGATGCAGGAGCTTCAGGTCACCATCGGAGACACCACCTACAAGCTCGAGCGCCCCTTTCTGGTCATGGCGACGCAAAACCCGATCGAACAGGAGGGCACCTATCCGCTCCCCGAGGCGCAGGTCGACCGGTTCATGCTTCACGTGAAGGTCGGCTATCCCGAGCGAGATGAAGAGCGGTCGATCATGGAGCGGATGGCCGATCATCAGCTGCTCGGCCCGATCGCGGATGGCCGCGACCGACTCGAGGTGCGCGAAGTGGTGACGCCGACGGCCCTTCTGGAAGCGCGAAAGATCGTCGGCCAGGTGTATGTCGACGAGAAGATCCGCGACTACATCATCGACATCGTCCAGGCGACGCGCGACCCGCGAAAGGCCGGTCTCAAGGACATCGCCGACTTCATCGCCCACGGCGGCTCGCCGCGCGCGTCGATCGCACTCAACATCGCCAGCCGGGCCCATGCCTTTGTGAAACACCGGGGCTACGTGACTCCGGAGGATATCAAGGCGGTGGGCCCGGACGTGCTTCGCCACCGGATGATCCGCACCTACGAAGCGGAAGCGGAAGAGGTGAGCAGCGAGCAGATCGTTCGCCGCATCTTTGAGACCGTCGAGGTCCCCTGAATCGTCGCCAATGATTCCTCGCGAGCTCATCAAGAAGCTGCGCAAGATCGAGATCCACACATCTCGCCTCGCGAACGACCAGCTCGCCGGGAGCTACCACTCGGTGTTTAAAGGGCGGGGCATGGCGTTCAGTGAAGTGCGCCAGTACCAGCCTGGCGACGACATTCGCTTCATCGATTGGAACGTCAGCGCGCGGATGAACGACGTCTACGTGAAGGTGTTCACCGAAGAGCGAGAGATGACGGTGATGCTCCTCGTCGACCTTTCGCGGAGCGAGCGCTTCGGTTCGGTCGCGCGGCCGAAGATCGAAACGGTGGCCGAGGTGAGCGCGCTCCTCGCGTTCAGCGCGATCCGGAACAACGACCGAGTGGGCCTCATCTTGTTCACCGACCGCATCGAGCGCTTCGTCCCCCCGAAGAAAGGCAAGGGCCACGTGATGCGCGTGGTCACCGAAATCCTCAACGCGCGTCCGGAGGGCGAGGGCACCAATCTCAAGGCGGCGCTGGAGCACCTCGGGCGAATTACGAAGCGCCGATCCGTCGCATTTTTAGTCAGCGACTTCATCTCCGAACCCGGCTACGAGCACGCCCTCAAGGTCGCCTCGGCAAGACACGATCTGATTCCAATCCAGGTCGTCGATCCCCGCGAAGAGGAGCTTCCGAATGTGGGTCTCGCGATGGTGGAAGATCTGGAAACCGGGGAGCTCCTCGAGATCGACACCTCCGACCCGCGGGTCCGTCGCGAATATTCTCATCGGGTCGCCACGGAACGGGAAGAACGGGAGCGGATCTTCCGTCGAATGCGCATCGACCACGTGACTGTCCGAACCCACGAAGACTTTGTGCGACCGATCTCCCAGCTCTTCCGGCTCCGCCAGAAGCGGATGGGAGGGTTTCGGTGATTCGAGCCCTCGCGTTACTCCTTCTGCTTTCGGCCGGGACGCCGAGGTTCGCGGAGGCCCAGCCCTCGGACGACGATGGCGACGCGGGAACTCTGGAGGACGGCGACGGCGCTACGGAAGACACGGGAGACGCGGCGCTGGATGCTGGCATCGCCGAAGCCGGCATCGCCGAAGCCGGCATCGCCGATGCCGGGGCGCCGGATGCCGAGCTCTTCGTCGACACCCTGCCCGTGGATCTTCGGCCCGATGTGGAGCTACGGATCGACCCGCCGGAAACAACCACCGGAAACATTGTCACCCTGGAAGTTCAGGCGGTCGCTCGTGAAGGGGATGAACTCACCGTACCGAGGCAGAGCTTCGACCCCTTCGATCTCTTCGACACCGACCACCAGCAAGAACCGACCGCCGACGGCCGAGTCCGGCACGTGTTCCAAATGGCGCTCCTCGCCCTCGCCCCGGGGGACTACGAGCTCCAACCCATTCGGATTCGCGTGGTCACGCGCGACGACACCCTCGGTGACGTCTACACCGATGCTCCCCGAATCCGCGTCCGATCGGTCTTGGGCAACGAGCCCGACGCCCAGCCGGAGGAGGCCACCGCACCGGTCGAGGTGCTCGAAGAGGACTACACCCTCGCCTGGATCGGCGGGACGCTCGTCGGGCTCCTCGTCCTTGCGGCTTTCATGTTCCTCGCGGCTCGTTGGTGGCTTCGCCGAGAGAAGCAGGCCCCACCGCCCCCGCCACCCCGCCCCGCCTGGGAGGTGGCCATCGAAAAGCTAGAGCGCCTTCGGGCCACCATGGAACCCGCGGTAGCCGAGGGCAACATCATCGGCTGGGCGGACGAGCTCAGCGACACGATTCGCGAGTATCTCGGTACTCGCTACGGATTCGACGGCCTCGAAAGCACGACCGACGAGGTGCTGGCGCGGCTTCGAAGAAAAACTCCACCGGGCATTCGCATCGATGAGCTCACCGGAGTGCTCGGGGACTTGGACCTCGTGAAATTCGCCAAGGCGTCGCCGGATCGGGACCACTGCCAAGGCCTCCTCGACGCCGGATTCCGACTCGTCACGAGCACGCGACCGAGCAAGAGTTTCGCCGATCCGCCTCGCAGTTCCGCGGGAGGGGCCGCATGAGCACCTCTCCAAAGACCCGACCGCAGAAATGGTGGATTCCCTACGCCCGCGTGTTCATGCCGGTGGCGTGGGCCCTTGGATGTCTCTTGATGGGTTCGTTCGTGGTCGCGGCGGCTCTCGAGATCCACTACGAGGTTGACTTCAGCGCGGATGTCTTCCGCGCGACGCTTTGGCCGTTCGAAGAGCGGGACGGTGCCGGCTTCCGCTACGAGCGTCCCTTTGCGTTCCTGCTTCTGCCAGGTGTCGTTCTCGTCTGGATCGCGCGCGGATGGCTCCACAAGCTCTACGCCCCTCGGATTCTCGTGAGCCGCGGCAAGACCCTCGCCACTGGACGGCGCGGACTCCGAAGCTGGTTCGCAGACCTTCCCTTGGGGCTCCGGGTCGCCGCGCTGTTTCTACTGACCCTTGCACTGGCCGGCCCCCAAAGCGTGCATGCGCGCAATCGAACCGCCCTCCAGGGCATCGACATTGTCCTCGCGCTCGATCTGTCGCTCTCGATGCAGGCCGCGGACATCGAACCTACGCGGTTTCAGGCAACAAAACAGGTGGTCGACCACTTCATTCGCAATCGGCCAAACGACCGAATCGGCGCGGTGGTGTTTGGACGGGACGCCTACACCCTTCTTCCCCTGACCACCGACAAAGAGACGCTTCGCCACACCATCTCCGAACTCAACCTCGAGCTCATCGACGGCCGAGGGACCGCGATCGGAAATGCGGTTGCCACGAGTCTGAACCGTCTCCGAAAATCCGAGGCGAAGAGCAAACTCGTCATCCTCATGACCGACGGGGAATCGAACAGCGGCAACGTGTCCCCGGACCAGGCCGCAGAGTTCGCGGCGACGATGGACGTCAAGGTGTTCACGATCTTGATGGGCGCGACCGACGATACCCGCGTCCAGCGCGGCACCGACATCTTTGGTCAGGCGATCTTTGATACAGGGAACTTCCCGGTGAACCCGGAGCTCCTCCAGCGGATGGCGGACGTCACCGGAGGCCACTACTTCTCGGTGACCGATCGACGTGGCCTCGAGCGCAGCTTTCACACGATCCTCAATGAGCTCGAAAAATCCGAGATCGAAGACCTCGGCGTGTACTACGGCGAGCTCTTTCCCGCGTTCCTCA
>JBCCZL010000267.1:0-12681 GCA_039187775.1 Myxococcota bacterium
CCGAGGTCCGCGGGAATCCAGCACTTTCGAACACGATCCATCACCTGTGGTGACCGATGCGGGCTAGCTTTCGGCCGCGTCCCGGTAGCTGCCGTATGCAACATCCCAAAGCAGGCTTGGATGTCCCGCCGGCTCCCATCCGAGCTCGCGGCGCGCCCGTCGACTCGAAAGTCCGTTGTCGAGGGCGAGAAACATGGCGGTAAATGGGTCGAGCTCTGCCGCCGCCTCCTCCAAAGTGACCGATGTCGGGTTCGCTCCCGTGCCGACCGCCACCGCTTCGGCCAGCGTGCGCACCGAAGGCGCGTCGTCGCTTGCGATGTGGTAAATGCCGCGCGCATCCGGCGAGGCCAGCGCCGCGACGTACGCGTCGGCGGCCGCGTCGACGTGCACCGCCGAGACGCGACTTCGGCCTTCGCCCACGTAGAGCGAGCGGCCGGTCCGCCGGGCGTAGCCCGCAAGCCGCGGAAGAAAGACGCTCCCTCCCGCGCCATAGACGAACGACGCAAGGCGTAGCTCGACGCTCCGAAGCCCGGAAGCTTGGTGGATCAGCGCCGTCGCATCGGCCCGAATCGCCGCGGGATGGCCAGGTTCGGGAACGGTGGACTCGGCGAGGAGCTGGTCCTTCGAGCTACCGTAGAAGGCGGTGCCGTTCGACACCACGAGCGCTTTGTCGCCCCCCGCTAGGGCGGCCACCAACGCTTCGAGGAGCGCTCGTTCCACCGCCACCGCCGCCGCCCAGTCCCGACCGTGGGAAGGAAACCCGAGATGGAGGACCGCGTCGGCGGGCTTGGTCGCGTTGACCACCGTCGCGGGATCGGCGAGATCCGCGACCACCGCTTCGACCGAATGGGGGAGCGCGGCCCGCCGTTCCTCGTTCCGCACCATGCCGACGACCGTGTGACCCGCGGCCATGAGCTTTCTTGCGACCCGCGAACCGACGTAGCCAGTCGCACCCGTCAAAAATACGCGCATCGTTCGCTTCCTTTCGTTGTGCCTTCTCCCGAGAAGCTCAAACTTAGAGAGATGGCGGAGATCGAAAAGAACGCACCTCGGAGTAAGTACCCCGATCGAGACGTCACCTGCGCTCGGTACCAGGCAACGCTCGCACTCAAGCGACTCGCCCGGCGCTGGACTACCCCGATCCTCCTCGTTCTGATGGAGGGACCGATCCGATTCAACGCGCTCGAGCGGGAACTCGCGCCGATCTCCGCCAAAGTGCTCGCGACCCGGCTTCGCGAGCTCGAAGGGCAGGGACTCGTGCGCCGAGAGGTCGCGGTGAGCGAGCCTCCAAAAACCGTGATCTACCACCTCACCGACGCCGGCGAAGGCCTTCGACCGATCCTCGACGGCCTGGCCGCGTGGAACCGGGCCATGGTTGCAAGAACAGGTCGGTAACAGCCTCTACCCTTGGACCGGTCGCAGGCTCCGGGTGCGCCGGCCGTCGATATCGACGGTGAGCTGTTCGGTCTTGGCCGTCGCCGATGGGGTGGCCCGCCGGACCGGCGCTTCCCGCTCCCACCAAACGGCGGCTTCCGCCTCGCTCCAGTCGTCGATGGTGAGCGCGTCCAATGTGGTCGCCAGTTCCTGACCGTCGCGAAAACGTCGCGCCGGGTCCTTTTCGAGGCAGCGAAGCACGATGTCTTCGAGGCCCACATCGATCTCAATCTCCGACAGTTCCGAGGGTGGGACGGGAGTGTCCGTGAGATGCCTCGAACAGATTTCGATGATCGACTTGCCCTGAAACACCTCCTGCCCGGTGAGCAAAAAGTAACCGACCGCGCCGAGCGCATAGACGTCGGCGGCTGCGGAGACTCCCTCCGAGTCTTTGATCGCTTCCGGCGCGAGATAGTGCGGTGTGCCGACGATCGCGTTCGCTTGGGTCACCGCCGCATCGCCGCTCGTCTCGATGCTCTTGACCAGCCCAAAGTCGAGGACCTTCGCGGTGTCCGGAACGCGGCCCCGATTGCACAGCATGATATTGGCGGGCTTCACGTCCCGATGAACGAGGCCCTTGCCGTGGGCTTCGGCGAGCGCGTGCGCGGCCTGCGAGAGAATGTTCCGGGCTCGGCCGCTCGGAATCGGCCCAATTTCGTCGACAAGCTCCTGGAGGCTCAGACCGTTGAGGTACTCCATCGCATAGTAGAACTGGCCATCGGGCGTCCGGCCGTAGTCATAGATGACCACGGAGTTGGGATGCTCGAGGAGGCTCGTCTCGCGCACCTCCCGTTCAAAGCGAGCTACCGTCTCCTCTCCGACCTTGTTGATCGGAAGAAGCTTGACCGCCGTAGGCCGCCGCAACAGCACATGCGTGGCCTCATACACCACGCCCATCCCGCCCTCGCCGAGGCGCCGCTGAAGCTCGTATTGGCCGAGGCGCTGTACTTTTTGCATTTCCGTGCGAAGGCCGTAGATCACCGCCGAAGTGACGGCTGTCACCGCAATGAACGCGAGCGCAAACGCCCCGATCCACACGGACTGGATGGGGTCTCGGTCCAGCTGAAACGCCACTCCCACCGTACCGCCGGCGGAGAGCGCGCCCACCACGATGGTCCGGAGCACCGGACTCGGCACAATCGAGGCGCGAAGGACGAGCGCGAGGGAGGTCAAAAGGAGCGCGATGGCCGGGGCATCCGGAACGCCGAGCTGAATCGCCGAGTACTTGTAGCCCCCCGAGAGCACCATCGTGCCGATGCTCTCGATGCCGATCAGCGTCCAGCGGGGAAGCGCAAAGCGCGCGGTGGCGAACCACACGAGGCCAAGGCTCCCCACCATCGCGGCGGCAATGATGTCGCGAATGTGTCGGGTCTCCGAGGCCCCCGCGATCGACACGCCGGTAAAGTGCTCGAGCACGACAAGCGCTCCGAACGCGAGGTGAATGTAGAACAGCACGCGTACGTAAAGCCGGATCCGATCCCGGAGGAGACCAAGATCCTCGGTGGACCGCCCGAGAGCGGTCTTCGCAATCGCGATGCGATGAAGAGCGATCAGCTCCCCCGATAGGTGCTGTAACCAAAGGGGTTGAGGAGCAGCGGCACGTGATAGTGCTCCCCCTCCTCCTGCACCTGAAAGATCACGGGTACTTCCGGGTAGAACCCGGGCCGCCCCTGCGCCTCTAGGTACGGGCCGACATAGAACACCAAGCGAAACGTACCCTTCTCCAGTGGCCCGGGCGCCAAAAGGTCGGAAATGCGCCCGTCCTCGTCGGTTACCCCCTGCCCGAGCAGGGTCGAAGGCCCTGGACCCTCACGATAGATCTCGACGGGCACCCCCGCGGCCGGCCGGCCTACCGCGGTGTCCAATATATGCGTAGTGATGGCGCTTGCGGGCACGGGAAGATTGTAGAGAAGAGCCGCCTCGCGGAAACAAGAGGAACCGTAACAGACCGTAAGTTTAGGTACGCGGACATTCCGCGCCAGCCCACGGATCTCGCGCCCATGCCGCAAATCCCAGGCCCAACGCGTCCTGGTTTGCGGGCAGCCCGGAATCAGCCAGCGCTGCCCCTTAGATGCTGGGGATTCTAGGCGCGGTCGGCAAGCCTTTCGAGCCGGAGCCGGGTAATCTTTGCTTGCTCGGCCGCGGCGACCACCAGCTCGTTCGCGGGAGCATTGGAGAGCCGGGCCTCCAGAAAGCCGAGCATCTCCTCAGCCGTCTTTCCCGAAGCGCACACGATGAAGATGTAGCCGAACCGCGCTTCGTAGCGGGCGTTGGCCTCCTGAAGCGCGAGGAGAACCTCTTCGCTCGCGCCGACCGCCCCCGCTTGTTCCGCGGTGGAAAGCGCCGCCCGAGCACCGCCGAAGCGTTCCCGAAGCTTGCCGAGATCCGCACCGATGCGCGGATGATGAGAGAACGCTTCGAGAATGTCGTCCCGGTCGCAGGCGGCCCAGATGCGCTCCGCCGCTTCGTGGAGCACGCGGTCGGAAGCAAAGGGCCGAGCCGCAAGCATGTGGTCGACGAACCGCGTCGCCCCACAACACTCGCTGAGGAGTTCGCGGGCGCGCTCGGGACTCGCCGCGTCGAGGATCGCAGCGGCGCTCATTCCTCCCGGGTCCCGTAAAGCCGGAGCCGACTGATGCCTCCGTCGGGAAAGATTCGGAGTCGTACGTGGGTGAGCGGTCCGGGCTGCGCAAGCTCATCCGCATAGAAATGGCGGGCGCTCGGGCCGAGCTTCTGCTCCGGAAGAAGGGGCTGGAACTCGGCGCTCTCCACCAGCTTGGTGAGCGGAAGGTCCGCTGCATCGATCCCCTCGAGCGAGCATCGATCGGGGTAGTTGCCTTTGAAGTGATTCGTGTCGACCTCCACCAGGTCGACGGTTCCGCGCGCGCCGAGCCGGACGACGATCCAGTCATGGCCTGGACCGCGGCGACGCCGCGTTTCCCAGCCACCGCCCATGTTCGCGGCCCGACCGGGGGCGATGAGATTGTTCATCGAGCCGAAGAACATATCGCTGCAGGCGACCGCGCGAGCTCCATTTCGAACCGCGCCGAGGTCCACCGCGCCGGGCGCTCGAGCGGCCACCTCGGGGTTCGAGCTCGGTTTCCACGCGGGGTGCGGCTCGCCATAGATTCGAAGCCGCGCGACCCCACCATCGGGGAAGATATTGAGCCGGACATGGGTGAGCGGATCTTGGGTCTGCACGCAGAAAAGGTTCTGCGAGCCTGGACGAAGCGGCACCTCTTCGAGCACTTGCCGAAACGTCTCGCCATCCGCCGACCCATCGAGCGATGCATAGGGCGGGTGGTTTCCGAGAAAATGGTTCGTATCGATATCGACGGCGCGGATGACGCCAGGAACGCCAAGTTCGATGAGACAGCTGTCGAAGCCGGGCGATCGACGACGGCGACTCTCCCACCCATCCATCCACTTTCCTCGCTCGGTGTACTCGTCCGGGAGAAACACCCCGCGACCGGGCTTGAGGAGGTTGTCTTTGCCGGCGAAGAAATCGTCGGAGCAGGTGATCGCTCGACCTCCCATCGCCTCCGCCGCGAGATCGATCAGCCCGTGAAACATGAGGCTATCTGTGACCATGAGCGTCTTCGGTTCCTCGATGAAGCTGCGCCCGGACGAACCCGGGCAGAACGTCGGTCCCGTGGAATGCTCCCTCGCCGCAAACGAATGTGTGATCGACGGTCACCATCCGGGCGCCTAAGAATCGGCGGGCACTCACGGCTCGACGCGAGGCTCCCTTTCGAGGCCAAGTCTTTCGAGGCCAAGTCTTTCGGGGCCAAGTCTTTCGGGGCCAAGTCCTTCGGGCTCGACGGGTTCCTCCAGCAAAGCCTCTTGCGACGGGGCCTCTTGCGACGGGGCCTCTTGCGACGGGGCCTCTTGCGACGGGGCCTCTTGCGACGGGGCCTCTTGCGACGGGGCCTCTTGCGGCGGGCCTTCTTGCGACGGAGCTTCTTGCGGCGAAGCTTCTTGCGGCGGGCCTTCTTGCGACGGGGCACCGTCCGAGGAACCGCCCGACGCACCCGCGTTCGCTTCGCTGGAGGCGACGTACACCGACTCTTCGGTGATCTGAGCTCCCTGGTACACCCAGGCGCCGAGAAGATCTCGCTCTTCGAGGGTCATCTCGGTCATATTCGCGAGCGGCATGGTCTGGGAGGCCACCGCGACGGCGTTGATCCGTTGGGCCATCGCCACGATCTGCTCCGGCGTGTCGAACATGATCCCCTGCGGGGCCACGAGAAACGCGAAGTGGGTGGGAGTCGCCGAGTGGCACGGGGTGCAGCGGTTTTCCATGACGGTGCGAACGTCGGCGAATGCGACCGGTGGGTGATCCGCGTATGACTTCGGCGCCGACACGAGCGTGAGGCCCACCATTCCGAGCGCCGCCACCGGGAGAATGTACACATTCTTCCGTCCCTGGCCGCGAAGATTGAACCAGTGGCGAATGCCCGCACCAACGATCGAAATCCCCGCGAGGAGCGCCCAGTTCCACTCGTCTCCGAAAGTGAACGGATAGTGATTGCTCACCATGATGAAGAGGACCGGAAGCGTGAGGTAGTTGTTGTGAAGAGACCGCTGTGCCGCCTCGAGTCCCTTCGTGGGGTCCGGCTCGCGCTTCGCGACCATCGCATCGACCATCACCCGCTGATTGGGAATGATCACAAAGAACACGTTGCCCGCCATGATCGTCCCGACCAGCGCCCCCACATGAATGTAGGCCGCCCGGCTTCCGAACACCTGGGTGAGCCCAAACGCAAGCGCCGTGAACAGGCCGAGCCCGATCATGGCGAACAGTGTCGGTGAACGACCGAGGGGCGATTTGCAGAGCAGGTGGTAGATCAGGAAGCCGCCGACGAGGGTTCCGAGACCAATGCCGATCGCTTCGTATCCGGCAAGGGGCCGCACCGCGGTGTCGACGAGGTAGAGCGATGGGTTGAGGTAGTACACCACCGCCAGCAGGGCGAACCCGCTGAGCCACGTCACGTAGGCTTCCCATTTGAACCAGTGGAGGATCTTCGGGAGCTTTTCCGGAGCCACCGTGTACTTGATGACCCGATAGAAGTGGCCGCCGTGAACCGACCAGAGCTCGCCGCCCACTCCAGCTTCGGTCTTCTCCGGCGGCCGAAGGTTGTTGTTCAGCCAGTTGAAGTAGAACGAGGTGCCGATCCACGCGGCCCCGGCGACAATGTGGAGCCAGCGGAGAGAGAGGGAGAGCCAGTCGGTCGCGTGTTCCATGGGATCGTTCGGATGCGTACGAGGCGCGAAGCGTCCTCACATCCCATGAAGCGGCTCAAAATTCAAGCCGACGGAGACGCTCGGTTTCCGACGCCCTCGCGACGGGCCCGGAGCCGCCTAAGACTCCGCGTGCGCTTTGGGAAAGAGGTCGGTGGGGGCCGGTGGCTGGTAGGGCCGCTTGCCCCGAAGGCCCCGCACGTCCGTCAGCAGTACCGGATAGCCGGGAACGGTGTCGCTGTAGGTCGTCTCATCGACCGCCCAGCTCTGAAGGGCGAACGAAGCAAGGTCGAGTTCGCCCTGAGATTCTTTGGAAAGCTCGTCGAGGAGTTCGTCGAGGGCTCGATCGGCCACCGGAGCGTCCGCATCCCGCGCCGAGGCTTCGCCGTCGGGCGAGCTGATCACGTGGACCTCGGTGGAGGTTTTGGACTCGGCGGCTCGCTTCGCGGCCTTCCGCCGTCCTCGCCGACGCTTTCGGTCGCGACGGCGGCGACGTGATCGATCCGAAGCCACGGCAACGATCTCGAGGGTCGATGTTTTCTCTTCCGGGCCTCCGGCGACTTCAAGACGCTCGGTTTCGCGGTGGTCGAACACCGACGCGGCGGGCGCATGGCCCGCTTCCGCTTCGAACGCTTCTTTGGTCGGTTCGACCGGGGACTCCACGGTCACCACATCGACGGAAGGGACCTCGACGGCGGGAACCGCTTCCACGGCAGAAGCATCGGTGGATTCGACCGGAGCAACTTCGATTGGGGAAGCCTCACTCCGCAGAGCCTCGATGGGAAGAGCCTCGACCGGAAGAGCCTCGATGGGAAGAGCCTCGATGGGAAGAGCCTCGACCGGACGAGCCTCGACCGGACGAGCCTCGACCGGACGAGCTTCGGACGGTTTGGTGAGCGACGGCTCGACCACATCGATCGGGGTGACTTCGATGTCGATCTCGATTTCGACTTCCTCCGAGGCCTGCTTCTTTGGTGCGGGTACCACTGTTTTCGGGAGAGGCTCGGGGAGGGACACTGCGAGCACCTTCGCCCACCCTTCGAGACTGCCCAGCGGATCCGCCACCCGGAGGGCGCGCTCGAGTGTGGCGCGGGCCTCGTCTTCATCGTCGGCATCGATCAACATCGAAATCAGTTCATCCCACGGCACATGCCAGCTCGGATCCACTGTCAGGAGCCGCCCGAGCGCGAGCTTGGCCTGCCCCTCGGCGCCCTCGCGGCGAAGCAGTCGGACCTTCTGCAACAGCAGGTCGCAGTCGTCCTCCTCCGCCCGGAGCGCCACATCGAGCACCTTCATCGCGGTCTCCGAAAAGCCCTCGTGGAGGAGCTGTTCGACGAGGAGCGAGGGTTCGTGGGAGTCCGGCTGCCGGAGGAACTCGACCGCATCGAGCCGAGACCGAAGCTGCCGCTGCTGAGCCAGCAGCTCGTCATCGTTGGGCAAGCGCTGGAGCCCGTGTTCGATCGCTGCGAGCGCTCGGGGAATGTCCCCTCGTCGCTGAAGAAGCTCCGCCAACCATCGCCACGGTTCACCCCATTCGGGCTCGACCCGCGCCGCTCGAGTCAGCGCCATCTGCGCCCAGCCCAGCTCGTTCAGCTCGAGCCACGCAAGGCCATGCACGAGAAGAAGGTCCCCGTCCTCCTCCTCTTCCGCCAGCGCATCCCCGCTCACCGCGAGCGCCTCGTGAAACCGGCCCTTGCCTAAGAGGGACTTTGCAAGGAGCGAGGGTTCTTCGGCCGTCGGCCGGCTTCGAAAGCGAAGCAGCTGAAGGTCGAGCACCCGCTCATACGGCGTCGGCTCGCAGGGGGATGTAACGTGTGAGCTCATGTAGGACAGCCTCCTACCCCTGTCTGGCTCATCGGGGCGGTCCCTGGCAAATTTTCGACACGCGAACCGGCACGCCGCGGTTTCCCCGCGTCACTCGGCGTCCCCTGACCGCCCCGCGGGTTGCGGCTTGCGTTACGGCTTGGCCACAAGCTCGGCGACGGTCTGCCCAGACGCGAGGGCCCGCTGGGCATCTCGGAGTCGCTCCACGATCGGAGGAGGAGTTTGGCCTCGATGGGTCAGCTCGAACCCGATTTCCAGGAGGCGGGCGCCATCGAAGGACTCGGGTGGGGCGGCGAGCACCACACGCTCCTCTTCCCCGTCGAGAAAGTGAAGCACTCCTTCCTCCCGGAGCCGGGGCAAGAGAAGACCGATGGTCCGCTCCTCAATGCCGGTGTCTTGACTGAGCTCCTGCGGACCGATGGTCTCTCCGCCCGCGAAGCGCTCGGCGAGCACCTGGACGATGCCGAGGACCATGGCGGGATCGACGAGCCGCACCGGTTCACTGAACTCATCCGCCACCTCGAGCTCTCGACCGGCGAATCGCTGCACCGCCGCCGCTACCTCCACTCCGAAGAGAACCATGAGCCACATGATGTAGACCCAGAGCATGAAAAGGGGGAGAAGGCCCAGCGAACCGTAGAGTTGACGAATCGCGAGGGCGTTCGAGAGGTAGGCCCCCATCGTTACCGTCGCGATCGTGAGAAGGATCGACGACGCCAGGGCCCCCGCCATCGCTGACCGGAATGTGACATTGGTGTTGGGCAGCCACTTGAATCCCGCAAACAGCAAACCGAACAGCGCGACCCCCCGGGCGACGCCCGCGAAGACTTCGTCGATATGGTTTCCGAGGAACACCGCCATCCCGAGGGCCACCGGCCCCAGGGTCAAAAGCGTCCAGTAGATGGGCAGTCGTCGAACCCACGGTCGCCCCCGCGGTGCGTGATAGATACGGTTCAGGCAGTTTTCGATCTCGACCATCAAGCTCACCGCCGAATAGATGAGCACCCCGATCCCCACCCAGGTCACCGCGGTGAGATCCAGGTTTTCGACCTCTCCGAGCAGGCCCACAAGCCAGTCGCGAAGCGATGAGCTCGCCCCGGCCTCCGACTGCACGCGATACCCGTCGAGCCCCATCGAGCTCAGCCAACCGCCGATCTTGTCGCGCACCGAGTCGAACCCGCCAACCGCGCGGACCACGATCGTTCCCACCACCAGCACCGGGAGAAGCCCGAAGAGCGTGCGAAACGCCAGCGCCGCCGCCATTTGAGGCGCGCGATCCTGCCGGAGCTTTCGGGCGCCGTACTTCGAAAGGTCGTACCCAAAGCGTGCCCTCCGTTCCCACCGGCTGAGCTCGTCCCTTGGCTGGGTGACGACCCGGGTGAGCCAGGCGGTGGCGAGCTTGCTGAGCTCCTTCAGGGTCGGTCGTTTGGGCTTGGCCATCCGACCATTATGGCCGGAAAGGGCCTCGAGCCCGAAGAACCGAACAGATCCTCGACGCTCACAGGCAGAGCGCTCAGAAGTTCAGGTAGGCCCCGGCCATAAAGTCAAAACGCATCCCAAAATCGTCGCCGGCGAAGAAGTCCAGGCCCACCGCACGTATGAACAGGGTGAGCTGATCCCGGAGAACTCGAAACTTGATATCGAACGTGAATTGCCAATTGAAACGCGCAAACGCATCCCGTTCGTCGAAGGTAAAGACCGCGATCCCGACGACGCCGCCCGGACTCAGGAGAATGTCGGCCTCCCCCGCTCGGGCGATTTCGATGTCCCACCCCAGCCGACCACCGATCTGGAGGAGAACGAGGCCGTCGCCAAACGATTCGCCTGCATTAAGCCCGAGAAAGAACCCTTCCGGGCGACCGCTGAAGTGATAGCCGAACTGCTGCTCGAGCTTGAACTGGGTATTCACATCGTCGATCCGCACTCCGGCTCCAAGCCCACCGCCGATGAAAAAAGGTTGTGCCGACGCCAGCGACGGCATGGCGGCAATGGCGCATACGACAATGAGTCCAGGCAGCTTCATGATCGCCTCCTCTGCGGACGCATCGTCGCCCTTCCTCGCTCGGAATGCCAAGCGTTTCTTCCGATACTGGTAGACTGAGCCCGATGGATCCGCGCGTCCTCATCGTTGACGACGACGCCCAGTTTCGAAAGCTCGTGCGGTCGACGCTGGAAGCCCGAGGGGTCCGGACCAAGGAAGCCGGCAAGATCAGCGATGGCGATGCGTTGGTCGACTCCTTTCGACCGGACCTCCTCATCGTGGATGGTCTCCTCCCCGACGGACAGGGCATCGATTGGATCGCGCGGCTACGTCATGGGGGCAACCCGCTCAAGATCATCTTCGTCTCGGCGTTTTGGCGCGATACGCGGTCCTACGAGTATCTCACGGTCACCCTCGGCGTGGACTTCGTCGTCTACAAGCCCTTGAGCCACAAACATCTCGCCAAGCGCGTGTTTGAGCTTCTCACGCTCGACTCGGCAGAGAAATTCAGTCGTTCCAACGGGGATTCCGACAATTCGGAGCTCGAAGATCACGATGAGCCAGAGGACAACTCCGACCACTCGGACGGGAACGCCGACTCCGCGGAAAACGAAGAAGCGTCCTCCGGCCGCTCCGCGCGCGAACCGAGCTGGGTGGCGAGTTCCGCCGTGCCCAAATCGGGCGAACGCTCGATCGGCGACGGATCGGACTCGGGCTCCGACGAAGGCTTGGCCTCGGGCTCCGACGAAGGCTTGGCCTCGGGCTCCGACGAAGGCTTCGCCTCCGACACCGACTTCCACGGAGACTCGGATGACGACAGCTTGGAGCCCAGTCCGAGCTTCGCCGAACTGCGCGAGGAAGTAAGGCTCGCACTCCCCGGTCGAGTGGAAGCGCTGGTGGACGCGGTCGAGCTCGCGGTCAAGGGCGACGGTTCCGCGGTCAAGGTCGCGCGCGGCATCGCGCATCAACTCAAAGGCACCGCGGGAACGTTTGGGTTTCACGATGTCTCGGACAAAGCCGAGGCGATCGAGACGATGCTCGCCGAGGCCATTGAAGCCGATGGAGTGCTCGACGGAGAAGTCTTCGAGACCCCGAACGCCGACATCGACCTCCGGAACCTACCCCTCGGCCCGAGCGCGCTTGTCGTGGATGACGATCCAACATTCCTCGGCCATCTCGCCGATGCCGCCGAGCGTTACCTCATCGGCTGCTCGCACGCCACCGACCTGCCGACGGCCCATGCGCTGATCGCTGAAGCCGGGTTTGACGTCGCGATCGTGGGCTCCCCGTTCGTGGAACCCGGGGCGGCATCAGAAATCGTCGCCGCGATCCGACGACGAAGCCCCAACGTACCGATCGCCCTCCTGTCCCTCGATGGCGGACTGACCACCCGCCTCACTGCCCTCGAGCGCGATACGGACCTGTTCTTCGGCCACCCCGTGATCCCCGAGCGGCTCTTTTCTGCCCTGACGGAACGCCACCACCTCCGCACCACCTCGGCCCGCGTCGCCGTCGCGACCCCGAGAAATGCCGTCTGGGATGCGGTCGAGGGAGCCCTCGGCTCGCGGCTGATCGAAGCACGGCGCGTCCTCAGCATCGAGGAGCTCTCTGGCGCCCTCGCCACGACGAGCTTTGACGCGGTACTCATCGATCCGGTGACCCACGCATTCGCGGGGTTCATCCGATGCATGGAGCAGGATCCCGAACTCGCCGACGTTGGAGTGATCGTGCTTCAGACCGAGTTCTGCGGCGCCGACGCCCACATTCCGCTCCCCCTGAGCGCGGCGGGGGGTCGGGCCCTCGCCGAAGTCGTCGAACGGCAGCGTCAGCGGCGAGCCCGGCAGGGGATCGATCCCACGACGGGACTTCTGACGACCGCCCGGGTGGCGCCCGAACTCGATGCCGGCCTCGCCGAAGCGCGTCGGCGAGACCAGCCCTTCACCCTTGCGCTTCTTCGCATCCACGAAGTGTCCCGACATCGCGGCGAAGACGGACCGGATTTGGTCGCCCGCTGGCATCGCCAGTTCGGCACGCTGCTCCGCGGCAACTTCCGGATCGAGGACCCACGAGGCCAGCTTGCCTCCGACCACTTCGTCGTCGGCTTTCGTGGCGCGTCCCCCGATCAGATCGGGCCGACCCTGACGCGCGTCGTTCGGGACTTTCTCTCCCTCGCCGCAGAGGCCCATCCCGAGGTGGTGCCC
>JBCCZL010000268.1:0-12667 GCA_039187775.1 Myxococcota bacterium
GGTGGCTAAGGCGGACTACGGCGCAAGTCTTTGCGCGGCTGGAGACCTTCGCGCAGCTGAGCCCATCCTCGCCGAAGCCGCAGAGGAAGCCCGGCTGGCCCAGGACTCCGGGACGGCGGTGGCCTGCGCTGCCTTCCTCCGCCTGATGGGACGCAAGATCGTGGGCCTCGAGCACACACCGACCCGCACCGCGACCGGGTTGATCGAGCCCTCGCAGCAGCGAGTTTGGGAAATCGCGATCGCCATCGAAACAGCCACCTCGAACGCCGAGGCGCGTAAAGTGTTTGAAAGGATGTGGAACCCGGACGAATCCGATCCGCTGGTAGTGGCGATGGGGGCAACCATCCGCCAGCTCTTCTCCGAGACGCCCACATCGACGCTCGAGGTGCAAGTGGATCCAGACGGTGTCTGGTTTCAAAGCGATGCCGCCAAAAGGGTGACATTGCCGGCCGATAGCCCGCTCGCCCGGATCCTGGTGGCTCTCGCTTCTTCACAACGAGACGGTCGCACCGAGGGCCTTACCCATCGGGAGCTCGTCGAGGCGGGCTGGCCGGGCGAGTCCATCCCCGCCCGGTCTGCATCCATTCGGCTCCGCAACGCGATCGCACAGCTCCGACGGCGCGGCCTTGAGCGCCAGTTGGTCACGCGCGGCGGGGGCTATCTCATCGACCCCGCCACGGTCGTTCGGTTCAGACTTAACAATGGTTAAATCGGGCGGCTCACCGTTGCTGTGATCCGGACCGCATGCGAGACCGGGCGCATGGTCAGGCTCGACGTTCTCGTCATCAGTGGACTTGTCTTTCTCGCCGGTTGCGATTCCGAGGTCGAAGGTCCCCTCGAACCCACCTCCGACGCCTCAGTCGACGCATCGGTCGAGGGAAGTGTACCGGAGCCGGACGCGATGCCGGCGATGCCGGCGATCGTGGTGTGGGACGGGGAGAGAGCCGTGTCGGAGCAGCGTTACGGCGAGCCGTTTTCTCTCCGGGTCACCGGGCTCGAGCCTCTTCAGATAGCGGTGCTCCGTGCGCGCTTTTGGGGCTATGAGGGATGGGCCGAGCTGCAGGCGGACGAGATGGGGCGGATCGATACCGAGAGCACGCCGTCTCGCGACGGGACCTACGAAGGGATCGCGGCGGACGGATTGCTTTGGTCCATGGAACTCCAAACCCCCGAACGAGGGGACTCTTTCGATGTCGACTTCGATCTCGAAGTGGATGGTGAGGTCGTGACCTCTTACCGCCTGAATCGAACACCCATTGACGTTGGGCTTGTGTCGGAACCAGTTTCGGAACCCGGACTCGTCGGGACGTTGTTTTACCCCGAGTCTTCAGAACCTCTCGGTGGGATTCTCGTGCTGGGCGGCTCCGAAGGTGGTCTCGAAACCGCCTCGTTCCGGGCCGCTACGATCGCCGGCGACGGGTACGCCGCGCTGGCGCTCGCATACTTTGGAGCGCCGGGGCTCCCCGCCGAGCTGTTGGAAATCCCGGTCGAGTACTTCGGTCAGGCCCTCGAATGGATGATGCGTCACCCGGCGATCGACCCGGACCGACTGGCCGTGTTCGGCGCCTCACGGGGAGGCGAGCTCGCACTCATGCTCGGAAGTCGGTACGGGGAGATCGACGCAGTGATAGCCGAAGTGCCAAGCGGCCTTCGCTGGGGTGGGGGTGTCAGCGCCGGCTCGGGCTGGAGCGCCGATGGCGTACCGCTCGCCTTCGTGAGGACACCCCCAACCGCGTCTCCATCGCTCGAGCGACTGCGCGATGGGTCGACCGGCTACCGATTTTCTACGATGTTTGAGCAGGCGTTGGCATTGGCCACCCCCACAGAGATCGCCGCCGCCACGATTCCAGTAGAGCAGACTTCGGGGGCCGTTCTCATGCTCGGAGGCGCAGACGACGACCTATGGCCTTCGTGCGAACTTGCGCAGGTCGCCGCGGACCGCCTGGCCGCGGAAGCAGGTCGCGAAGATCGATTTGTCTGCTACGCAGACACCGGGCACTTCATTGGTTCGCCTGGGTGGCCTACCACCGAGGCGTTCGTCAGCACCCTCCAAGACGGCACTCGGGTTTCGATGGGCGGAACCGCCGAAGGGACAGCCCGCGCGCAAAGGGCAGCGCGCGAGGAAATCTTGGAGTTTCTCGGTCGTCACCTGTAGCGGGTTGCGAGCGGTGCGTGGGCATTCAGGCCGTGATTTTTCTGGAAAGGATGGGTTCGTTGATGCCATCTGAACGGCCGCGCTCATCCGGGTTCCGGTGGGTTCGCCCTCCGCCCAGGCCGTGGGTCGGCGAGGTCGTTTGTAGGGCGCCAACGCGCTCGGGTATCCGCTTGGCCGGAGCTCTTGACGGTGGCCCCAGCTCGACGAGGATTGGCGTAGTGCGGATACGCTTTGAGCTTCGTCCGGCGAGCGTCGAAGAGCTTCGAACAGCCTTCGAGGCACACTTCCGTCTCGGCAAGGCGTTCATCCCCGACGTGAACGGCCACGAGCCATTTACGCCCTGCACGGTGACGATTCACCACCCCCACGGCGGCGATCCGATCGTGGTCGGCGGCACGGTGATGAGCCCTCTCCACGTGCAGGTTGACGAAGGCGGCGTCGAGATCATGCTCGACGACGGCCTTCTGGAGACCCTTCGGGAGTTCACGCGCCGAGAGCCACCGCGGTCAGGCAGCGAAGCCAAAGCACTCTCGCCGGCGCTCCGTCTGAAGCCCCTCACCATGAACGAGAAGCTCAAGCTGGCCCGCACCAGCGCAAGCCTCACCGATCGAACCGCCCTCGAGCGCATGCTCGACCGCTCCGGCTGGGAGGCGCTCCTCCAGAACCCCCGGATCACCATTCCAGAGATCGCCCGCATCGCGCGAAAGGGCACCGTGCCCCGACCGCTGATCGAACAGATCGTCGACAACGGTCGCTGGAGCCGAAACGCCACCGTGCGACGCGCGCTCCTCTCGAACCCCAAGCTCACGCGTGGCCTCGTGCTCAAGATCCTCCGTCAAACCCCCCGCCACGAACTGAAACTCGTGCCCAAGCAGACCGCCTATCCCCCACTCGTGCGAAGCGTCGCCAAAGAACTCTTGGGTTAGCCCGCAGATGCCGAAGCGATCCACCGGGAGGACGCGAGTGTTGCTCGACAGTGCGGTCGTGTCACATCGGTCACCAGCCGCCGCCACCGAAGTTTGATTCCTTCGGCTTGGCATACCGCATGCTCCGGAAGAGTCCGGAGATGCCCAACCGTGGCCACCCACGTAGCGACGACGCAAAGCAAAGCGATGATGCAAGACAAGAAGATGAACCTAGAACACTACGTATCCAGCGGCGCGTTTCTCGAGTCCCTCCGCACTCTCCTGCCCCAACTCGAGCGCTTGACCAAGACTTGCGGAAGCGACGAGATCAATGAACGCAACCTACAGGCCATGGCGGAGAAACCCAGAGCCGAGCTCTTGGCCTTCAAGAAGATCATGGAGACCGAGGGGGTTCCGGAGCTCGGTTCATTCACGCCGTACTACGGACACAACCTCGAGTGGGATCTGGGTAACGAACTGAAGAGCTGGTTTGAACCCGACGACCAGGTCAGCATCAAGCTCGCGCGGGGTGCCATCGGCATCGGCGACAATGGCGGGGGGCTGATGTTCTATGCACTTCCAGATGGTGGAGTCGCCGCGATGGACCTCGGGGCGACGTACGACTGGCAGTGGAGCCGGTTCGAAAACCTCGGCACGTGCCTATGGACACTGGTGCATGCGGCCGCCGTCACCGAAGGTCAGTTCGACAAAGACGAGTTTCACCGCATCGTCCTAAGCCTCAACGTGTCGGATGCCGCGGTAGCGTTCGATGTCGATGAAGACCTTCTCCCCGACGCGCCCGACGACGGGTCGGACGCCGAAATGCCAGGTTGGCTCAAATGAGCCACAACAGAAGCTCTCACCGCGGTGAGCTGTGATTCGGTTTCCGCGCCGCCGACAGATTCTGTGAGCCGAACCCCTCCGTCACCGCATCGGGGGAATGACGCGCACGCGGACACCAGGGCCAACCGCGGATCGCACGATCCGTCGGCACTCGGTTGTCCACTTGGAGGACCATGTTGAGTAGACCGTTTGTTCTTTCTTGCCGCCAGACGCTGACGGTGGGCTTGTGCTTTTTCGCCGCGTGCGGCGGTCGCGATCGAGCGCCCGCGACGGACACCGGAGTGGCCATGGACGGTGCGATTCGGGCAGATGCGGCGGTCACCCCTGACGCAACACCGGATGCATTCGTCGGAGACAGCGCGCAGGACGCCTCCGATTCGAACGTGCCAGAGGTCCCGATCGATTGCTCCCCCATGGGGACGTGGGAAGGGGACTACGCAGGGGACGGCACCGACCTCATCGGCTACCGGGAGGTCACTGGAGACGTCCTCATCGCAGGTCATCTTGGCATCGTGACGATGACCAGCTTGGCATGCCTAGAAACCGTGGGAGGAGACCTCATTTTGGGGGAGCTGCCGGACCTCCTGAATCTCGACGGTCTCGAGTCCCTGAAGTCGGTTGCGGGAACCTTTCAAATCTTGAACGCTCGTCGCCTCTCCGACATCTCGGCGCTCGCGGGACTGACGTCGGTCCGCCGGATCGACATCAATCAGGCGGCCATCACCCACCTCCGGGGCCTCGAGTCCATTTCCGAACTCCAGAGCCTTCGCCTATCCAGCAATCTGGAGCTCACAGACATCCAGGCGCTCTCGGCCATCACCGAGTACCCGGGTGGGGTGACGATCGCCGGCAATACTCGGCTCTCAAGTCTGGCGGGGCTCGGTTCCTGCGTTCGGATCGGCGGGATGGGTCTCAACATCAACGGCAACGCCGTATCCAATCTCGACGACTTGGCCGCCCTGCGTGAGCTCACTTCGCTTTCGCTGAGCGGCACTGCACTCAGCAACATCTCGGGCCTGCGCGGAGTGACCCGCATCGACGAAGGAGTCCAGTTCTGGCAGACCGGCCTCACCGACCTCAATGGCCTCCAGCTCACAGAGATTGGAACGGACCTGACGATTCGCGCCAACCCTCGCCTCACGGGTCTCCGAGGTCTCGAATCGCTCACCGCCATCGGTCGCTCCCTGTTCGTCAACGACAACGAAGGGTTGATCGACACCACTGCACTCCAGCGACTGACATCGAGTGGTGGCGTCTGGTTCGAGGGGAATCGTCAGCTGCCGGACATCAACGGGCTGACCGGCCTAACGGAGATCGACGGAAATCTCGTGCTCATCGACAATGCAACCCTCCGAGACCTCGGAGGCCTCCGCGCCGTCACCTCGATTACCGGTCACGTCCGCATCGAACGAAACCCCTCGCTGACCACTCTCACGGGCCTCGACGCATTGGAAACGGTCGACGAATACATGACGATCCAGGGCCCGGTGGCGTCGCTTCGGGCCCTCGCATCGCTTCGGAGCGCCCGGGACCTCTCGATCAGCGGCACCGCCACCACGAGTCTTTCGGGGCTCGAGGCGCTGACTACGGTGAACCGACTGTCCCTGACGAACAATGACGCACTGACCGACCTCCGGGCGCTTGCGCTTCGCGAAGCGGGAACCCTCAGCGTTTCCGATAACGACGCCCTCGTCTCTCTCGCCGGGTTGGAAGAACTCGAGTTCATCCGCATTCGCTTGTCGATCCAAAGAAACCGCGCGCTCACAAGTGTGGCTGGCCTCGAGGGGCTCACCTCGATCGGCGACACGTCCAACGGCGACCTGGACATCCAGGGCAACGTCGTCCTCGCCAACCTTCGCGGGCTCCGGTTCCTGACTAGGGTGAGGCGAGGCTTTCTCTTTCGCAACAATGTGCTGCTGTGCCGCTCGGAGATCCTGGCGCTCCTGTCCACCATCAACGACGCGATGGACCCTGACCTGCTCGTACCGCCGAGCCACATCATGGGAAACCGCCCCTGCTGACTCGGCCGTCGTGCGGTCGGCGCCTACGCGCCGAGCGGCTCGAGGTCCGCCCAGTTGGGGCCGGCTTTGCATCCGACGCGGAGGGGCACTTGGAGCGGATACGCATGGCGCATGGCGTCGGCGGCGACGCGGGCGGCGTCTTCGAGTTCGGCTTCGGGAACCTCGAATAGCACCTCATCGTGCACCTGAAGGAGCGGTTCGGCCCGAAGGCCCGCCGCCTGAAGCGCTTCGGCGGCCCGGAGGAGTCCGCGGCGCGAAACGTCCGCCACCGACCCTTCGTGGGTCGCTCGACGAGCCAACCGCTCGGCGTACGACCGCATCGTCTGGTCGGGTGAGTTGAGATCCCCAATCGGCCAGCGACGACCGGCGATCGTCACGATATGGCCCTGGGTGCTCGCGAGCTCGAACTGCCGGTCCTGAAACTCCCGCACCACCGCGTAGCGCTTGTTGAAGCGTGCGATGATCTCCTTCGCTTCGGCGGGCGTGACTCCGAGCTGGAGCCGAAGCGCCCCCGCACCCTGGCCGGCAAACGTGGCAAAGTTCACGACCTTTCCGATCTGCCGCTCGCGCTTCTCGATCTTCTCTCGGGGAAGCTCGAGCACGGCCATCGCGGTCAGCGTATGCATGTCGTCCTGGGCAGTAAGCGGTTCGACGAGCGCCGGGTCCTTGGTGAGGTGGGCCAACACGTAGAGCCCGAGCTGGCTGTAGTCGACCGAAAGGAGCACGCTGCCCTTCGGCGCACAGAACGCATGGCGGATTCGCGCCATCTCCGGGGTCTTGCCCGGGACCCGACCAAGGTCCGGCGTCGAGTTGACGAGCCGGCCCGAAAACGAACGGGCGGGATGGAACGTCGAGTGAACGCGGCCATCTTCGCTGATGAGCGCGCTCAGCGCAGTGACCCAGTTGTCCTTGAGGCGACGAAGACGCCGCGACCGAATCACGAGCGGCACCACCGGGTGCGCATGTTCGATCCGTTCGAGCGCCTCGTTTGCCGTGCTCCACCCGGTCTTGGTCCGCTTGAGGATCGGAAGCTCGAGGTCTTCGAACAGCACCGACCCGAGCTGCTTCGTCGACCCAAGATTAAATCGCTTGCCAACGAGCTGGAAGATCTCTTCCTCGAGCTCCTTGCCGATCCGAGTGAAGTCATCACCCGCCGCCTCCAGATCCGCTTTGTCGCAGCCGATCCCGCGCTGTTCCATTCGAACCAGAACCTTCGAGAGCGCAAAATACTCTTGGAGAAGGTCCGGGTCGGTGGTCGGCGCGAGGGTATCCCAAACCGACGCCGCGGCCCGAGCCACCGCCCCCGCATAGGCAGCCGCCTTTTTCCCCGACACCTTGCGCCACTGCTTTCGGCGCTTGCCCACCCCGCGAACTTCGTCCTCTTCGGGGAGCGCGCGCCGAAGCACGTGTTTCGCAAGCAGCGTCAAGTCATGCGGCGCCAGGTTGCTAGGTTCGTGAAGATGCGATGCGAAGCCCGAATCTCCGACCACCCCCGCGAGCACTTCGCCGCGACGAGCGAGGGCCACCACCGCGGTCTTTACGTCGTGCCCGAGCTTGGGGCGATCTTGATCGGCGAGAAACGAGCGAAGCGAAGCCTCGAGCGGAGCGTCCGTGGCGACCGGAACATAGAACGCAAAGTCGCCCTGGCTGAACGCGAGGCCGACCAGTTCGCCGATCGGGGGCGACGGATCCTCGATGAGCGCCTCCACCGACACGGGCGCCTCGGTGAGTCGCGCCACCGCGGCCTGCACCTTCGCGTCGGAATCGCAGATCTCGACCGGCGCCGCCGGGCCGTCGCTCTCTAAGAACTCAAAGAACCCGAGGTCGCCATAACGTTCCTGAAGTGCGCCGCCGTCCGCCGCTCGATAGCGGAGGTTGTCGACGGGACGGGGAAGCGACCGATCCCGCCGAAGCGTCGCCCGGGGAAGCTCTCGATGGACATCTTCGAGGACCGCTCGAAGGGCTTTTCCGGTCCTTCCTTCGACCTCGTCGGCACGCTCGACCGCCGCGGCAACCGAACCAAAGTCTTCCACGAGCCCCGCCGCGCCCTTCTTGCCAATGCCCTTGACGCCAGGAAGCGTGTCGTCGTCGCCGACCAGGGCAAGCCATCCCGCCACGAACTCGGGAAGCACTTCGAAACGCTTCCGCACGAGCTCTGGCGTATAGCGCACGTCCTTGTAGGCGTCGTACCACCAGACGTCGTCACACACGAGCTGGGCGAGGCGCTTGTCCGCACCCACCACCACCACGTCATAGCCGGCTTCGAGGGCCGCCGCGGTGTACGACGCCACGAGCTCGGCGGGATCCTCCGCTTGAACCGACTCGATGCCGTGCGCCTGAAAGAGCGGCGGCATCGCTGCCGACTGCGACGCAAGTTCCTTCGGCACCGGTGCGGTATCGATGATCGCCACCGCGACCTCCGGCTCTTTGAACTCGATGCCCGCGCGAAGACCCCGAATCACGCCGTAGAGCGCGTGGGTGGGGTCGCCCTGGGCGGTCGTTCGGCCCGGCGAGAGGGTCAGGGCCCCGCGAACCAGAAGATCCGTCGCATGGATGATAAGGGCGCGGGGCATCGTCCCACGGTCGCATCCCTCGGAGCTCCCGCCAAGATTTCTAGCGATCGATGCGAAACGGCTCGCCTGCGACCCGGTGGGCGCCGTCGCAGCTTGTCGCGACAAAGCGATATTCGCCGGGCTCGACCGCCGCGCATCCCTCGCACGCGCACTGCGCGTCCCCTGTCGTCCCGAGCCAGTCCGGAGGCTCGAGGGCGGCCCCCGCGATGAGCTCGATGCATTCGGGCGCCTGACTTTCGCAGTCCGCGCGAAGATCGAGCCGAACGTTCGCGACCTCCGAGAACGCACCACCACCCCGCTCGAGGCGAAGGCGACCGGATACCCGCGCCCGCGCTCCGTGATTCTCCACCGCGATGGTCACCGTACCGTCGGCTCGCGCATTCCCGCGTACGCGAAGATTCGGCGGCGGCCCAGGCTCTGATTCTCCTGTTTCTTCGCCCTCGGCTGGCGTGGTCCCGCCAGAGCCACCGCCGGTGTGCTGACCCGGCGGTACGCTGTCACTGCCCCCGCACCCTTCGCAGCCCAAAAGGCCCGCAAGAAGGACCCATGCCATTCGAGTCACCGCGCGATGCTATCCAATTTGCACGGAAGACTCGATCATGGCGTCTTGATTCCGCAGACTCCCGGCCCGTGGCCGCTAGATCCACCCGCGAAACGCTCCTCGACTGGTTCGAAAAGGAGGGCCGAGACCTTCCCTGGCGCGAGACGGACGATCCGTATGCCATTTGGGTGTCCGAGATCATGCTCCAGCAGACTCGGGTGGACACTGTCATCCCGTACTTTGGTCGGTTCCTCGAACGCTTTCCCACCGTCGAAAGTCTCGCCTCCGCGCCCGAGGACGATGTGCTCGCCGCCTGGAGTGGCCTCGGCTACTACCGACGGGCGCGCATGCTCCAAGCGGGCGCGAAAGAAGTCGTCGCACGCTACGGTGCCAAAGTCCCCGAAGGCGCCGACGATCGCCTGTCCCTCCCCGGAGTTGGCCGCTACACGGCTGGCGCCATCGGCTCAATCGCGTTCGGCAAAGAAGAGCCGCTCGTCGACGGCAACGTCGCGCGGGTGCTGAGCCGCCTTCGGGGCATCGACACCGAGCTTGGAAAAGCGGTGACGGAGAAGCGGCTCTGGGCCGAAGCGGAGCGCCTCGTCAAAGGCCCGAATCCGGGGGATTTGAACCAGGCATTGATGGAGCTCGGCGCGACGGTGTGCACCCCGCGCGCTCCCGCGTGCGACGAATGCCCTATCGCGGAGCACTGCATTGCAAAAGCGACATCGCGGCAGAACGAGCTCCCCGTGAAGAAGAAGCGGCGACCGCCGAAAGAGGTGTCGATGGTCGCGGTGGCCGCCCGGGACGGGGAGCGGCGCCTTTGTCTTGTGAAAGAAAACGAGTCACTGTTCGGCGGCCTCTACTGCCTCCCCACCAAGATCGGCGACGGGGCAGCGGCGGCGACAGATGCGATCGCGGCGCACGGCCTCACTGGCGAGGTCGGAACCCACTCCCTTGGCACGGTCAGCCACGTGTTGTCCCATCGGAAGCTCACGGTGTCGGTATTCCGGGCCAACGTGCAGCAACGCAAGACGGGCGTCCGCTTCTTTCGAGAAGACGAGCTCGACACCGTCGGTGTCTCCACGCTTACTCAGAAGCTGATGGCCCTCGACCGAGACCGGCTGCTCTGATCCCGCGAGGTGAAGGGCCGGCTATCGCATCTGCGGGTCTCTTGTGAAAGTCCCGTGAAAGCCGGGCGGATGGTGATGAGGTAGCGCGAAACAGGCGACCTCCTCGAGGGTCGCCGCGTCGAGGACGACGAGATCGCTCCGATGCTCCTTGGCCCGGTACACCACGCTGAGGAGCCAGCCATCGTCTTCGGTAAGGCCTCGCCGCACGAACACCGGTTCCCCGGGCAGGTCCGGCTCGAAGCTATGGCGAAGGACGTTCCCCGTGTCGACGTCGAGCTTGCCGATCGCGTGGTGAATCAGCCCCGGGGGATCCTCCATCGACGCGGTTCCCCAGCCGTAGCGATGGCGACCTCTACTGACCGCAATCCCAGGAAGCTCCATCGCGATTGGCGAGAGGGGTCGACCGGTCACCGTCCTTCGACCGAGGTCGATTTCCCAGCGAAACGGAAGCGCGACCGGAACATCGAGGTTGGCGAGCGCCCTCGGATCCTGGACGTCGACGGTTCCTCCGGCGAAGTCGTCCATTCGGCAACCGTCCACCACGATCCGATCGCCTTCCTCGTAGCCGTGAATGAAGTGAAAGACGAAGCAGCCCCGGGCTTCGAACCACCGGGGAGGCCCGCTTCGCGGGACCACCAGGATCTCGAGGGGTGCGGCCGGGTCCCGCTCGATGGCATCCACCGGCGAAACCAACCCAAGGAGCGCCTTCCACACCGCAAAGCGAACCGGCGTCAAGAAGAACACCGCATGATGTTCGGTCAAGACGAAGTCGTGGACGAAGCTCGACGTGCGAAGCGGCACGACCCGTGTCTCGTCGAGGGTACCGGACTCGCTCACTCGGTAGATGAGAAGCTTCGGCTTAGCGCCCGGCATGAGACCAAAGTTGTAGAGTGACCCTGTCTCCGTGCAGAGCTTCGGGTGCGCCGAAAATGGGCGAACCCCGGCGGCAAGTCGGTCGAGCGGAACCAGACCTTCGTGCTGGAGGGCACCGCCGAAGTCCTCGGTGCCGAGGGTCGCGAGCGACTCGGGGTGGAGCCGGTGGGGAAGCCCCCCTTCCCAGAGCGCGAGAAGCTTTCCGCCGTGGTGCACCACCGAGGTGTTCGCCGCGTTCTTGAAGCGAAGCCGCAACGCATTTCGTCGGAACCCACCCGGCACATTCGTGCCGAACGCACGGAAGAGCATCTTCTTCGCGCGCTCTTCGGCCAGCCACTCACGGGTGCGCACATAGCGATTGCGGTAGTGCACCTTGCCGCCCTGAAACGCGAAGCGGCTCACCATTCCATCACCGTCGAACGGATGAAGCTGCCGAGCGCCATGGATGTCGAGCCGCCCCGGCCCGTTTCGATAGAGCACGCCCCGGAGGGCGACCGGCAGCGCGCCCGAACGAAGTTCGAGGACCTCGTCGGCCTCGCTCTCCACCGGAGAATACGCGCGAGCGACGCTCTCGTAGCGGGCAAAATCCATCGCCAAGGATCTGGGCCCAGCCGGAGCCGCTGTCCATTGCTTGAATACGGCAATGCCTATTGTGCGATTCCGACGCTCGACGATTCGCGATCGCCGTTGTAGACCGCGTGGGTGCCGTTTACCTCGACTTCTCCCCGAGTTTGGTACGACACCGCCGGCGACCAGGGCTCCAACGTCTTGTTGGTCATGGGCTTCGGAATGCGCGGCGCGGTGTGGTCCCCCCAGCTCGAAACCCTGCCCAAGCACCACCGCGTCTGTTACTTCGATAATCGAGGGGTCGGTCAGAGCGACGAGACCGGAAGGTTTCTCCGGATGGAAGAGCTCGCCGAAGACACCTCACGCGTCCTCGACGAACTCGGCTGGCGCTCCGCCCATCTCGTCGGCGTGTCCATGGGCGGCATGGTCGCCCAAGAGCTCGCCCTTCGCGAGCAGCGACGCTTTCGCAGTCTCACCCTGATCGCCACCCACGCCGGAGGCGTCCGCGCCTGTCTCCCCAAGCCCAACGGGCTTCGCTACTTCGCGATCGCCAACATGACTCGGCGTCAGCGCCGCTTCGAAGCCCTCGAGCGCCTTCTTTATCCGGAATCGTTCCTCAAAGTCGTCGATAAAGAACGCATGCGAAAGCGCATGGGCGAACAGGTCGGCCACCCCGCACCGAAAGCGACCGCGCTCGCGCAGATCTCCGCCGTCGTGCGACATCGAACCCGACGCCGTCTCGCTGGGATCCGCCTCCCCACGCTGATCATTCGGCCGGGCAAGGACATTCTGATCAACCCCAAGAACAGCGACGTCATCCACAAGGCGATCCCTCAATCGCGCCTTCTCCGGATCGACGACGCCGGACACGGCGCGGTGTTCCAATCCGCCCGAAAGATCAACGAAGCCCTCCTCGACCACTTCCGCGCCGCCGACGAGCGCACGCAGGAAGCGCAGGAAGAAAAGAGCCTGCGGCCGAGTTTGGCTGATCGCTAGCGCACTCCCCGCGCCACTCGATCCAAGTCGTGTGTACTCTCTTGGAATAGTTGGTGCCTCGAC
>JBCCZL010000269.1:0-12559 GCA_039187775.1 Myxococcota bacterium
GCGGGATCGGCGCGACCCGGCCCGCCATGCCGGGCGCGCCGCGACCCGTCGATCCGAACGCATTCTAGAACCTGGTCTTTCGCGGGTTTGCCTCCTGGTCATGGCGCCCCGCACTTCCCGCCGTCCCCGCCACGTCCTCCGCGGGGACGGCGCTTTCCTTTACCCGCGAACCCCCACGAGTTTGGCGAGAGGCGCTGTACGCTTGGCGTTCTCCACCAACTTGGCGGAGGCGACCGCTGCACCTATCAACGAACGAGGAGGGGTTCTCATGGCGAAACTACGCTATCTCTACGCTGCCTCTGTGGACATCCGATCTCTGACTCGGGCAGTGGCAACCCATACAAAGGCGCCGTGGTCCGCGATGTCGACTACGCCGCCGGCCTCGCCCGCGGAGGGTGGGAGAGGCGCAGTTCAACGAACGGTCGACTTCGAAATGAGGATTGCGAAGGTCGGCCTCTACCGAGCCACTCTCAACGCGGCTCTTCACCATCTCTGGAACCAGCAGTTGGATATCTTCGAGTGTGAACTCATCCGCGATGCCCGGCTCGACGCCTACCTCAGGAGCGCGCGTCGAAGCGAAACTCCGGGGGCGTCCTCGGAGAACTGCACCGCATCGTCGATCCGATAGACGCCAAGGTAGCGGAAGATGCGTTCCAGATCGTCCGGCGAGGAACGCAACGCATACCGACCGTAGGCATCCCCCAACACCTCCGTAGAGGTGATCGACTCCGCCTTAGAAAGAAGTTCGTCCATGGTCCATCGGCTCGTCGCCACACCGCCGTGAGCGACGACTCCTTGAAGAAGCGTTCGAATGGAGTGTCGTCCGCGTGAGGCCTTCCGCAACCGGAGGTCCACCATGAACCAGAAGAGCGCGCCTCCCCAGTAGGTGCGGGCCCAGCTGCTCGAAGCGTCTAGGCCGTTGTCATCGGCCTCCGGTAGACCCACGGGCATCGCGCGCGTCCAGCGCCTCCAAACTTGCTGCTCGGTGCGTCTTCCGCCGCGAGCACGAACGACCATCTCGAGGTAAGTGGACAAGCCCTCGCGCATCCACTGGTGGCGCTCGTCCAGCATGGGAAACGCGGTGTGGAGGAGCTCGTGCAAAAGGATGTGATCTTCACGGAGCGTCGCTTCGCTCGCATCGCGACCCACGAGCACGCGAACACGTCGCCCGCTGAAGTGCTGCCCGAATATGACATCGTCACCGGGACGGAGCTCGACATCTACGCGAAGGGTCCGCACGGGGAAGCGGCCGACGTACTCGTCGGTCATTCGGGCCATATCCACGACCCATGCCGCGACCGCTTCGTCGTCAAGAGATCCACGGCGACCCGCGATGGAGATGTCGAGCTCCACGGATGCAGCGGTTCGGCTCAACCTGCCTGGCGGGGAGACCACACATGCCTGCGTTAGAGCCAGGACCATCATCGAGAGAGTCGCCGCCAAAGATCGGCTTTCCCGTGGACTCATCGCCCACCCTCCTGTCTGGTTCCTTCCGCCGCCGATATGGCTGACACGGAGGACATTTGTCGTCTCGGTCGTCTCATCTCGCGGCCTCGATAGCCGGGAGCAGCTCCTCCTCGCACCACTGCCGGAAGGTGGTGGGGGTATCACTCCGGTCGGCCGGCAGGCCCATCAAATCCATCCCTTCGTTCTTGGCTGTCATCATCTCGACGTAGGCCTGCGCCATCGATGGGCTCGCTCCCATCGACAATGCGGTCTTTTCGAACGCCTCCATCGTCAGCTCGCGAAACTCGACTGGCCATCCAAGCACCTCGGACATCGTCACCGTCATCTCGTTGAACGAGATCTCTTCGGGACCGCACATTGGGACATCTACGACACCGGCCCACTCGAGTGAGAGCAGAAGGCTGGATGCCTTTGCAGCCACATCCGACTTGGCTACGTGCGGGAGCTTCAGCTCACCCGGCGTCGGGTCATAGTAGGCGCCTGCGGAGATCGCTTCTCTTTGACGCAGGACGTTGTCCATCAACGAGGCACAGGCAAGCGCACGGTAGTGCGCGCCCGTTTTTCCGATGAGGTCGTCCATCTCGATGCTTGAGGTCACGAGACCTGCCGATTTCGGCCACCCCCTTCCAAGAGCGGAAACGCCCACAACGTGAGTGATCGAAGAGGACGGGACGGCATCGCAAAACGCTCTCGAGAAGTCGACGTAGGCCGCGCGGGCGCTCGGGCTCCCGGGACTCCCCGGGGGCAGCCAGAACACGCCTCGAACACCTCCCGCCAACGCGTCGTCGAGCGCTTTCGGGTCGCTGTGGGACCCTTCCACGACGTCCACACGGTCCACGATATCGGCGGGAAGACCGCCGGGACGCCGGGTCAGGACGCGGACCTCCGCCTCGCCGTCGAGCAAGTGACGCAGTACGCGGGCGCCAATGTCACCTGTGGGAGTGGTTACGAGAATCATCGTCTACCTCACGCGTTCGTTCCGTCACTATTCGTGGGGCCCTTCACCGAACGCGCTATCGTCCAGCGTCCGCCGTTCTTTCGTCATCGTTCCAGGAGCGGCGGTAGGTCTGCACGTTCGCTACAAGATGAACGCGTCTCGATGGATCTCCTCTCCAACATCGTCTCCTTGCTCCACCCGCACGATTGTGTCGCCGCCGGGATCGACGCAGGCGGTCGATGGGCGGTGCGATTCGGCCAACACGCTGGCCTGAAGTGCAACGCTATCCTGAAAGGTCAGTGCTGGCTCCGCGTCGAGGGCTGCGAGTCGCGGCAACTCGAGGCAGGCGATTGCGTCATCCTCCCCAAGGGCCGCCCCTTCCTACTGTCGTCGTGCGACGCCGGGTTCGACGAGAATAGCGCGACGCCCTACGTACCGATCGCTCACGGTGGAACCGCCACCTTCGGCGCAGGTGGTGAGTTCTTCATGACAGGCAGCCGCTTCTTGCTCTCGGGCCCGGCCGCACCCCTCCTCCTCGAGGCGCTTCCCCCTGCGGTGGTCGTGCGCCGCGGACCCGAGCAGGAAGCGGTTCAATGGTCGCTGACGCGGATCGCCGACGAACTGCGTCAGCCTCGCCCGGGCGGAGCCCTCTCGATCGCGCACCTCTCCCATTTCGTGTTCATCCAGGCGATGCGCCGCTACCTCGAAGAGGCGCCACGGGACGGAGGCGGCTGGCTGTCGGCGCTCGCCGATCCGGCGCTTTCCCGGGCCGTCGCGGCGATGCACGAGAGCCTGTCGCGCTCATGGACCGTCCAGGACCTCGCGGCGGCGGCCGGGATGTCCCGGACCGCGTTCGCGACGCGGTTCCGGCGAGTCACCGGGCAAACCCCCATGGCCTACCTGACCCGCTGGCGGATGCTGTTCGCCGCAGCTCAGCTCAGAGACACAGAGGCTTCCGTCGCGGAGGTCGCGGAGACCGTCGGCTACACGTCAGAGAGCGCGTTTGCCGTCGCCTTCAAGAGAGAGATGAGCGTCCCACCGCGCCGATACGCTCGCAAGGTAGGGGGCAGCTAGCCCTTCCACCGCGTGGGCTTGGTCGATGACCGATGGGCGAGGCGCCGCCGGTTGTCGCTTCAAGCCAATGAGAAAGACCCAAGGTATTTCGAGGAAGCAGCGATCGTGGTCGGAGCGACCGCTGGGGTGGATCGTCCGCGAGGGCGATCCATGTCACACGGGTGAGTGGCTAGCGAGGGGACGGCTGGCTCGTATTGCCGCACCCCGCACTTCTCCCGCGGGGGCGGCGTCTCTCTGTCTTGAAGCTGCGCCCGCGGACCACCTCTGCGCGATGTGACCGATCCGCCGGCGACGCGTACCTCAGAGGTGGCGCAGGGAATCGGTCGCATTTCTCTTCTTTTTGTCGCCGGGTCTCTGACCGCGGGGCTTGCGATTGCGGCATGCAGCGGAAGCGAGCCGGCTCCGGTGGAGCCGCTGGGAGGAGCCCCTCGGGCCGACGGGGCGGAGTGCGGCGTGGCTACCGACTGCGCGGGCGCGGTGTGCCTGACCGGGGCCGACTTTCCCGGTGGGATGTGCACCACCCTCGGCTGCGAAACCGAAGGCTGCGCGGGAGGGGGGCTTTGCGTCTCCGACCCGGCCACGGGAATCGGCAAGTGCGTCGCTGCCTGCATCACGGACGGCGACTGCCGTGACGGCTACGCGTGTCGGGACTTTCGCGGGGTGGTGGCGTGCCATCCGGCCCTCGCGACCGCGCCCTTCGACGCGGTTCCGCTCGCTGCCGGGGCGGTAAGCTGCATCGGCGCAGCGTCCGGCGAGACTTCGATCGCATTCGAGGTCCCCGCCGATGCGGCGTCCTACTCGGTCGTCGCGTTCGGTCAGGACGGAGGCTCGGTGCGACCGCTTCGTCTCGACGCGCCGAGCGGATCGATCGATCTGACGCAGGGACCCAATCGCTTCCAGGCGGTCAGCGCCGCGATTCTCGGCTTTGCGGCACCGCTGGTGGTGCCTGCGCTTCCAGCGCTCTCCAACCAGCTCGAGCCTGGCCCGCATTCGGTGGTGGTGGCCGCCGAGACCCGCAATCTCTGCGTGTACCTCGTGAGCCAGGCCGACGGCGAACGCATCCTCGATCTCAGCATCTATCTCGCGAGCGTTCCCAATCTCGACGCCGCGAGTGCACCGGACGACCCCGCGGTCGCGCGGATGCTCGATACGCTTCGCCAGATCTACGCACCGGCGGGGATCGTGATCGGCTCGGTCAACTTCATCGACGTGGAGGAACCGCAGTTTGCGGTGATCGAGTCACGCGCGGCGATCGGTGAGCTCACGTCGCTCTCGAGGCCGGTGGCGGGCGACCTCGAGAGCAAGCTGAGCCTCAACGTGTTTCTTGTGCAGGCCCTCGATCTGCCCGAGGCAGGAGTGGTCGGCATCTCCCAGGGGATCCCCGGCCCTCCCGGCCTTCACGGTACCGCTGCGAGCGGGGTGGTGTTCACCGCCGAGCTCCTCGCCATGGGGTCGAATGCGGATCCGTTGCTCGGGGCAGAGTTCACAGGGATCGTCCTCGCGCACGAAATCGGTCACTACCTGGGGCTCTTCCACACCACCGAAAACATGTCCGCGGCGTTCGATCCCCTCGACGACACCCCGCAGTGCGAAACCGGCTTCCCTGACGACTGCCCCGACCGCACCAACCTCATGTTTCCGCTCGCCGGCTTTGAGGCGCGATCGCTGACGCCAGACCAAGCGTTCGTCCTCCAGGCCAATCCGCTGACCCGTCCATGAAACTACTGCCCTCGTCTCGAAATTCGTTCCGGATGGTTGCCGGCCCTCGGGCCCGATCTCGGCAGCCCGGAGCGCGATGCTCTCCTCGAATGGCCTTTGGGCCGTCCGCCGCCAGGCCCATCAACCTCGAGCCCGATTCCTCGACAAAACCCCGAACGAACTTCGGGACGGGGGTACTAGCGATCGCCAGCCTGTGTCTTCTCGGAATCGCGTCCACCGCCACGGCCCAGGCGCCGCAGCCGATCGTTCAACTCCTGAGTTCGTTTCATCACGCCCCCGACGAAGCCGACCTTCGCGCCGCGTCTTCGGACCCGGAGGGAGAGCTTCGTGCGATCGTCGAGAGCGAAGCGACACTTCCCTGGATTCGAGAGCGGGCGCTGACCGCGCTTCGACACTTTCCCTCCCGCGCGGTGGTTCGGCTCTATCAGCGCATCTTGGCCTCGCCGGATACGACGAGCGCCAGTCGCTTCCGGGTGCTCCGCTACCTCGCGGAACTCAACCCTCGCGCCGCCCTTCCCGCCCTTCGGCAAGATGCGTGTCATGCGGACCCGGTTCGCCAGCGAGGCGCCCGTCGCGCCTACCGCATCATCACCGGCGATGAGCCAGGTCGATCGCTGTGTGCGGCAGCCCGGCGTCTTCGCGTCTCCCGGCGTTAGAGCTCGGTTTGAATCGCGCTTCGGGACCAGAGCTGGTCGAGGAGACTATCATCGCGGATCGCTGTCGGATGATTGATCGCCCGTCGTCGGTGGTCGAGATGTTGGCCGCGAAGAGCTCCCGCGCGCTCGTCGAGCGCCGCCCACACGTAGACCTCGGCCATCGCCTCGGGAGTGACCGCGTGGCGCTGGCGAACCCGATAAGCCGTGCGCCAGAGGTTATCGAGGTCGGTGGGCAGCGAATCTTCGGCCACCGACACTGGGGTGACCCGCACGATGTTTGTGGCCACTTCGGGGTGGCGCTCCTGAAAGACGACCGTGAACGCGCACTGCGCCAACTTCGAGCGAAAATACGCCGTGGTGGGCTCGTAGGTCTCGCGGCTGTCGAGGTCGTCAAAGTCAAGACGGAGAAACGGGTGCGCGGCGAGCCCCTCCGCCGACACATTGAGCACCCGCCCCTCACTCGCGGCGAGTCGTTTGGCGAGAAGCGACGTCAAGAGAAATGGGGCGAGGTGGTTGACCGCCCACACCTCCTCGACGTCGTCCCGGGTGAGCGTCGGGCCCTCCTGGTGCATCGGACGCGCCGCGTTGTTGATGAGCACGTCGATGCGCGGGAAGTCCGAGAGGAGCGACGCGGCAAGATCGCGAACCGCCGCTTGGGATGACAGGTCTGCGCGCACAAACTTCGGCCGGTGCCCGGTCGCGGCATCGATCGCGGAACATGTAGCTTCGGCGCGGTCGGCATCTCGACCCACGAGGACCGGCCGATGACCGGCGCGAGCGAGCTGTTCCGCGGCGGCCCGACCGATTCCGGAGGCCCCGCCGGTGACTACGCAGACCTTCGGCTCACTCACGTCGATGCTCCGGGTGACCAGGAGGGCGGGGTGAGTCGCCGCCGCTGGTCCTTGGCCATCGCGGGGGATGTGCCATCGTCTTCGCGATCCCAACGCTGGCAGGTCACCTCTTTGTGGGCTTGGTCGAGTGCCTCACAGTAGTTTGTGAAGAAGCAGCGGCGGACTTCTTCTCCTCGACCCAGCTCGATCTTTCGAAACCAATCGGGGTCGCAAAGGCTCTGACGAGCCGCGGCCACGAGATCCGCTTCTTCGTTTTCGAGGATCGCCTCCGCCTGCCAGGGGCTGCAGATGCCGCCCGCCGCCACCACCGGAGTGGCGAAGCCGGCTTCTCGCACCGATTGGCGAATCGTCTTGGCGAGAGGAACATTGCGACCGAAGGGGCCGCCCCCGCCGCGCTCTCGGTCGATGCGCACCGTGGGCATGCACTCATGCCCGCTGGGGCCGGTGTAGGGATAGACCGCCTGGCCCACCTTCGGCTCCTTCGCATCTTCGAACTTGCCTCCCTTGGAGATGCTCAGATAGTCGAAGCCGGCTCGGGCAAACGCGACCCCGAAGTGAACGGCGTCTTCGAGGTTCGAACCATCGTCGATCACTTCGTCGCCGAGGAAACGAACGCCCACCGGATAGGTGCCCACCGCCTGACGGACCGCATGACACACCTCTAGCGGCAGTCGCAGTCGGTTTTCGAGCTCGCTGCCGTAGCCGTCGGTTCGCGTGTTTCGCCGCGAGAGAAACGACGCCATGGTGTAGGCGTGTGCGTAGTGAAGCTCGACGCCGTCGAACCCCGCGCGACGGGCCCGGAGCGCGGCCGCGGCGAATACTGGCGGCAACGTTTGGGGGAGCTCCCGAATGTGGCCGAGCTCGGTGTCGGTCACCCGTTCCCGATATCCTCGGGTGAGACTTTCCCACTGCCGGGGTCCGAGGATCGGCTCGAGCACATCGTCGTCGAGGCAGGTGAGGGTTTGGCGAAGCGCCGCCTCGTCGCCCTTGGCCACGTTTCCTAGTACGCCGACCGCGCGCCCTCGAAGCGCCTCATCGACAGGAAGGAACCGAAGGAGAAACTTCTCCCGGGGCGGCCGCCGGCGAATCTGAAGAAAGTCGATGAGCTGAATAAAGAGCCGCGTCTCCCCGCCGCTCGCGTCGTGGACCGCGCGGACGAGCCGTTCCAGGCCAGGAAGGAATCGGTCGTGGCCGATCCTGAGCAACGGCCCACTCGGAACGTCCCGCACGCCGGTGGCTTCGACGACCAACACTCCCGGCTTCCCTTCGGCGAAGCGCCGATACCACTCGACCACCGCATCGGTCACGAGGCCGTCTTCGGTGGCTCGCCACGGGACCATCGCCGGAACCCACGTCCGCCGAAGGGTCTCGGTGGACCCGAGAGCGATGGGAGAGAACCAACGCATCGCGGCGGCTTCCTCTCGACTAGGCCAGCGCTCCACGGGAAGCACACGCAAGAGGCGCTTGTCGGTCGTCGACATGACCCAAGTGTATTCGCCGCTCGTTCGGAAACGAAGTCGCGGTTCCCGGCCACCGCAGCCAATCCGCAAACCCAAGCCAACCGCGTGGTGCGAACTGTGCCACGCCTCCGACCAAACGAGCGCGCTTCGTCAGGGTCAGCCGAGCCACAGTACTGCCAGAGCCGCGACCCTGCGATCGTCTGTTCGGCTGAGGGTCCTCTGGCACGACGACGCCTTCTCTCCCTCGGAAGCTGGCTTCCGCTGCTCCCGGTCTTCGGGATGATCTGGCGGAGAACCCGCCGCTAGCGCGATAGGCGGCGTCGCGGATGTGGATGGTCGCCGCCGGCTATGCGGCCTCGTCGTTGCTGACGAGCACAAACCCGCCGTCCGGCGCATCGATCACAAGTCTCCGCGCCGCTGCTCGATACGACACCCTCGCTTGCACGCGGGGGTCCGGATCGCGGACCCAGTGCGCGGCGCCGCATACCGTCACCCGATCCCCCGGCCGAACGATCGCTTCGCAGAACCGAAGCCGCTTGCGAATCCCCGTGCTGAGGACGGGGCGCACGCCACACTGGTCGAGGTAGGCCTCGGCGCGCTCGCTCGGGAGCGTGAACGGGCCGCTCCGAAAATGACTCTTCTGCGTCAGAAGAAATCGCACGCGCTCGAGGCGCACAAGACCACGCCCGGACTCTTCGTACAGCAGGAAGTCACGGAGTCCCGCATCACGGACGAGCGGCGGCGCATCAGGGCCCGCATCGCCTTCCCACACCTCGATGGTCCACGCCACGCATCGTCGCCCGGTGAGCGGCGCTTCGAGCAGCGGCCCTTCATCGTCCACGACTCCGCAAACCTTGACCTCGCTCCCGTCCACCGCATCACCGATCCGCTGCCTCTGGACGCGCCGCATCTGACGGCGGAGCACCGCACCTTCGGAATAGAACCCGTAGAGGCCTCGCACCGCGACCGCAGTACCAGCCATCGCAGAGGCCACAAGGAGGACGGCGACTTCCACCCACTAAGTGTGCCTCGCCAAATGCGGAGATGCGAAGTGCGCCTGGAGCGCCCGCCACCACTCGGTTGGAAGCGCATGGCGACACCGGGCCTGAAGACGCCCGAGCGCGGCCGCGGTCAGGGGCTCGGTCGAGAACTCGACCGACACCGCAAAGGCGTCGAGTTGAAAGAACTCCGCAAGACCGATCTGGAGCGCACACGCGTCGAGCTCCTCTCGGTCGGCCACCACAGACTCGACCAGCCGAGGCGGAGAGCTCCGCCGATACGGGTCCGGACCCAGCCCAAACTCGATCGCACCCCGGCGCTCAACCGGTGCCACCAACAAATGCGACAGCTCGTGAAGCTGGCTCTCCAAGGTGAGACCCGTCGGACGGAGGTGGGCCCCGTCCCAGGAGTAGCCGAGGGGATCTTGGCGACCAGTCGGAAATGTCACTCGGGCGCCAGGGACCGCCCAGGCCGCGAGCGCCCGAAAAGCAGCGGCGGGATCGTTCGCCGCCTGAGTCGGTTCGAACTCAGCGCCCGGCAACGGTCATTGACGACACGCGGAATGTTGGCGCGGCGACCGAAGTCTTGAGTTCAAGATCGGTTCCCACCGCGTCCACCCGCTTCCAGATCTCATCCAGGTTCAGAGAGATCGTCACCTCACTCACCGGATAAGCGAGCTCTCCGTTTTCGATCCAGAACCCGGAGGCGCCGCGGCTGAAATCGCCGGTGGTGGGATTGAAGCCCGAGCCCATCATCTCCGTGACGTAGAGCCCGGCCTTCGTACCTGACACGATGTCCTTCGGATCGTCGGAGCCAGGCTGGAGGATGAAGTTGCTCGTCGACGGCCCGACGCCGCCGCTTCCGCCACGGGAGGCACTCGCGGTGCTCCCTTTGTTCAGCTTTCGCGCGCAGTAGCTGTCGAGCAAAAACGTGCGCAGGACGCCACCCTCGACGATCAGATTTTTTCGGGCGAGAAGCCCTTCGCCATCGAACGTCCGCGACCCGGGAGCGCGAACGATGGTTGGATCGTCGACGATCGTGACGAGGCCACTCGCGATGTCGGTGCCTTCCCGTTCGGCGAGATAGCTGCTCTTCCGCCAAATCGAGCTCCCGTTGATCGACGCAGCAAGGAGCCCGAGGATGCTTCGCGCCGCATCGGGGTCAAACACCACGGGAACCTCTTGGGTCGCGACCTTCTTCGCCCCGAGCTTTCGGAGGGTCCGCACCGCGGCCTCTTTGCCCACATCCGACGGGTTCGCCAGGTCGCCAAAGTGGCGCCGCGCATCCCAGTGAGCGCCGCTTCGCTTCTTGCCACCCTCATCGTCGACCACCGGCCGAACGACCACCGAGGCATAGGTACCCTGGCTGCCACCCCGGAAACCTCCGCTGGTGACCAACACGCTCGAACCGGCCACGCGGGTCACCGTCGCGCCTTCGCTGTTGATGATTCGTTCGTCGTGGGCGAACGCCGCCTTTTCGCCGCTCCGCGCCATCTCGAGCGCGGCGTCCGCCTCGAGCCTGCCCATCCCCTCGTCATAGAGGTCGAGGTCCTGGTGCTGGTCCTCGGTCGAAAGAAGGCTTGCGTCGGGAGGCCCCGCGAACTCGTCGGCCTGGGACAGGCGAGCCAGCTCCACCACGTCTTCGACCAGATTCTGAATGCCCTGGTCCGAGAGATCGCTGGTGTAGGACATGGCCACTTGCTGATCAATGAACACCCGAAGGCCAAGGCCCTTCGAGCCCGCTTCTTCGACGAGCTCGGGCTTATCCATTCGAATCTTGGTAGAGAGATGGGAGCTCTCTCGAACCGTCGCCTCGGCAACTGTCGCGCCCAACTTCTTCGCGGCTTCGATGACTCGCTCTCCGAGAGCGAACGCCTCGTCGTGCCCGTTGATCACATCAACCTCCGGTGTCCGTGCCGCCAACGGTGACCGCCGAGATCTTGACCGTTGGACAGCCCACGCCCACCGGCACGCTCTGCCCCTCTTTGCCGCAGGTCCAAATGCCGTCGGAGCGCTGAAAATCAGTACCCAGCATCACCACCTTCCGCATCACGTCGGGTCCGTTGCCGATGAGGTTCACTCCCTTGAGGGGTGCGGTGAGCTTGCCGTCCTCGATGAGATAACCCTCGGTGAGATTAAACACGAAGTCGCCATTCGAGATGTCGACCTGGCCCCCGCCAAACTTCTTCGCGTAGACGCCGCGCTGAACGCTCTTGATGATGCCTTCCGGGTCGTCCTTGCCGGCGAGGAGGTGGGTGTTGGTCATCCGCGGCATCGGGTGACTCTTGAAGCTCTCCCGGCGTCCGTTCCCCGTGGCCTTCGTCTTGAAGAACTCCGCCGAGTGCCGGTCCTGCATATAGCCGCGAAGAACCCCGTTTTCGATGAGGGTTGCCGACGTCGGCTGATTGCCCTCATCGTCCACGTTGATGCTTCCCCGCGAGCTCTCGATCGTCGCGTCGTCGACCACCGTGCAGAGTTCGCTCGCGACCCGTTCCCCGATCTGGTCGGTGTAGTTGCTCGTTCGCTTCCGATTGAAGTCGGCTTCGAGCCCGTGACCGACGGCCTCGTGCAAGAGCACGCCGCTATCACCAGGGGCCAGCACCACTTCCATCTCGCCCGCTGGGGCCTCGCGGGCGTCCAGCATTGCGATGGCCTGACGAACCGCTTCCTTGGCATGCGCTTCGGGCGACCGATCGTCGAAGTACTTCATTCCGAAGCGGCCTCCCCCACCGGACGAGCCGGTTTGCCGTTTGCCGTCGTCTTCGGCGATCACGTAGACATTAAATCGCATCATCGGCTGGCGGTCGCGCACGAAGCGGCCGTCGCTCGTCGCGATGAGCAGCTCGCGGATGTACTCACTGAACCCCGCCTGAACCCGAATGATTCGACGGTCTTCACCGTGCGCGACCTCGTTCGCTCGGGCAAGAAGCGAGCGCTTGGTCTCGCCGGGGATCTCGAGGGTAAGCTCCGGGACCGGATAGCGGTCAGGAACCCCCTTCGGCGAGGCAAGTCCCACGGTGTCCGTCGCGCCTCCCGCATCGGCGATCTGCGCGGCGGTTCGAGCGGCGCGCCGCATCGAGTCTTCGCTCAAGTCCTCCACGTATGCGTAGCCGGTGGCGTCGCCTTTCATGACCCGGACCCCGAGTCCCAGCGACACTCCGCGGGACGCCGCCTTCAGAATCCCATCGTCGAAGCTATAGCTCCCACTCACGTCGTACTCGAAGAACAGATCGGCGTAGTCCCCACCTTTGCTGAGGGCGAGATCGAGAAGGCGCTGCGCGTCGTCGGTACCGATCTCGGAGGGCCCGCCCAGGCCAAAGGGCGCACGATATCGGGCGCTTTTGTCAGTCTCCATTGAGACAAACGTAATGCCGGTCCGATGGCGTGTCGATGGCTA
>JBCCZL010000270.1:0-12505 GCA_039187775.1 Myxococcota bacterium
CCATGATCGTGGTGGATCCGCGACGAACGAAGACCGCCGAACTCGCGGACATCCACCTCCAGGTCAAGCCCGGCACCGACGCATGGCTCCTTTCCGCGATGGTGGCGGTGCTGGTGCAAGAAGGGCTCGTTGATCGCGGGTTTCTGGATGCCCACGCCGCGGGCGTGGATGAAGTGGTCGCTCACTTTGCCGACATTCCGGTGGCCGAATACTGTGCCCACACGGGCGTCGCCGAGGACCTGGTTCGTGACGCGACTCGGCGCATCGCCAAAGCAAGAAGCGTCGCGTCCTTCGAGGACCTGGGCGTGCAGATGAACCGCCACTCGACTTTGGTGAGCTACCTTCACCGCCTCCTTTGGCTCCTTACGGGAAACCTTGGCAAGGAGGGCACTCAGTACGCGCCGACGCCGCTCCTCGCGATCGCCGATGGAGTGCACAAGCGCGATTCACCGGTTGTCGGTGCCCGCATCGTTGGGGGACTGGTGCCGTGCAATGTGATCGCCGAAGAGATCCTCACGGATCATGAAAAGCGTTACCGCGCGATGATCGTCGAAGCGGCCAACCCGGCCCATTCCCTCGCCGATACCTCGCGGATGAGTGAAGCACTGCGGTCGCTCGATACTTTGGTAGTTATCGACGTTGCGTTGAGCGAAACAGCTCGCCTCGCGGACTATGTGCTTCCAGCGTCGACGCAGTTCGAAAAGGCAGAGGCCACGTTCTTTAATCTCGAGTTTCCGAAGAACTACTTTCATCTGCGTCCGGCGTTGCTCTCGGCGCCGGACGAAGGGCCGCTTCCCGAAGCGGAAATCCATGCTCGGCTCGTCGAGGAGCTCGGACTCATCGATCAAGCCTTGGTCGCGGAGCTTCGTGCTGCTGCAGAGGAAGGGCTTTCGGTCTTCGCCGATGCGTTCATGGCCAAGGTCGCCTTCCATCCTTCGCACTCCGGGCTCGCGCCGGTCCTTCTCTACCGGAGCCTTGGGCCCACCCTGCCCGAGGGCCTCCGCGAAGGGGCGGTGCTCTTTGGCCTCGCGGCTCGCTGCGCGATTCAGAGCCCCGCGTCGCTGGGCCGTGCCGGCTTCAAGGGCACGCCGGCAGAAACCGCGATCCAGCTCTTCGAGGCGATCATGAAGTCACCCTCCGGGGTCGTCTTTGCCGTGGATGTATGGGACGACGTTCTCGGTCGGATTGGAACGCCGAACAAAAAGGTGCAGCTCGCCCTTCCTGATCTTCTCGAGGAGTGCGCGGGGCTTGCGGAGGGACCAGAAACGGCGCACGCGGACTTTCCCTTCGTGCTTTCAGCGGGCGAGCGGCGATCGTTCACCGCCAACACGATCGTTCGGGATCCGAACTGGCGCCGGAAAGATGCCGACGGTTCGCTCCGGGTGAACCCCTCCGATGCCGCGGCGCTCGGCGTCGCGACCGGTGACTCGCTCCGGCTCTCGACGGCTCGCGGCTCTGCGGTCGTCACGGTCGAGGTCAGCGACACCATGCAGCGCGGGCACATCTCGCTTCCCAACGGGATGGGCCTTCAAAACCGGCCGGAAGAGCTCGGCGGTGATGAACCGAGCGGCGGAGTGGCACCGAACGAGCTGACCGCGCTCGAGGCCCGCGATCCGTTCGTCGGAACGCCGTGGCACAAGCATGTACCCGCGCGCCTCGAGGCGGTGTAGGCCTACTCGCGGAGCAGAATCGGAGTGGTGACTCGCAACCACACGTACCCGTCGGCGCGAGTCTTGGGCGAGAACGGGATGCCGTAGCGGCTCGTCCAGGTGCGGTCTTCGATCACCGTGTGCGCGTTCGAAAGCAGCCAAATCTCCCCCTCGAGGGTCTGACCGAGGGTGGCCTCGAGCGAGGTGGGAGGCGCTTGAAATGCCCGGGTGGGGAAGCCGGCGCTGGGCAGGACCTCGGCGCCGCTCGCGTAGAGCTGATGGAGCACCAGAAACTCGGTTCCGTATTCCGAGAGCGCGATCGAGCGACCAAGGCTCGGAGTCATCGTTCCGTCGGCGGCCTGGCCGATGTCGATGTCGCGGCCGCAGTGCTGGTTGTGGCTGGTGAGGAGCAATCCACCGGGTCGTCGCGCGAGGGTTGCCATGACATTTCGGGTCATCCCCGGCTCCCGGTGGGTCGCGTTGCCAGTGTTGAAGTCGCCGGCGCGGAAGTAGGCGATGAACTGGAGCCCGTCGTAGAGGTTCGCGGCATCGGTTTCGGCGTCCTCGGTGGCTTCGAGGCCTGCGAGGGCGATGTGTTCGTCGCGGCGGGCGGTGAGGAGCTCGCGAAGCTCGATCACCGCGTTCAGGGCGTCCGCATCGTCGCTCAGCCGGAGCCGCCAGTCGTTGGCGGTGGCGGGTTCGGTGATTCGGAGAAACGACACGAGCGCGCTTCTTGTCGAAGACGCGCCCACTGCCACGTCATACCCGGTGAGGAGGAGGGTCTCTCCCAGAGGGAGCTCGAGGGCAATGCTCCGGAGATCGCGCACGAACGCTTCCGAGCTTCGGCTGTTGGAGAGTCCTGCGGCATCGATGAATCCACGCTCGAGAAACGCTTCGTCGCCAGTCTGGATAAACTGATTCCACGAGGCGGCCGAAGCGCGGTCGAACTCCATCGAAACGGTGCGAAAGCCCCGCTCGAGGATGAGATGCCGTGCGATCGAGACGTGCAGAAGATTCGCCTCGCCCACTCCATGACTGTCTTCACCGGAACAGACGATGCGCTGACCCTCGAACGCCGAGTCCAAACCCCGAAGCGCACAGGCGGTCTCTTCCGATGCGCTGAGTCCCGAGGAAAAGGGGATGCCTTCGTCCCAGTCCGCGAGGGTGCAGGGATCGACTGCCGCGTCGGGTGCAGCGTCCCGAGTCGCATCGGCCGCAGCGTCCGGCGTGGCGTCCGGACTGCCGTCCGGCAGGGTTGTGCCCGAGTTGTCGTTTCCGCTGCAGCCGATCAGCAGGAGTATCCAAATTGCGCGCATCGTTCCTCCCGTTGGGACCACCAGCACGCTGCGTTCCAACCGGTTTCGTCTTCCGTGGGCGACCGCTGTGCTGTGTCAAGATGGGTCGTGCGTCACGGAACTAACGCAGAGATACGGTTTGGTTTGGCCCTATGGTGTCGCTATGACGCACGAAAAGGACTCGTCCGCACCCGCGGGCGGTGACCCGCGCCTTCATGGCCGACCCTGTCCGAAGTGTGGACGCCACATGCGCTTCACCGGGCTCCCGGACGTGGCTGGCCCCGTCTACGAGCGCATCTACCAGTGTCGCGAACACGGCTATGTGCGGCTGAAGGTGACCGGCGAAACTCCCGAGGGGTGGGGCTAGAGAGCGGACCCACCACCTCGCCGTGTCGCCAGCCGCGCCTCGACGCCGCTGGCAGCCCCGACCGGCCTCTCGCCTTTCGCCTCGAATATGCTTTGCATGTCCTTCGTCGAATCGCGACTCCCAGCGACGCCGATCCATCGGCGGTGGAGGTCGCGAGGTGGTGGGTCCGCTCTCTAGCGGTCGCGGGTGTAGATTGTGGGCGCTTTCACGGAGCTGTTGCAAAGGGCTCACAGCTGAGGGCTGGGGCGGTCTCCTGCCGACGATTTTTGCCGTGGCACTGGCCTTGCGGAGACAGCTCGACATGCGCTTCTTGCTTTTCGCGGCCGTCTTGGCGAGTGCTCTTGATCATTCCTCCGCCTCCGCCCAGCGTGTGGTCTTGGCGGCTCCCGAGCCCGCGCCGCTGTTCCAGCCCGAATCGAACGAGGCCAGTCCGTTGTGGGTGTCGGTCGGCGCGGGGCTCTTCGAAGTCGCCGCCCACCTCGGCCTTCGCGACGTCTTCGCGCAAGACGTCAACCTCCGCCTCGATGGTTTTTTGGCCGGCGTGTTTCTCGAAGGCGCCGTCGGCGGGGGAGGCGCCCTCCACGTGGTGTGGATGCCTGGCTCACCACGCTTTCAGCCGTACATCGGCGCTGGCCTGGAGGTGTCGAGGATGGAAGAGATCGAGCTTCTTTGCGGCGATGAGTCGAGCTTCTTTGGCGATTGCTCCGACCACTGGCAAGGCACCTACGTCGGAGGCAGTGTCCTCGCCGGCCTTTCGACGGGTGGCCGATACGCGCGATACTTCGTGGAGGCCGGCGTCAGTGTGTCCACGCCAACCGAAGCCGAAAACGATGCACCATCGGTGGCGGTTCGGCCGCGCCTCGTGATGGGAGTGAGCTTCTTGTAAACCTCGGCGGTACACTGACCGGTTATCTTTAGGGCAGGCCCGTGCCACTGGGACATAGTTCTTGACGTGGAGCAGCCCCTACCGTCGGACCAGGTGCCTGCGCGGTTTCAGACGCCCTTTGTCGGCCGAAGCGAACTCGTGGCCGAGCTTCGACAATCGCTGCGTGGCGGTTTGGAAGTGCTCGTCGGTCCCCCAGGCGTAGGCAAAACGCGCCTCGCGATCGAGGTTTGCGAACAAGAGTGGGGACCGCCGGGAGAGCGTTGGCGGTTCATCGATCTGACTGGCGTGAACGATGCGGCAGGCGTCATCGGGAAGCTGCAGGAAGCCTTCGGTGTAGCTCCCATCGATGCGCCGGTCCCGCGGGAAGCGCTCCGGCGCCTTGCAAGCGGGCTTGGCCGACGGGGTCTCGAGGGCCTCGTCCTTGACAACTACGAAGGAGCGGTGGCTGCGGCCGGATGGGTGCCGGGAGAGCTCAGCGCCGAGGCGCGGAATATTTCGATCCTCGTGACGAGCCGTCGGTCCCTGCCGGATTCACGAGCGCACCACGGGGATGTTGGTGGGCTCACGCCATCCGAAGGGGTCGAGCTCTTTTGCGAGCGATCGAAACGGGTGGGCGCACGGGAGCACGATCTGTTGGATGTCGAACGGCTTGTGGAGCGTCTCGATGGCCTTCCCCTCGCCATCGAGCTGGCGGCTGGGCGTGCCCGGGTGCTTTCGGCTCGGGACCTGCTCCGCCGTCAGAAACCGGCAGACCTTTGCGCTATGGAGCATCCGTCCAGCGAGCATCCCTACCCATCGCTTACGGAGGCGATCAACGCGTCGTGGGAGAGCCTGAGTGACGAACTGCAGCGGACGCTCGTGATGGTCTCCGCGTTTCAGGGGGGATTTACGCTCGAAGCGGCCGAATGTGTGATCGGCCCGGAGGCCGCCACGCTCCTCCAGGAGCTGCAGGAGCGCTCTCTCCTTGCGAGCCGCGCGATGGGAGGGAGCCGACGCTTTCATTTTTTGAGCTCGATCGCGGATTTCGTCAACGCGCGAGCGCCCTCTTCGGACACTCGCCGTGCTGGGGCGGAGCGCCGCCACGCGAAGTACTTTGCTCGCCTTGCAAGTGAGCTAGGACACGAGATCAAACATGGGGACACGGTGGTCGCGCTCCGCCGGCTGATGCCCGAGATGGAGAATCTGGCCATCGCGCTCCACCGCACCGTTCTTTGGGGCTCGGCGATGGCCGCGGAGCTTGCCCTCGCGATCGACACCGTGCACCGAATGCGCAAGCCCCCGTCGGAGCGTTGGTCTCAGTTGAATACCGCGGTCGAGGTTGCCGAGGAGCAGGCGCTTCCGAGTCTCCTGGTGGAGGCGCTGGGGCGACGCGCCTACGTGCATGCGTGTTGCGGCCAGAGACAACCTGCGCTCCGCGACGTTTCCGACGCCATGGCCGCTGCGACGAACTGGTCGGAGCGCCGGAGCGCGGCCGAGTCTTGTCTCGCGGTCGCCACACGATTCTTCGAGGCCCCCGAGGTCACCGCCTTGGTGCAAGCCCTTCGCGTCGAGGGTTTGCGGCGGGGTGACCCCCTCGCGATCGCCGCCGCCGCCCGGGCGCAATCCTTCTCTGCTCTGTCGCAAGGGGATATCACGCAAGCCATTGCTCATCTTGAGCGGGCGATCGAGGTCTTTTCCGAGGAGGGGATGATCTTCGATGTTCGTCAACTCCAGGTAAAGCTGGCGGTGGCGCTTCGCTTCGCCGGAAACGCCGCGCTGGCGGAGGAGCATGCTCTTTTGGGACTGTCCTTCTTCGAGGCCATCGAGCACCGACGTCTGCAGGGCTTTGCGCTTCTCGCGCTTGGTGTGGCGCGGCTCGAGCAGCCGGAAAAGGCGAGCCAGGCGCTGAGGGCGCTGGAACAAGCACTCCTTATCTACGAAGAGTTTGGCGACCGGCGCTCCGCCGCGAGCGCGCGCTACTATCCCGGCCTCGGCCACCTCAACCGCGGCTCCTATGCCGAAGCAGAAGACTGTTTCCTTGCGGCACGGCTCGAGGTGTTTTTGTGTGCTCCGTGGGCAGGAGTCGGGGCTGCGCGGGCCCGGCGAGGACTCCTCCGAGAGGCGGAGGAGGCGTTCCGTGAGGCCGAGGCAAGCCTCGAGGATCCGGAGAACAACCGGGGAAACGCGGAATGGCGCCACGTGTACTCCGCCCACCGTCTGGCGCTCGAGTTTGCGAAAGCGGAGAGCGCATTGGCGCGAGGCGAGAGAGGCACGTCGGAGGCGCTCCTCTCTCGGGTACTGGTGGGGGAAACGCCCGCCATCACAAAGCCGTTTACCCAAGGCGTTCGCGAGGATGCCGTGTTCCTCGCTGCACGCCACGGTATCCCGGTCGCGGCGTCGCTCGATGGGCTGGTGGTTGGCATTGGCGGTACCTGGGCACGGCTCCCGGATGGGCAGCTCGTGGACCTCCGCCGACGGGGGCCAGGCAAGCGCATCTTGGCTGCACTGTGTGACGTGGGACCCACCCGGGCGTCCCTGACGACCGCCGATCTCTTTGCCGTGGGGTGGCCCAATGAGCAAGCGTCTCCCCAAGCGGCGGCGAACCGTGTTCGCGTGGCCCTTGCCGATCTTCGGCGCCGCGGCCTGCGGGATGTGCTCGAACGGCGCGACGGCGGCTACCGCCTTCGGGCGGACATACCCCTCCATGTGGAACGGACCGAAGCGGAACGCGCCCAGAGTTAATGCCCGACTTAACATCTGCCCTGCTCTCTCGCTGATAGAGACCACCGTCTTGATCAGCAGGAGCACCCATGAGCAGAGTTTTTTGTGCAGCAGTCTTTGTCTTCCTAGCGGCCGCCTGTGGCGATGACGCTCGTGGAAGCGTGGCCCCAAACCCCGATTCGGGGGTCGTTCAGGCGGGGCAACGAGTGATCTACGAGTGCCAAGGCATGATTTCGTGCGGCGACGGCAATCAGAGCGGGCTCACCGCCCGAAGCTGCCAATCCCAGGAGGAGTTTCTCCTTTCCATCGACCGATCCGGACTGGCCGATGAGGACATCATCGCTTCCTGTGAGGAGTTTTGCGGCGCCGCGTCGGTCGGGGACTGCTTCTTCGAATGCCGCCGGACGACCACGGCCTGCAGCTGCGACAACCCCACCGATGAGGGCTGCCTGCTTTAGCCCGGGGCTGAGAGCCGTTTCGAGGAGCGAGCGGTCTCGGATTTGAACGGTGCCGTTCCGCGCGGGGGCGCGAGCGCTTACAAAGGCCGGCTTACATCAGGCCTTCGACGCCGTCGTCGCCGAGCTTGATGTGGCGGGCGCGTGGTTCTTTGGGGAGGCCAGGCATTCGCATGATGTCGCCGGTGATCACCACGAGGAATCCGGCGGCGGCGTTGACCACGATCTCTCGGACGGTGATCTCGAAGCCGGTGGGCCGGCCGCGGAGCGTTGGGTCGTCGGACAGCGAGCGATGGGTCTTCGCGATGCACACCGGGAGGTTGTCGAAGCCGAGTTTCTTGATCCGCTTGAGATTGGTTCGGGCACCCTTGCTGAAGATCACCCCTTCGGCGCCGTACATCTTGGCAGCCACGGATTCGATCTTCGCCTCCACCGACTGGCTCACTTCGTAGAGCGGCGTGTGCTTCTTCGTGCCGCGCTCGGCCTGGGCCATCACCGCTTTGGCGAGGCTCTCTGCGCCCTCGCCTCCACGGGCAAAGTGCTCCGACAGGGCGCAGGGAAGCCCTCGCTTTTCGCCATGGGCCTGAATGACCGCGGTCTCTTCGTCGTTGTCGTCGGCAAAGCGATTGATCGCGATGACCGGTTCTTTGCCGAAGGTCGCGAGGCTGTCGATGTGCCGGTCGAGGTTCTGAAGGCCGGCGGCCACCGCTTTCGGATCCGGCGTCTTCAGGTCCTTGAGCGAAGCGCCGCCGTGGTATTTGAGCGCGCGCACCGTCGCCACGAGGACGACCACCGCGGGGTCGAGGTCGGCGGCTCGGGCCTTGATGTCGAAGAACTTCACCCCGCCGAGGTCGAAGCCGAAGCCCGCCTCGGTGATCGCCCAGTCGCTCGCGTGGAGCGCCATCCGGGTGGCGATCACGCTGTTGCAGCCGTGGGCGATGTTGGCGAATGGTCCACCGTGAACAAATGCGGGCACCCCTTCGGTGGTCTGCACGAGGTTGGGCCAGACGGCATCCTGGAGGAGCGCGACCATCGCGTCGGCCGCGTGGAGGTCTTTGGCCGTCACTGGTGCGCCGTCCGGACTGTAGCCGACGATACAGCGCTCGAGGCGAGCCCGAAGGTCCGCCGCGCTCTCGGCGAGGCAAAGGGCGGCCATGACCTCGGACGCGGCTGTGATCTCGAACCCATCCTGCCGCGGCATGCCGTCGGAACGATTGCCGAGGCCCACCACCACCCGTCGGAGCGACCGGTCGTTCATGTCGAGGACGCGCGGCCACACCACGCGGCGAGGATCGATCGCCGGGCTCTGCCCAAAGTGAAGGTGGTTGTCGACCAGCGCGGCCAGAAGATTGTGGGCTGACGTAATCGCGTGAAAGTCCCCGGTGAAATGCAGGTTGATGCGATCAGCCGGCACCACCTGACTCTTCCCACCACCCGTCGCGCCGCCTTTGATGCCGAAGGCAGGGCCGAGGGACGGCTCGCGAAGCGCGACGGAGACGGACTGACCGAGCGCGTGAAGGCCCTGCGCAAGGCCGATGCTCGTGGTGGTCTTGCCCTCGCCGGCGGGGGTCGGAGTGATCGCCGAGACGAGCACGAGCTTGGACGGCGTGCTGCGGGTTCGGGGCGCCTTCATCGCCTCCGGGGAGATCTTCACAATGTCCTCTCCATAGAATCGGACGTGTTCCTTCGCGAAGCCGAGGGCTTCGACGTGGTCTCGGATCGGGCGATTGTGAACGGCGGGCGCCATAGAGGCCTCCTACAAGGGTCGGAAAGACTGGGTCGGGAAGCCCCCAACGTGGCGTCCCACGGGCTGGGACAGTACCGGAATTAGGTTCGGCCCAGAAGAGCGTCGAGGTCGTCACAAGATCCGGCGTTGCCGGCGTTTGACTCAGCGCTTTCGCTCTGCGGACGCGCCGCGGGTGAGGAGGGCCGACGCCATTTCGGCAGTGATCGGATCTTCGCCCCGAAGGAATCGTCGAACGTCTTCGAGCCGGTCTCGGCCAAAGAACAGCTCACCATCCACAAGCACCGTGGGGACTCCGAACACTCCTTTTTCGACCGCGCTCGCGGTGGCGGTGCGAAGCGTCCGTTTGATCGTCGCGTTTTTGCTCCGGGCTACCAGATCGGCTCCGTCGAGGCCGATCTCCTGAAGGGCGTCCACCACCCCTTGGTCTTGACCGATCTCCCCGCCGTTTCCCCAACTCGCCGCATACATCGCATCGATGATCTTCGCTTGGTGTTCGCCCGCCAGTTCGGGAAGCGACACGCGGAGCGCGGTCAGTGGATTGAAGGGATGCGTCTTGGGGCCACGAAGCGGCATGCCGTCATCGGCGGCGCGACGAAGGGCGTCCTTGAAAGTGAAGATCCGCTTTGGCTCGATCTCCGCGGGTCCAAGCTGACCCCAGTGCCCCAGGAGGCCGGCAAGGAGCACCGGCTTGGGCTCGATGGTCCGCCCGGCTTCCTCGGCGATCGGTCGGACCGCATGCCACGCCAGGTACGCGTAAGGCGACAGGTAGTCGAAATAGAACTCCACCAACAAAGCCTATCGCGGTTTCGATCGCACCGGGCCCGATTCGACGGTAGCCGATTCGGTGGCAGCCGATTCGACGTGGCCTATTCGACGGGGATGAGCTCGCGGGTGCGCAGGAAGCGGCGCCGGTGCTCGCGGATTCGACGGAGCTGAGTGTCATCGAAGAATGGCTCCACGTCGCCCCGCTGGTAGCTCATGATGTTGCCTGGAGTGTCCGGGTGGCGCCGGTTGCCGAAGAAGTGGCCAAGCTCGTGGGCGAGTACCGTCGAGCCGGCGATCTGGCTCATGATCACAAAGTGCGAACCTTCTGGATACCCGCGGGGTCGCCAGTGCACCCCGCGAATCCAGCGATCCTCGACGTCGACATCCTTGAGCGCTTCGACCACGAACCAGTTGATGACCCGAGGCCGAAGTTCGGCCCCGAGGGCATGCCGATCCCGTCGGCTCTCGAGTTTTCGATGCGCTTCGTCGAGGGGCCGTACATCGACGAGTTCGAAGGCGATGTCGGCCGGCGCGAAGATTCGATTGGCCCAATCGATTCGCTCGTCCATCCACGTGCGGTCCACCACCGGCTGGCCATCGACGTGGACCACCGCGGCGGCGACGGGAAGGGTCACCACATCGTCGGCCGATGCCGAAGACCCAAACGCGAGGAGTGCAACCACCGCTCCAACCAGGCGCATCCCAGGGAAGACGGAGAGTGCCGCGACTTCTTCACTCTCTCTGTGAGCTAGCCCCGTCACTCTGCCAGCCTACTTCGGGATCCGAGGACGTGCGAAACATGGTCTTCGATTGGTGCTCCGAACGAAAAAAGAGGTCGAAGAACATTCTACAACTTGAGGCGTCTATACTTTCGCTATGGCGCAACTCGGACGGTTGAACCTGTGCCGTGCTCTCCTGGTGGGGGGCTATGCTTTGGTCGCCGGCGGCGGGGTTCTCTCCAGCGGGGGCTGTTCGCTGGCCGCGGACGACGACGAGGATCCGAGACGAGTGCCGATGGATTCGCTCGACTGCACTTCGGATGACGCCGCGTGGTTCGTCGAATGCCCCGCCGATCGAGAGGTCGGTCCGGCCGAGCTCATCCTCGCCACGGTGCACCGAATGGACCTCGAGGTGCCCGACGTCTACCTCTGGCTCGAGGGGAGCGAGACTCCGGTCCAGCTTGCGGGCGTCGGAGCCCTGCCAGCCTCCATGGACGCGAACGAAGCACGGCATGCCATCACCTTCGCCTTGCCGACGTTCGAGGAAGGGGTGCATCGCATCGCGTTCGGGAGTGCGACCGAACCCCGCTCGAACTGGGTCCCCTTTCGGCTTCGCTTTCCCGAGCTCCGCTATTCGCAGCAGGAAGTGGCGGCACTGATCGATGAAGGCGTCGTGCACCTCGCGGACGATGTGCAGGCGGTTTGGGATCTGCCTGAGCCGACCTGGCAGGCGATCGTCGATGAGAGCTACGATTCGGAGCAGCGGGCGATCGTCGAAGGAGAGTTCGAGCTCGCCCGGGAAAGCGCTCGCCTCGCCGCCGAGCAGTTTCGGGCGCTTTCGCCCGACGATGCGCGCGTGCTTCAAGCCGCCTTCGAGAGCTCGGGGGTGCTCCAGTCGATTGAACAGGTCGAGGCGGGGAGTACCCACTATCCCGAGCGTGTGCCGCTGATTCATGACACCGGTCTCAACTCCGCCCACCGCGTGGCGATTCAGCTCGACGCGATCAGCACGGGCATCGACCTCCTCGGACTGACCCTTGACGCGATCAGCGTCGTTGCGCTGCTTTCTGGCGTGGGGGCGCCGGTCGCGGCGGTCTCCACCGGAGTTCGAGTGTCGGTGGCAGTCATCAAAGGGCTGATCGATACTTTCGTTCCGACCGACCTCGTCGAAGTAGACGTCCAGCTGGACACTACCCAATACATGCCCAACCCCGTTCGGATGGTGCCCTGGGGGACCTTCCGGCCGCAGAACGGTCTCGGAGGCGGCCTTCGATCGATCGGCGATGTGATCGCGGAGCTTCTGTCCTCGATCCTTCCGGGCGGCAAGGGCCGGGTCGCCGAGCAGGCGGTCAACTTCCTGAACTCGGTGATCATCCGCCTTGGGTTTTCTGCGACCTACTGGGACGACCGGCTGGACGCGATGCGGTTTGAGACGCTGGCGTTCAAGGCACCGATCGACATGAATGCGTACAACGTGTCCCTCGGCGCGGCGCTGATGCGGACGCCGATCATTGGTCCCAAGCTCGTCGAGGCGCTGTGGTTTCTGAACTCGATCTCCATTCGGGATGCGGTGCGGCTTCAGAGTGGCGTGCCCGCCGCATACTTTGAGGACGCCGACATCGAGCTCTTTAACTGGGACCTTCTTCGAGTGAACGACGTGCGGTTTCCCTCGAACGACGTGGTCGACCAGGGGGCGGCGGTTTTCGAGATGAACGCATGGGCCCTCGAAACCCGCAGTGTGGCCATCGTGTCCCTTCCCAAGCTCCGGTGGGTGTCGGTCGTTCCCGAGGCACTTCGCGTGCAGAACTTCCTCGATGAAGACGACCCCAACGATGGGCAAACCGACCACGTGTTCTACACTCACACCGAGGGTGAGCGGCCCGCGGTGGGGCTTGCGGTGATCACTCCGAACACTCCGCGAG
>JBCCZL010000271.1:0-12491 GCA_039187775.1 Myxococcota bacterium
CGCGGTGTTCGACGGGAATCTCACCCGAGCCGCCCGCGAGTTCGCAGTCGCGGCTTCGGTGTTTCGAGCCGCTGGTGACATTCGCTGGGCGGGAGGCGCCGGGGCGAACCTCGGCGTGATGTACCTCCAGCTCGGGCTGTTCGAAAAAGCGGAGGCGGCCCTTCGGAGCGCGCTCGCGGATGCGGAGCGAGTCGGTGCCGCGTACTCCGCGGCCCTCGCCAAGCAAAATCTTGCCTCGAGCCTGCTTCGTCTCCAACGTCCCGACGAGGCGCTCGAACTTCAGCGTGAGGCCCTCGAGGTGTTCGTCGCGGGGGCGGACGTCCGACTGGCCGTGATGTCTCACTGCGGGATCGCGGAGGCGTATCTGGAAAAGCGAGAGGTGGATCCGGCGTACCATGAAGCCTCGGCGGCGTGTCGAGCGGCCGCAGATTTTCTTGCGGTCCGGGGTCAGGCCCTTGCCGTATACGCTCAGGTTCTTCTCGCGTCCGGTCGTCCAGAGGAGGCGCTGGTCCGAACGTCGGAGGGCATCTCGCTCCTCGAGAGTCACCCGATGGAAGAGAGGGAGATGCAGCTACGCGCGACGCACATCGCGGCGCTCCGCGCATGTGGTCACGCGGCGGTGGCCGAGGAGGAAGTTCGAGCCGCGAAGACGGTGCTTGCTGAACGAGCGCAGAAGATCGAAGACGCTTCGCAGCGAGCGGTGTTTCTTCAGCGAGTTGCCGAAAACCGGGCGATTGCCGAGATGTAGCGGTCGACGCCGCTCTAGCCCGGGCGAACGAGGGCTAGGCACCGCGGTATTGGACGACTGCTTTGCCCACAAAGAACGGGCCCATCTGCACGATGAACTCGGAGGTCTGCCGCGTCTTGCGCATCGTCTGTACGACATGGGACAGCCGATGAAGACGCTCTCCCACCAGGCCGATGACGAATTCGTTGTCGTTCGCGTCGAGTCCGTGGCATGCGAGGCGAATGTCGTGGGCGTAATCCTTGGAGCCATAGGCTCGGCCGATGATCGCGTGCTCCTTCAAGATCTTGGACTGCTCGCGGGCATCGAGCTTCTCGAACGCACCGCCTCGCCGAAGCGGGTACTACACCGCCCAGCCCCAGTCGGGATTGGTGGCGGTCTCGGCGGGTTTCTTGATGATCCAGTGTTCGAGGTCTCGCTCGTAGCCGCCGCTGTAGCTCCGTCCGAGCATAGTCAAATCCGGTCGAAGCTCGAGCTCGGCGTAGGCATCCTTCGCGAGGATCGGGCGCACCGAGCTCACGAAGTGTTCCGGGTTTTCGCCGAACGTCAGGACCGCGATTCCGCGAGGGTCGTTGGTGTCCTCGTAGACGACCACCGGAACTTCGGCGGCCCGAAAGTCTTCTCCAAGGCTTGTCACCGTGGCGCTCGGATCGACCCCTTTGGGGCAGCGAAAGACGAGAAGCTGCATGAAAAGGCGCCGGTCCATCTCCTGAGGTTTGCCGTCGATTTCCGCGCCTCGTTCCAACACATCAATGTCGAACCCGGGGGGACCACCTCCACGCTTCGGCGCGTTTCTCGAATCCTTGACTTGCGCGGGTGGAGTTCCCTCGTCTCGGGTGCCACCGCGCGGTGGCGTCGATGGGTGATGACCTTCGTACGGATCCTTCATGGGATCAGGCTAGTGCCTAACGAAGCGCTTCGCGACGGCTTTGCATCGAAAAGTTCGCCGAGAACTGGTCCTTTGAGGCGGTTATCGGGATCATGCTCCGCGATGATTGCTTCCGCGAACTCAGCCCCCCAAAACTCAGGCTCCGAGAAGTTGGCCCCTGAACTCAGCTCGTCCGGCTCTCTCGACTGGCCCCTCGGACCCGACCGGCGGTCGGGAGAGGACCGCCGTGCGTTTCGCCGCTTTCGCGTGGATCGGCGGTCCACCACGCGGTCGCTTCGAACGCTTCTCCGGCTCTGAACGGTCTGTCGCCGACCCCTCTCGAGACCTCCGAGCGAGCGTCTACAACGTGAGGTAGAGGTTGGTCGCGGAGCGGTAGATCATATTGGGCCGGCCGGCGACCGGGGCGAGCTCCTCGACCCCACCCCCGAGGCTCATTGCCTCGCCGCCCGACGGCGCGGCAAACTTCATCTCGTCTCCGCTGAGCCAGTATACCAGCGCATCGTCGCCCGCGAACGCCACCTGGCTCGCGTCGTCTTCGGAGAGCCGCACGCCGGGACCATCGACCGGTCCGGCGAATACTCCCGAGGGCGTAGCGACGGCGACCATGCTGGCGGTCGAGTTCTCTGCAGCGATCAGCTCGGTCAGGGCGCCGACGTCGGTGAAGAGAGAGGTGGCGTCCTCTGACCCGTCGATCGGCACCGAGAGAATCGCGCCGTCGCTCGCGTAAAGCCGACGACCTTGATTGCCGATCAGCGCGTGATGGGTTGCGTTGGCTTCCGCCAGCGTCTCGAGAGGCGCTTCGGCGTTTCGAGGCCGGCGGACGATATTGCCGTCGGCGATGAAGTGCATGTCGTCGCCGATCCGAAAGAGAGGACTCCCGATGAGATATCCGGAATCGACGATCGCGGCGGTCGCTCCCGTTTCGAACGTCGCGAAGGAGAGCCCATCGGTTCCGGTGAGCACCACGCCGTGGGTGTTTCCGAGGCCCACCCCAAACAGCGGGTTGAGTGCGGGGTCGACCTGGATTGGAAGCGTGGTGCCGCCGGCGAGAGCGGTCAGCTCGTAGCGGGGCTCGACTCCTCCAAACTGAAGGATCACGTTGTCCGAGGTCGGAGTCAGCAGGTCGATGACCCCATCGAGGTCGGCGGACTCGGCAAGGGTTCGAGGGTTGGTGCCGTCCGCGTCGCGCGCGATTACCCGCTGGGTTCCGCCTGCGCTCTCCGATAGCGCCACCAGGGTCTGTCCGTCGGGCGTAAACGAGAGCGCTTCGAACGGCTCATCGGTCACATCGATCGCGTCGGTGCTCGCGTCGATCGGTCGGATGCGCTTGGCGTCGGGGCCGCCAAAGATGAGGAACTGGCCGTTCGGGGAGAACTGGACGGCGAAACCATCGCGGGCGGGGCCGAGCTCGATCTCCGCGCCACTTTGAAGATTGTGAACCACCACTTGGTTGCTGTCGCCGCAGCGGGAGAACGCCACCGCCGAACCATCCGGAGCCACCGCGATCTGCGGGCCCGTTCCCGCCCCGCAAAGGTCGGCGCTGATGAGCTTGTCGTTCGAGCGGCCCGCATCTCCTGCGTCTACCGCGGCGTCGCCGCTCGCGGGGCTATCGTCTCCACAGCCAGCCAGTCCGAGCACCAGAACGAGAACAAGCTTCATCCAGTCAATATAACCCGTCCGTGCCGAGCGGGGAGGCGTGGCTTTGACGTCGAGGACGGGCCGTGGTCCATTAGATGAACGTGTTGGCTCGAACGATGTTGCGATTCGCAGTGTGGGCAGTGCTCTCGCTCGCCGCGTGCCTGTCGGGATCCGCAGCCGCCCAGTCGGCCGCACCGGTGGACTCCGGTGCGACTCCGGTTCTCGAGAACGTCTATGTTCTCGTGGCGGAAGGGCTCACCGCCGACGGCTCAGTGCGGCTTCGGGCCGCGGTTGCCGAGCTTCTCGAAGCGCCGGTGGTTCCGCTCAACGATCCTCGGGCGAGTCAGGCTGAGCACCTCTTGTCGGTGTTGGTCAGCTCCGGCGGCCCGACCACGATGGCGTACCGCGTGGGCGGGCGGGTGAATGTTCGCCGGGTCGCTGAGCTTTCGCCGGCGCAGATTCCGGAAGGGATCGCGAACCTGGTCCTCGCTGCGCGGGTTCCGCGGTGGCGCCTTCAGTCCGAGGTCCTGAACCCCTTCGGTCCGTCGCGCGCTGCAGTGCAAGAGTTCATGAGCGAAGTTCTCGACCCCTGGCGCCGAGGAGAGCCCGCGTCTCCGTCGGCGCCACATCCGCAGATCCGGGAGACCGGCGAAGCGCTGTCCGCTCCCCGACCGTAGCCCGGAAGATCCCGAGTGGTGATTTTCCGCGCTAGCAGGCTGCTGCAAAACTCCGCACGCGCCTTCAGCGCGGGCACCGCTCGCACCCGCGACCGGCCTTCGGCCTGCCTCCTCAAAATAACTCGGTTATTCCTCGTCGGCTTGCGGGCGCGACCGGCACCGTCGCGAAGCTGGATCCACCCACGGGCCTTTTGCAGCAGCCTGCTAGAGCTTGGCGAGGGCCTGGGCGGCGAGCTTGGAGGCCGTCCGACCGTCGAGCGTGGGTCCGAGTTCGGCCTTCAGCTCTTTCATGAGGCGCCCCATGTCCTGCTTTCCGGTAAGCCCGAGCGCGCGAATCTTGGCGTCGATGGCCTGCTGGAGCTCGTCTTCGCTCAGTGCTTTCGGGAGATAGGCTTCGATGACCGCGATCTCCGTTTCCTCGGCGACCGCGGCATCCTCCCTGCCGTTGCTCCGGTATTGTTCGATGCTGTCGCGCCGGGTCTTCACGCCGCGTTGAAGGATCGCAAGGGTTTCCGCTTCGTCCGGCTCCCGCCCGAGCTTCACCTCTTCGTTCATGAGGTCGGCCTTCACCATCCGGAGCGTGTCGCGGGTGACTTCGTCCTTTTCGAGCATGGCCTTTTTGAGGTTGGCGAGGATCTGTTCACGGGTGCTGGTCATCGATTCGCTTTCTATGGCAGCGCCGACCGGCTTGTCGGCCCGGGCCGCGGGAATTCCGCGTCAGGCCCGTTTCTTCGACAGCAACGTTCGGCATGCCTGTTCTATCGCATTTTCGGAAAGGAGCACGTGTTCTGCCGCGGGTCCGAGCGGAACCAGCGAGTCCAGACTCGACACCCGGTCGATGGGTCCCGCAAAACCCGCCGCGAGGAGCTCGGCGATGAGCCCTTCGCCCACGCCCCCCGTGCGGCGGCTCTCATCGGCGATCAGCACCCGGCCGGTGGCGTGGGCTTCGGCGAGGACGTCCGCCATCGGAAGGGGGGCCACCCATCGAAGGTCGACGACCCGGGCCCCGATGCCGTCTTCCACGAGCCGTGCCGCCACTCGGAGGGACATCGGCACGCCGTTTCCAAAGGAGACGATGGTGAGTGCGTCGCCGTCGCCGTAGCGACGAGCTTGAGCCAACGGCACGGGAGCATCCGGGTAGGGAAACGTCCACGCCCCGTCTCCCGACCGGTGGAGATCGCGGGTGTGGTAGAGCGCGATCGGCTCGATGATCACGCTCACCGTGCCGTCGGTTTTCGCGGCGGCGAGGCAGGTGTGCAGCATGCCTGCGGCGTCGTCGCCTCTTGAAGGCACCGCCAGCACGATGCCAGGAATGTCTCGGAGCGCCGCGATCGAGTGGTCATTGTGGAAGTGCCCGCCGAACCCTTTCTGGTACGCGAAGCCGGCGATGCGGAGGACCATCGGGTTTCGAAACTGGTCCTGCGAGAAGAATTGGAGGGTGGCGGCTTCCCCCCGGAGCTGGTCGGCGGCATTGTGGAGATAGGCGAGGTACTGAATCTCCGGGACGGGCAGGAACCCGGCGTGGGCCGCGCCGATGGCAAAGCCAAGAATGCTCTGCTCATCGAGGATGCTGTCGAAGACGCGGGCGGGCCCGGCGCGGCGGCGAAGTCCTCGGGTCACTCCGTACACACCTCCTTTGGCGGCGACGTCCTCGCCGAACACCAGCATCTCGGGGTACTTGGCGAGGAGATCGGACAGCGCGCGGTTGATGCCTTCGGCGAGCGTACCCGGAGGGCGCTCCTCGGGCAGAGGACCTCCGTTGAACATGCGGGTGCGCGCGGCGGAAGGGGCCGGTTGCCGAGCTTCGACGTTCACCGCGTCGGTTCTCGGCGCGAGGGGCCAAACCACATCGTCGACGTCGCGCAGTTTCTCCCGTCCCGTCGCGGCTCGGGCGGCGCGCCGAACCCGCCCGCCGATCGTTCGATAGCGGGCGCGGAGTTCTCGTGGATCGGCGCCATCCCGGAGAAGAGCCCGCGCCAGCGCGACGAGCGGATCCCGGTGCTGCGCGTTCCGGATCGAATCCGCCGACCGATACGCGGCCTCGATGTCCGAGCCGGCGTGGCCGAGGAGCCGTTCGACGCGAAGGTGAAGAAGAATCGGCCGACGGTGTTTCCGGACGCGTGCGACCGCTCTCCGAATCGCCCCGAGCGCGCCCGACGGATCCGCGCCGTCGGCGGCGCAGTAGCCGAGCCCGGGGAGGGAGCCGTAGGCTTCGCGAATCCACGTGGGCGAGGTGGGAACGCTGATGCCCCAGCCGTTGTCTTCGCACACAAGAAGCAGGGGAACGGCAAACCCCTGGTGAACGCACGCGCGGGCTGCGTGAATCGCGCCGACCGCGGTGGAGTGATTGGCGGACGCATCGCCAAAGCTCGCAAGGACCACCGCGTCTTCCGGCCACGGTGTGGGGCGACGGAGCTTCTTTGCGCGTTCGATTGCGAGCGCCGTCCCGAGGGCTTTTGGGAGATGGGAGCCGATCGTCGATGTCTGGGGAGGGATGTGAAGCGGGCGGCTTCCAAACACCTTGTGGCGCCCGCCGGCGATCGGCTCGTCTCGGCTCGCGACGATGCCGAGGAGAATGTCGCTCACCGGGTCCGCGAGTCCGGACCGGCGCGCGCGGTAACAGTAAAACGCACCAGAGCGGTAGTGGAGGAATGCCGGATCGTCGTCTCGAAGCGCGGCGGCCACGAGCGCGTTCGGTTCGTGGCCCGCGGAGGCGATGGTGTAGAAGCTCTCTCGTTCCTTCCGAAGCCGTCGCGCCGCGTAATCGAGGTGTCGGCTTTCCGAATAGGCGTCGAAGAGCGAACGTCCGAGGGCTGGTTCGCCAAGGTCAGCGTCGCCAAAGTTGGCATCGCCAAGGTCAGCGTCGCCAAAGTTGGCATCGCCAAGGTCAGCGTCGCCGAGGTTCGGGTGGCTCCCCCGGAAGCTCGGGCCCGAGGCACGGGCCGGCCGCCCCGACGAAGCCTTGCCTTGAAGGATGTCATCGAGGAGGGCCTCGAGGGCTGCGATCGGGTCGTCCCCCATCGCTCTCCTATAGGTGGCCGGGCAACGAAGATCAAAGGTCCTCGGTGGGGAGCGGTTCCCTATACTCGGCCCGATGACCCGCGAACCCGCCGCTCGGCAAGCTTCGATTCTCTCGGCCCTTCAGCTCGACGCGGTGCTCGACGGTGGAGCGCTCGATCACCTCGCGTACGCTACCGGAGCGCCCCTCGAGACCACCAACCCCGCGACCGGGGAGGTGATCGGCCGGCTTCGGGAGAGCACCATGGCGGACTACGATCGGGTCGTCGAACAGGCCGCCGATGCGTTCCACTCGTTCCGTCAGCAGCCTGCTCCGGTTCGCGGAGAGCTCGTGCGCCGACTCGGTGAAGAGCTGCGAAAGCACAAGGAGCCCCTCGGTGAGCTGATCTCGCTCGAAATGGGCAAGATTCGCTCCGAAGGACTCGGCGAAGTGCAGGAGATGATCGACATCTGCGACTTCGCCGTGGGACTGAGCCGCCAGCTCTACGGTCTCACCATCGCATCGGAACGTCCTCAGCACCGAATGATGGAGCAGTGGCATCCCCTCGGTCCGATCGGCGTCGTGACGGCATTCAACTTTCCGATGGCGGTCTGGTCCTGGAATGCCGCCCTCGCTCTGGTTTGCGGCAACCCGCTGCTATGGAAACCGTCGCCCCACACGCCGCTCTGCGCGATCGCAGTTCACCGGATCTGCGAGCGGGTCAGTGAAGAAGCCGACGCGACGGGAGTGTGTCAGCTCGTCCTCGGCGGAGCGTCGATCGGTGAGGCGATGGCGGAGGACCCCCGGCTTCCGCTGATCTCGTTTACCGGCTCCACCGAGGTCGGAAGGACCGTGGCCCAAACCGTGGCGGGCCGTCTCGGGAAGTCACTCCTCGAACTCGGCGGCAACAACGCGGCCGTGGTGATGGACGATGCCGACCTCGACCTCGCGGTGCGGGCGATCACCTTTGGGGCGGTCGGAACCGCGGGTCAGCGATGCACTTCGACGCGGCGGGTGTTCGTACACCGGACACTCCGCGAGGCCCTCGTGGAGCGACTGGTGGCCGCCTATCGATCGGTGAACATCGGAAATCCGCTCGAGGACGGCGTGCTCATGGGTCCGCTGATCTCCGCCGGGGCGGTCGAGCGGTACACGGAGGCACTTCGCCAGGCCACCGAGGAGGGGGGAAAGGTCGTTACCGGCGGAAACCCCATCGCGGGGCCGGGGCATTTCGTCGAGCCGACGATCGTGGTCGCGCCGCCGCAGTCGGAGCTTCCCATCGCGCTTGAAGAGACCTTTGCTCCGATTCTCTATCTATTCGAGGTGGAAAGCCTCGATGAGGCGATCGACGAGCACAACGCGACCGCCTACGGGCTCTCGAGTTCGATCTTTACGGACAGCGTGCGTGTCGCAGAGAAGTTTCTCTCGGCGGTGGGCTCGGACTGCGGCATCGCCAATGTGAATATCGGAACGAGCGGTGCCGAGATCGGAGGCGCGTTCGGCGGGGAAAAGGACACCGGCGGGGGTCGCGAGTCGGGAAGCGATGCTTGGAAAGCTTACATGCGACGGCAGACCAACACGATCAACTGGGGGATGGAGCTTCCATTGGCCCAGGGGGTCGAGTTCTAGCGGGCTACGGGACGGCGTCGTAGCTTCGTGCGTGAAAGTTGAGCCGAATCCCTCCGCCGAGCGTTCCGCGCTGAATCAGATCGGCGCCCGCCCACACGTCGAAGCTGACCCAGGGCGCGACGAACCACTCGAGAGCGACGCGGGGTTCGAAGAGAAAGCGGCCCGTCGCGGTAGACTCTTCCACGATGCAGTCTCCGATCTGGCTGGTGCCGCTCACGACGAGGGCTTGGCCTCCGGTCATCACCTCGCCCCGGAGGCGAAGCGGGCCGAGGGGCAGGACGAGACCGACGACGAAACCTCCGCCCGCCGTCACCACGCGGTGAGAGTCGACCTGGTGGTCCGTCCGCTCCGTTTCGGCGTCGGGTGCGGGACCACCGGCGAGATCGAGCTCCGCCCCCACGAGGAAGTGGCGGCCGATCATCGAGGTGAGCCGAAGGTTAAGACCGCCGGTCAGCAGACTCGGCCCATCGTCTTCATCGGTCACGATATTGTAGCGATGGTTTCGGCCTTCGTGTTCGGCGGTCCCTTCGAGGGAAGTTCCGGCGAGCGAGACCCGGCGGAGCACGAAGCCCACCTCCAGCCGTAACGCGGGCCAGGGCGAGTTCCATCCGGCGCCGAACCGACTGCAGTTTTCGAACCCGGTGAGGTGGGTGGCGTCCCGGCACACCTTCCTCGGGGCTGGGACGTCGCCAGATGAACTCGAGTCGTAGTCGTCGTAGTGGTCGTAGTCGTCGTCGTCGTCGTGACTACTACTGTCGCTCGGAGAGCTGTCCGAACCGCACGACTGCGCCGTTGCGGGCGTCGCGGCGGGGATTAGCGCGATGCCGGTTGCCACGACCAAACTGCAAACTACCGACTTCGTCATCTTCCCTCCCGGCGGTGTCCCCACGGCATGCCTTCCCACTGCGGTTGTTCCACCTTGAGGCTTGCGTTCTCCTCGGCGAAGCACACCGGTTCCACCGGGTCGCCGTCGGCAAGACCGTTTAGATCGATGCAAACGCGCTCGAGCGGATCCACGGTCGCGCCCGGCGGTTGGTAGGCGAGGGCTTCCCGCGCGTAGGCCCGACCATCCAAAGTGGCTTCGACGATCTCCCCCCGCCAATCGTGAAGCGGAAGCTCGGCCATTTCTCGGTCGAACTGACCAAACACGGTCACCGCGCGGAAGTCGACGCGCGCGGGGCTCAAGCAGCGATTGCCGATCTCGTAGTCGATGGCGAGGAAGCGAGAACCCACCGTCCGGTCGACGTAGGGCTGCAGGCGAACATCGACGCACTCGAAGCTTCGATGGCGAAGCTCGACTCGTCGCCCCCGGTCGGTAAAGTCCCCCGCGGCGTAGCTCGTTCCGCAGCCGAGGAGTGCGACCGCCATCCACCACCCGTGCGCCATACTTCGGTGTACCCCCGCTCGGGTGCGAATACCGTCAGAAGACCGGCCGAACGCCCGAAAAAAGAGGGGGGGGGCCCAGAAAATCTCTCACGGGCCCTCACGTACCTACATCGTAAAGGAAACGAGGAGACGTCCCTGGGCGTGGGCCCCCGAGTAGTCGAAAATTCGTCGCTCGTCGGCCAATCCCCGAAATCCTTGCAGGGTAAAAGCGGCCGTAGCGCCAAGACTCACGTCGAATCCGGCGGGGAGCTTCACACCGGCTCCAACGTCCACAAGCGCGTCGACCACCGCGCCTTGGTCGGAGCTCGCCGATGCCTCGCCGCGCGCGCTCGCTTCGGCGATCACTGCGCCGGCACGAATGCCCGCTCCACCCGAGAAGAAGAAGAGACCCGCCTCTAGGAATGCGCCCACTGTCCCCACGCCCCGGACCACGAGGGTCTGGATCTGTCCGAGCGGGTCGTCGACCCATCCGACAAGCACGTCGGCGCGGAGTTCGGCGTATACCGGAAGTGTACGGGGGCGAAGCATCGCCGCCATCGTGCCGCCACCCAAGAGGGTTGCCCCGCCTTCGACGGCCCCACCGATGCCCACACGAAAGAGAAAGGGGAGGGCTGTTCCATTGGACGGGATCGAGAGCTCAGAGGGTCGTTCGACGGTGTGGTCTCCAAGGGCGACCCCAGCGATCAAAGCCGTCTCGTTCGGAGGAACGGTCGTGGCCCCCTCCGCGGCGACGCGAGGCTCATCGTCGGAAAGGGCAGCGTCCAAAAGGGCAGCGTCCGAAACAGCAGCGTCGGCTGAGGAGTCTGAGACCGCCAGGCCGGTGGGATCGGTCGCGGTTCGCCCCGCATCGACCCAAAGGTCCGTCAGCACCAAAGCCACCGTGCGAGCTCGCGCGCTCTCCGCAACGTCGCTGAGGTCGACCGCCCGAACGCGTTCCACGTCGCGTCGCCGAACGGTGATCGCCACGGGATCGGTACAGCTCTCCATTTGAACCCGAAGCGTGTCCGCGGCGGCTGAAGGGTCTGGGGCGGAGCTGTCGGGAGCGGAGCTATCAAGGGCGGGGCTATCGGAGGCGAACTCGATGGCCGCCCCCACTCCGATGAGTTCGACTCGGAGGAGCGACGCGACCGTCTCGACCTGGGCCCAAGCCTCTTCGCAGCCCGACACCTCGAGCGTGACCGTCGCGGACTCTTCCTGAGCGAACGCGGGGGCAACCAAGAACGGAAGCACGAGGGGAACGAGCCCCAGCCAGCTCGAACACCGCACTTTTATTCCTCGGCGGATTCGCCGAGTGGTGCAGTCGAGTTCTCGGGCGTCAGGTTCGGCGTGGGACCGTGCCCGTCGTCGTTCACTTCGTCGGAGGGTGCCTCTGTCGTAGGTTCCGGTTCAGTCGGTGCCTCGGCGGAGAGCCGAGCCAGTCGTTCGGTCACATCCGCGGCGAGAGCCGCGGGCACGCCCAGCGCTTCCGCACGACGAAACGCGGCTTCCGCGCGATCTCGGCGCTGAAGTGCATCCATTTCGATTCGGCCGAGCACCACGGCGGCGATTGGAGCGCGCCCATCGCTCGGGTGTTCGCGCAGCAGCCGTTCGAGCGGAGCGATCGCTTCGCGAGGATGGCCGGACAGCCGAGCAACGTCCGCGAGGAGCATCAGTTCGGCGGGACTGGCGCGCTCGGTCTCCGCTTCGACCCCCGCTCTTCCAAGGCTCTCGTAGGCCTGATCGAATCCGCCGCGTTGCGCGAGATCGCGCCACGCGGCCGGTGGCGTAACCACCTCCCGAGGGCTCGGGGATTCTTCCTCTGCCGCGGTGAGCGGCTCGCTCGGTTCTTCCGGCGCGGCCGCGGTCTCCTCCGGCTCCGGGCACCGCACCGTCGTTTCCTCGCCCGCGGTCAGCGTGATCTCGGAGTCACCACAGGTAGCGCGCACCCGCACTCTTCCTCGACGGACTTCCACTCGCGTGGCCTCGCCGTCGCGGGCCACCGAAAACACCGTTCCCACCACCGCCACCTGGGCCGCTCCCGCGAGCACCACCCAACGTCGCGCACCCCCGGGAGTGACTCGAAACGTTGCCTCGCCGCGTTCGAGCTCGGTGGCAAAGTGCCCCCGATCGTTCCTCAGCGGAACGAGTCGACTCTCGGGAGCGAGCTCGATTTCTGAGTCCTCCGCAAAGACGACCGCGATCGGAACGTCCTCGGTGGTCATCGCGACAGGCACGGCGCCGTCTGCCAGCGGAAGGAACGCCGGCTCCGCGCTGCCGAACACTCCGAGGTAGGCGAGCACGCCAATCGCCATCGCGCCGACCGCAGCCCCTGCGGCCTGGGTGACCGGAAACCCGCGGCGCGGGGCAAGAAGCTTTGCCTCCGTACCTCGCCAGATTCGCTGAATCCGAGCTTCTTCGAGGGAGCCATCGAGCGCGTCAGCGATCCGGCCCTCGCGTAGGTTGTGCGGCGCCTGCGTCATGACGCTCCTCGGTCGATGTGCGCATCCAACGTCGTGCGAGCCGCCGCGATTCTCCGTTTGGCGGTGGCGA
>JBCCZL010000272.1:0-12477 GCA_039187775.1 Myxococcota bacterium
CTCAGGCGTGAGCGAGATACGCGCATCCGCCGCCCTCGCGGAGGGTGAGAGCTTCACGGTGCGCCCCGGTGAACCCGCTGATCTGCACCGGGGCCTCGTCCGTCTTTCTGCCGCGGTGATCCGCCGGATGGGGCTGCGTGCGGCAATCTAGGAACCTATCAAAGATGCACAGGCGAGTTTAGTGGCTGTGTATGCCCCGAAGGGTCACAGTGTTTTCCGCCGCTTGGAGTCTGCAATCCGATCGACGAACTGACAGATTCGTGTGGGCTAGATCAGGCTGATCCAGAGGGCCAATACGAGTTTTGTTCCGCGGGTCGCCCCTGCGTCGCGTGGGGGAACCAGGGGCTTTCACCTCTGGCTGGCGGCGGGTGCGTGGACCGGTCTTACTGCGACGACCCGGCCCACGAGGAGTTTGGTACGTGCTTCTACTCCGACCTTTCCTTGTATGAGAACGGGCCGCCGGAGGGCGGATCGTGTCCTGCGTTTGAAGACGAGCTCACCGGTTTCTGCGGAGGGCCCTGCGGCGAGGGGCCTTGCCCGGTGGCGGAGATTCTGCGCGGGCTGCCGGCGATCGAGCCGAGCCGCCTCGAAGTGTCGTGCGTCGGAATGAACGAAGAGCGTGGATTCGGGGTGTGCTCCTTCGAGGCGACGAATGCGTGCGCGAGAGGCGCGTCGTGGAGCGTGGTCGAGGTGTGCCCACTGTTTGGCCGGACGTGCACCTGCATGGTGCAACGCGGTCCTGACCGAGTGTTGCAAGACGCGGGCTTCGCGATGTCGCTCGAAGCGTGCCTCGCGTATCGTGCGGAGTTCCCAGAGGGAGTCGAGTGCGTGGATCAGGATTGGCAGCCGCTTCCGTAGCGCACGGATGCCGGCTACTCGCCGACCCAGATGTTCCATTCTCGGCCCGGGGGCGGCTGGAGGTCGGCGGCGTCGAACTCGCCGATTCGCTCTCCGAGATACCGCCGGTAGGCGCGTTGGATTCGGTCTCGGCCAATCGGGTTCGTCGGCAGCATGACGGTGAGCTCGGAGGCGAAGCGGGTGCCTCCGATCGTCACGGGGTCGAGCACATACACTTCGCTTGCCCCCGCGCCGTAGGCCGCGTTGACGAGCTGCCGCACCCGATCCTTTTCGACGCCTTCGATGAGTGAGGCGGCGTCGTTGAGATAGGTGCGGGCTTCGATGCGGACCGGCCCGGTCTCGATGACTTCCTCGGTGGAGAGGCTCTTGACGGCGAAGTTGACGACGACGAGGCCGACGAACGAGAGGGTGACGAGAAGGACGCCGGGCACGCCCACCCGCTCCCGAAGGAACGGCACATTGAGCAAGCGGAGGAGCCCGAAGATCATCGATCCGAGCGCGGATGCTTCGAGGGCGAGGTGGAGGATGTTGCCAGTGCCCAGAAAGGCGCTTTTTCCGAGGAGCAACCCGACAACGAACACCGCGACGCCGCCGAGGATGATGGCGACCGCCGCATAACGTTCTCGGACCGGGGGCGGTGCGGACTCGGGGGGTCGGAGCGATTCGGGCACTGCGGCGTAGGAGCTTGTACCGCGCGCGTCGCCGACTCCCGGCGGCCGGCTCGATGGGGTGTTGCCCGAGGGAGGCCGCGACGACTGATAGCGCCGGGGTTTGGGCCGCTCGACTTCTGCGATTTCGGGAAGCGGCATCGCACTCTCGGGTGAGTCCCAGGTGTCGAGGAGCGAGTCGTTTCGAAGAGAATCGTTGGTGGCGGGGAGTGCGATCGAAGGCAGGGAAATCGGCCGATTTGCGGGCTTCGGCGGCCGCGCTTTGGGCGCGGGAGCAAACGAAGGAGCCGCGCCGGCCGGTCGGAGCTCGACGAGGGCGCCGACTTCCACGAGGGCGCTTTGCACCCGCGCTTGCGCTTCACCACTCACGCCACGCTTGACGATGCATGGGAGGGAGTTGGCAATTTGTTCAGCCACTTGAGCATCGATGCCGAACACGCGGACCAGCGAAGTCACGGGATCCTGGGCATCGGGTCGAAAACCGACCACCCAAATGTCCACACGGTCCACGGCGCGATCGTAGCGCGCCTGAGCGGAAAGGCCGCAAATTCCCGGAAGCTCTGCCTGCCCTCATTCTCGGAGGGCCACGGAGGTTTCAGGGGTCGGCTAACGTCCGAGGTAGAGACGCACGCCGCCGCCGAGGAACGTCGAGTACGAAAAGAGCGTTCCCGCGTCGTTCATCTCACCCGGCACGGTGGTCACATCGGCCGAGGCTTCACCATAGGCGGCGATCCAGCGGAAGGGTCGGATTACAAGCCCAATGCCCGCGCGGCCACCGGTCCCGGTGAGCTCTCCCCATCGATTGACGTAGTGGAAACGGAAGTGGAGCGAGAGCCAAGAGTCGTCGGAGGTGTCGACGCGGACGCCTACCGACCAGACGAAATAGCGATTGGAGAGGACTTCGCCGGACACGGGGTAGTCGACGCTGCCTTCGAGAACGAGACCGGTAAAGCCTACGCCAAGGGTGCCGCGCATCATCACCGCGCTGAAGTCGTAGTTGTCGCATCCGGTGAGCGAGTCGCAGAGGCCGGGCACCACGGTTTCCGCGCCGACAAACTTGACCCGCGTTTCGGCCATTGCGAGGTCGAGGTCGACGTGGAGGCCCGAGAGGAATCCCGTGCTCTCTTCCGCGGCTTCGGCCTGGGCCATGGCTCCGCTCGGAATGAGCAAGGCAAGCGCCAGAGTGGCGAAGGAACGCACGTTCACCATCGCTAGGAACAAACGGCTGCTCGAAAGATCTCTGAGGGTCCGCCAGTGACCTTTATCGACGGCGCCGCCGGAGGGCGATCGTCGCGAGGACCGAGCCGACAAAAAGAGCGGGCACTTCCGGTTCGTCGCGACGTCCCACCGTGCATGCGCAACCCGCTTCGCTCGGCGCGATCTGGCTGAACTGCCCGCGAGGCGTCCCACCTTCCGGACCGGGGGCCGCATCGTGGCGAGGCCGTTGGAAGGTCCGCGCGTCGGGCGGGGTCGCGTCGCGCGCAATCTGAGGGCGAGCGTCAGAACGCCCTGCGTCGCCCGCGTCGCCTGTTGCGTCCCGCGAGGCATCTTGTTCGCTGGCGTCGGACATCGACGCGTCGACCGCGGAACCATCGGGTGCGGGGGCCGCGTCGGGCATGGTGCCAGCCTCCAGCGGACTCGCATTGCTGGACGCATCGGTGGTGGAGTCTGCGGACGTACCGGCATCGGAGCTTCCGGAGGCGGCGTCGACTGGGCTTGCGTCGGAAGTCGCTCCGTCGGAAGTCGCTCCGTCGGAAGTCGCTCCGTCGGAAATTGCTGCGTCCGAAGTCCCTGCATCTATCGAGCCTGCGTCGGAGGTTCCCGCATCTACTCCGGTTTCCGAGGCGCTGTCTTGAGCGCTGCCTCCGTCGCTCGGGCCGGCGTCGCTTCCGTCGACCGCGCCTTCGCCCGCGTCGGCGTCGTCAGAACCATCGGCGGGGGCGTCGGCCCGTGCCGCGTCGATGCTGTCGTAAAGCGGTTCATAGGCGCAGACGTTGCTTCGACACACGTCGCGGGTGCACGCGTTGCCATCGTCGCATTCCGAGTCGTTCATGCAGCTCTGGAGTTCGGCCACCGCTCGGTCGACGTCGTTGGGCGCGACGCACGATGCGAGCGCACCAGCCGCCAAGGTCGCCACAAGGGAGGAAGCACGGTCCATATCCCACCGCTAAACGGCGGAGGAACGCGAATCTGAATGCGTTGGCCGGTCGGGCTAGGAGCTTGATTCGCTACGGGCCAGCGCAGCTGGCCCGGGCTCTCACCAAGCTCCTAGAGGTAGGTCGCTTCGATGATCTCCGAGACCTGGCGGCGCTGCTCTCGGCTCAACCCAACTCCGTACTGGAGCGCACCGGCGTAGGTCTGGCGTAGCGTCTCGTCGGTTTGCGGGTCGTTTAGGAGGTCGAATACCCGTCGCGCGCCTTGCTCGAACGACACCACCCCGTGCAGTGCCCGCATAGAAACCATCGGGTCATCGTCGTCGAGGGCACGGAGGAGGAGCTCCTGAATCTCCGGGTTTGCCGACGATTGGGCGAGAATTCCGACCGCCGTCGACCGCACCTCGGGAGACGAATCCTCGCTCGCAGCGATCAGCTCGGAATGGGCTTCGTCGCCCTCGACCCAGGCGAGGGACTGAAGCGCGGAAGCGCGAACCGATGGTTCCTGGTCGCCCAAAAGGTTCCGAATTTGCTCGATGCCCTCGTCTCCGCCGCCGCGGAGAAGGCTTCGCGCGGCCATCGCCCGGTCCTCGGTGGAACCGTTTTCCGCAAGCTCCTGAAGCTTCGCCGTGGCCACGTCGGGGTTGGTCATCTCGAGCACACTGATCGCGCTCATTCGGTCCGAGTGGCGGTCGCTCTCGAGGAGCTCGAGCGCCACTTCTTCCGCCACGTCCGAGCCAGCGTAGGCAAGCGTGTGGAGCGCCTGGGTGCGAACCGGGGAGTCCGGATCGCGCGCGACCTCGGACAGAAGGTCGTTGGCGTTTCCGCCCGCACCCTGGAGCGCCGAAAGCGCGCTCGACGCGACTGTCCGGTCGTCGCTCCGGACCAGTTCGCTCAGGAGTTCGGTGGCCTCCTCGTTGCCCGACCGAGCCAGTCCATAGACGCTCGCTTCGATCTCGCGCGGATCACCGCTTCGCGCGGCGTCGAGAAGTAGGGTGAGAATCTCACCGTCGGCGGGCTGCGGAGAATAGGCGAGGGCGCGGAGCGCATCGGCCCGGTCGCCCGCGGGGCTCTGACGGAGGAGTTCCGCGATGGCTCGGGTCGCTTCCGGGGTGCCCATCTCGGACAGAATCGAGAGACCCTCCATTCGACGCTCGCGTCGAGGCCCGGTCGCCATATCCATGACGTAGCCAAGCGCCTCCGGATGGCCGGTTCGCGCGAGATAGCGAAGCGCGACTCCTCGGCCGTCGAAGCGTGGATCCTGCGCGACCTCGAGAAGAACCGCCTCCGCCTGCGGGCCGCCGGCCGCACCGAGCGCCGACACCGCCTGCATTCGCCGCTGGGAGTTGGTGTTTCGCACTTCCCGTTCGAGAAACGCGAGGACTTCCGGATCGGCGAGCTCGGCGAGGATCCCCATGGCGCTCATCGCGGTTTGCGAATCCCCCTCGGCCACTCGAATCAGCTCGGCCCGCGCTTCATCGGTGCCGAGGCTCGCGAGCCCGCGAAGGCACGCGTAGCCGGTCGAGAGCTGATTGTCGATGCACTGTGCGAGGAGAGAAACCACTTCCGGTCGTCGACTTCGAATGAGTGCATTGACTACCGCGTCGGCCTCGTCGGGCCGCGGGGTTTGAAGTCGCTCGCGAAGCGCGGCGAAGGTCTCTGCATCCGAGGTGTTCGGAAGATTCGACAGCGCTGCGATGCGCGCCGGGCCGGTACCTTCGCGGCTGAGCCGAATCACCTCGGCGTCGCCGTTCTCCGTGCCGAGGCTCGCCAGCGCACTCACCGCTTCCGCGGCGACATACGGCGACGGGTCTTCGGTCAAACCGAGGAGGACCGGTTCGGCCTCACCGCGCATCGTCTCGCCGAGGGCTCGGATCGCTCCGAGGCGAATGGGCGAGCTCCGGTCTCGCGCATACGCCGACAGGCGTTCGAGGGCTCGTGCGCTCTCCACGTCTGCGAGAGCGCTCAGCGCGTCGTCGCGAAGGTGCATCCTTCCCGTCTCGATGAGCTCGATGAGAAGTTCTGCGGCCTCGGGGGTGCCGAGGTGCCCGAGGGTTTCGAGCGCCGCGAGCGCGACCGGTCGGCGCGGGTCTTCGACCAGGGCCGCAACCGCGGGAACCGACCGTTCACTTCCCGTGAGTGAGATGCGCTCGAGCAAGGCGACTGCGCGCGCACTGTTGTCGGCTTCGGAGAGCTGATTTAGGAGGATATCCTCATCCTCATCCGGAAGCTGAATCGCCTCGCGGATCTCCCGACGAAAGGATGCGGGCCGCGGAGCCTCGGCGGCGCTCGCCACCGGGGTGATGTCTGGCGCGGGACTCCGGAGCGCGTGGGCCGCTCCGAGCCCGATCGCCGATACCCCGCACACCACTGTTGCCACCTTCCAGGGATCGAGACCCATGGACACCTCCAGTCGGGAAGGGAGACATTCGTCGCGAGACGAAGTTCCGCGCTACTTCAGCCTACGGACCACGACCGCTCCGAATTCCCGTCGAAGTCGGACCGCCCACGTTCCACCATCCTTGGAAAAGACCGCCGAAGGGTGCCCGGTTATTCCGGGATCTCGATCTCTTCGGGAGCGGGCGCATTTTCGCGGAACGCGTTCCAACCGTCCATCGACCGCTGGCTGAGGTCGGCGACCGCGGCAAGGATTTCTCCTTCGTGCTGGAGCAGCGAGTCGAGCTGGGCGCGACGCAGCTGGGAATCGAGGGGCGCCGCGATCGCTTGCGTGTGGCCGCGGCCGAGCTGACGCCCGGTGTCGTGGGCGATCTCATCGAGTTCGTCGGCTGACTCGAGGCTCTCTTGGACTTCGAGTTCCTTGTAGTTGGCGAGCCATTCGTGGACCCAGAACGGACGACCGTCTGGATTGCGCCGTCCCCGGGGCACCTGGGCGAGAAACCGATGCGGCGCGTCGCCGATGCGGGATTGGGACACCAGGATCCGAAAGGCGCCTCCGCCCTCGCTTCCTTGAATGCAGCTGATCCCGCTGAGGTCTCGGACCTCTTTGTATTCCAGGATTAGGTCGTCGGATGGCTCGTCGGTCGGTCCTTCAATGCGGACGAGGTACTTCTCGTCGAGGGCGCTTCCTACTCCCATTCGAAACGCCCCGGCCTGCTTCATGTCGAAGTACGTGCGCGAAAGGTCTTCGTGCTCTTCGAGCATCAACGCGCGGTAGCGCTGATAGCCGTCGCGAAAGCCCTCCTCATCCTCGATGGGCGCCATCAACCCACTGGCCCACTCAAGAAACCGTTCTCGGTCCGCGTGAAAGCCTTCCCGGACGCGTTCGCTGAACGCGGTGGTGGGCCGTTCCTGCTCGGGGTCGCGGAGCGACTCGCGGTAGCCGCGAAGAAAGTTGGCGAACGCGGCTTCCCAGCGGTCGTTCCATCCGTGCTGCATCGCCGCGAGGCGGATCGAGGCGCCGAAGCGAATGATGTCGAGGATCGCGGGACCCGACGAAGAGTCGTCGAAGTCGCTCAATCCGGTGCCCACGTCGGTGACGGTGTATTGTTCGAGATGCGCATCGCCGTGAAGGTTCACGGTGGGCATCGTACGGATGTCGTCCCCGAAGCGTTCGCACACCGCTTCCGAGAACGGAATGTTGATGAAGCGGTAGTAGCCGTGAGGCGTCGAGACAAGACGCTTTAGAAGGCGCGGGTTTTCGGAAAAGCGCTCGTCGTCGGGAGCCACAGGCACGAAGGGATCGGCTTCGGCTTCTGGCTCCACTTCCACCGGGTCGGGTTCGACCGGGTCGGGAGTGGGCTCCGGGGTTTCGCTGCAAGTGCACCCACCTACCGAAAAGAGCAACGAAAACAATATCGGACGTTGGCACCGGAACATTCCGCGGAGCATTGTCCAAGCCGGCCCTATCGTCACGACCTTTTGAAGCAGGTATGGTTTTGGCCATGGTGCCCCCCCACTTCGCCCCGCGCGATATCGCATTTTTGCGTCTCTCTACTTCGGCGCTTCTTGGCGTGGCATTGGCCCTCGGTGGCTGCGACGGTGAGGTCAGCGGATCCGACGTCGCGGATGCGCGCATTGTCGACGGGGTGGTCGTGGTGGACGACGGAAGCGTCGACGGATCGGTGGATGCGGCCGACGACGCGACCATTGCGATGACGAATCCGCTCGAGCCGCGCGTCGAGAATACGACCTGCACCCTCCCGGAGGCGGGGAACCTGTCGGACTACGACATCGAAAACGCGTTCCCCTCGCAGGACCCATTTAATCGTCCGATCTGGGTCGGGCTCGCGCCTGGCGATACAAACACCATGTTCGTCGCCCAGCAGGGTGGAACGATCTTCGCCTTCGACAATCGCTCCGACGCCCCGAGCCGCGAGACCTTCCTTGACATCACGGTGACTCGCGCGGGGAACGAAGAAGGGCTCCTCGGCCTTGCGTTTCATCCGAGCTACGCACGAAACGGACGGTTCTTTCTCAACTACTCCTCGGTGCAGGGGTGCCCCTCGGGGTTTTCCCGGTGCAGTGTGATTTCCGAGTTCGCTCGTAGCGGACCACGGACCGCGGACGCCGGTTCGGAGCAGCGGCTCCTCGTGGTGGGTCAGCCGTTTGGCAACCACAACGGGGGTGCGATGGAGTTCGGACCCGACGGGTACCTCTACATCTCGCTCGGCGACGGGGGATCGGGCGGGGATCCGATGAACCATGGACAGCGCACCGAGACGCTCCTCGGCAACATCCTCCGAATCGACGTGGACAATGTGCCGGCCGGCGAAGACTACGGGATTCCTCCCGGCAACCCGTTCGTGGGCGAGGCCGGGCGCGACGAGATTTGGTCCTGGGGGCTTCGAAACGTGTGGCGCTTCAGCTTCGATCCAGTGGATGGGGCGCTCTGGGCCGGCGACGTGGGTCAGAACTCCTTTGAGGAGATCGACAAGATCACCGAACCCTCGAACCTCGGCTGGAAGATTCGCGAGGGCTTCGAGTGCTTCGGTGCGGCGACCTGCCGGATGGACGGTCTTTTGCCACCGGTGCATGTATATGGACGCGGCGAAGGACGCTCGGTGACCGGTGGCGTGGTGTACCGGGGCACCGCGCTTCGCGAGCTTTGGGGGCGCTACATCTTTGGCGACTTCCAGGATGGTCCGGTCTGGGCGCTCGAGGAAGTTCCGGGAGGGATGGCGCGGGAGACGCGGCTCTTCAATATGCAGAACCCCGGACACTTCGGCGTTGATGAGAATGGAGAAGTGCTGATCGCATCGTTCAACGGTCGGGTTTTCCGACTCGTGCGAAGCGACGGGGCGATGGCGCCGGAGCCGCTGCCTATGCTTCTCTCCGAAACGGGCTGCTTCAGCGACACCGCCAACCACGTGCCGGCGGCGGGAGTGATTCCCTATGGACTCAACGTTCCGTTTTGGAGCGACGGTCTGAATAAAGATCGGTTCATCGCGCTTCCCGAAGGGGAGACCGCCACCATGGGCGCCGATGGGTCGCTCGAGTTCCCGGTGGGCACGCTGTTCCTTAAGACGTTTTATGTGCAGGAGGCCGGAGCGCCGGCGCGGCGACGCCTCGAGACCCGCATCATGGCGCGGCAGATGAACGCCTGGCGTGGTTTCACTTGGCGCTGGAACGATGACCAGAGCGATGCAGTGCTCCTCGAGGGCGCGCAGACCGAGACCATTGATACCAACGATGGCTCGCTCGAATGGAACTTTCCTTCCTCCTCTCAGTGCAACGCGTGCCACACCGAAGCGGCGGGCTTTGCCCTGGGCTTCCGCGCTCAGCAGCTGAATCGGTTCTTCGATTACCCGGAAGGCCGCTTCGACCAGCTCGAGGCGCTGTCGGGCGCGGGATACATCAGTGAAGCTGGAGCGGTCGCGCCGTTTCCTCGCCTTGACGATGCCGCAGCACCCCTCGAGGACCGGGCGCGAGCCTACCTGGACACGAACTGCGCGATGTGTCACCAGCCGACGGGGCCCGGAAACGCCAGCATCGATCTCCGGGCTGCGACCTCCTTCGCCGAAGCCGGCCTCTGCGACGCGCCGGTCGAGCAGGGAGACCTCGGCATCGCTGGCGCGCGGATCTTCGCGCCCGGCGACGTCGCCGCCAGCGTCCTTCACGCTCGGATCAACCGACGAGGCGACGAGCAAATGCCTCCCCTCGCGTCGACCCGTGTCGACACCCAAGGAGCAGCCCTCCTCGCCGACTGGATCAACTCCGTCGCCGCCTGCCCCTAACAAACGGGGACGAGGTAACTTGTTGCCTCACCAGTTCACGCAACTGTCTGAAATCATTGGATCGGACCGCAAACTCAACAAACTGTACGGTCCGCTAAGCGCTCTGGTCAGCGAGCGCTCTGATCAGCGAGCGTTCTGGTCGAGCGATCAGCCGTCACCGAGGAGGCTCCGGCCCCGAGGTGACGGCGTCAGAGCGCGTCGTCGAGGACCGCTTCGGGAATCGGGAGCAGCATCGTCTCGAGGTTGCGATCGTTCGCCACGAACGCGACGTCTTGGAACACTTCCGCGAAGTCGGTTCCAGGGTAAGACACCGCGGTCTGATGGCCTCGAATCTCCCCCTGGAGAAGCATGAGCGTCCCGCTAGGACGAATCACCGCGCCCGCGGTTTCGTTGTCACGCACCACGAACTGGTCGAGAGAGAGCTGCGCCGCACCGGAAACCAGCAGCCCGAAGCCGGCGGGAAGCTCTTGGCAAATGTCGTCCGCGCACGCGCGCCGAAGCGTGGCATCGATGAGCACATTGTCGAGGGTGACTCGAGTCGTGTCCCCGCTCAGCACGAGCCCAGTCTCTCGATTGTTTGCCACGACCAAGCGAGACCCTGTGAGTTCGGCACCGTTTTGAACAGTGATTCCCCGACCGTGAATCCCCTCGGGTTGGCCACGCTGGTCTTCGATGCGCGCGTCCTGGATCGCGAGCGTCCCCCGGGAGACCAGAACCCCGCCCTCGACCGCCGCCCGAATCTCCGCCCGCTCGACGGTGACCGAGGTGTTGTCTCCAAACACCAACAACCCCTCGCCGCGACGCGATAGGCCATTTGCGCTCACCGACTGGATTCTCAGGTCCACGATCCGGCCACTCGCGCCATTCACTGCTCCAAGCCCGTAGTCGGCGACATCTTCGATGTGCGCCCGCTGAAGCACCGCGGTGGCTCCGGTCTCGATCTGGACCCCGACTCCCCCTCGGCTGTCGCTCTGCCGAGGTGAACCCCTGAGGACCGTCAGGTCGTTGAGCTCAAGTCGCGAGCCGGGATCCACGACGCTCGCACCGGCGGTGCGAAAGTTGCGAATGAGAATCCGATTGCCCTGAACCCCCGCCTGGTTCTGGGTGAGGAGGCCGAAGCCACCTTCGCCATCGGTGGTTTGCGGCGCAGTGTCCGAGACCACCACATCTTCCAGGTCGACGATCGAGCCGAGCGTCGCGAACACGCCGATGTCGCGGTGCCGCTCGAGGTGGCAACGACGAAGCGTCAGCATGCCTTGATCAATCGCCGTCGCCCCGCGACCGAGGCTCTCCATCATCGGAGAATCCTGGGTGTCGCGAAGCACCGAGTCTTCCACGGTGAGCGCTGCGTTCTCCGCAAGCACCGTCGTTCCATGGTTTGCCTCGAAGGCCGACGCCCGCACCGTCACGTCCGCCCCATCGACCGACTTGATCCCTTCGCCCCCGGTTCCTCCCGCAACCCGGGGGAGGTTGGCGAGGAAGCTCGTAAAGGCAAACTCGGCTTGGGTTCCCGCGTCGAATACGGCGACTCCAGCTTGGGGGTTCGCTTCGAACACCGAGTCGGTGACGGTTGCCTGGGCCCCAGCTTCCAGATTGAGGCCTGTTCCAAAGGTGCCGTCGTTGGCCGGCCGAGTACGCCGAATCACCAGATGATCCGCCGCAAGGGTGCCGCCGACGAGGACCACACCGCCGAGCGCGACATCTTCTACGACAACATTCGAGAGCGTGAGATCCCCGCCGCTCAGCGCGGCGATGCCGAGTCCGGGGCCAGAAATCGACAGATCGCTCAGCGATGCTTCCGATGCCTGAAGGGAAACGATCCCCGACCCCGTGGGGGTTGTGGGGGCGATTTCCGTCGCCGAAGCGCAGGCTCCGCGAAGATTGACTGGGCGGCGAAGGGTCAGTGCCTCCCGATAGGTGCCGGCGGCGATGACCACGGTTCCGTTGGACGGCGCGCGGTCGAGGCCCGCTTGAATGGTGCCAAGGGGAGAGGTCTCGGTCCCCGTCCCGGTCGCGCCCGCGCGGACAAAGACTGCGTCTGCGGGGACGTCTTGAGGGAATCCGTTTGCGGCCGGGCAGGGAGAACTCACAGCGGCGCATCCGCCATGGCGCGGCAGGGGCGCTTCACCGGCAGGGCAGGAAGGCGGGCTGGTCCACGGCTCGCAAACGCGAGCGCCCGCCGCGAGAGGATCGCCGAGGTCTCGTTCGATAAATCCCTCCGCGCATGGCGTGAGCTGCGGGAGGGCCGGATCCGTTGGTTCGCTTGGTGGGGCCACCGAGTCGTTGCGTGGTCCGTCCATCGGTTCGCCATCGTCCGGTCGGTTCTGCTCGCCGCAGGATAGCGTCGTGATCGACAGGATGAGCAATCCGAACGGCAAGCGAGGCATCTAGCCAAGAGTAGCGGGAGCAGGCGCCTCGGCAACGTTGTCCGCACAACCCCCAAACGAATGCTGGAAGTGGGCTCGCTTTAAACAGTGCTCGCGTGAACGGTGCGCGTGAACCGTGTCCGTTCGAACCGTGTCCGTTCGAACCGTGTCCGTTCGAACCGTGTCCGTTCGAACCGTGTCCGTTCGAACCGTGTCCGTTCGAACCGTGTCCGTTCGA
>JBCCZL010000273.1:0-12441 GCA_039187775.1 Myxococcota bacterium
ACAGGGGCCACGCCACCGTGCAAGCGATCGCGAGCAGGCCTTGCATCAACAGAAATCCTGTGTGGGAAAAACCGCGCCTCCGGAATCCCCAACAACGCCCCCCCGTTTCGAGCGCTGAAGCGAACAAGGTCATGGTCTTACTTCTCCGAGGGGTCTCAGGGTTTCGTTTTCTTGCCAGTGACGGAGCGCCCGTTCCTCCGCCGCGAGCCGCCACGAACAGAGCGTCCCCGTGCACGGGGCCCGTTCGAATTCAGCCCGTAGATTCGCGGAGGCCCGGGAAGCTTCGATCGCGAGGACCGCTTCCGGCCTTCGTTCGGTGAGGCGCGCCTGGGCTAGGAAATAGACATCTTGTCGCTTGCCGGCGGTCCCCGCGATCCGGTCCTCCGCCCCGAGACCGCTCGAGCGCTCAACCCTCTGGCGAACCCCCCCGACCAGTTCGAGCCTCGGGAGCGGAACGCAACTGCTCAGAAGCAGCACGGCGAGGGTGACGACGCGAGCCATAGGCCCGCTTGTCGGCCGGACTGCGCGTCAGTTGCGCAAAAAAATCAGAAACTACACTCCGGTCACTGGAGTGTGGGCAGCCGACACAAAGCGTGCGTCGGTCCGGACGCCGATCGACGCGGTGATCTTTGCTCCCGCGGGAAGCTCCCGGAGGAGCCATTCCCCATCTGGCTCTGCCTCGCGCTCCAGCGTTTCGTGGCGGAGAAACGTCTGTTTGTCGGGTGCGACGATCACCACCCGAGCTGTGAGTTCGCCCGGAGACCCGAGGACCGCCTGGGCCCGAGCGATCGCCTCGGGGGCAAGCTGCCAGGCAACGAGCAACGACGCGCCATCCATCGGCAGGGCGACCATCGAAAAGCGCTGCTCGCCGGTTCCGAGCGCGACCCGTCGTCGAAGCGCCGTCGCCTCGGCATGAAGCTCCGCATCGGCGCTGGATTCGATGAGGCGCTCATAGATGGCGAGCGCCCTCTGATCGTAACCCTGTGACGCGAGGAGGCCCGCCATCGTCCGGGTAAGGATCGGCTCGTTGGTTTCGGCTTCCTGCGGCCCGCGTCCCGGCGGCGCCGGGTCGGTGCGTCGCGTAGGGAGCAGGCGGTCGACGACTTTCTCGATGCCGCTTTTGAGAAGCGAACGAAGACCTCCCCGCGCGACTTCGATCGCGTGGACGAGCTCATCGCGGCTCATCGTTTCCGCCCCCTCGATGCCCCGTTGCTCCGCTTCGGCTCGAAGCTCGTCATCCGAAAGGTCCGTCAGAACCATGCGGTCCACTCTCCGTTTCTCTTCGCCAAGGTTTCCCGCGCGGCGGTCGCGTCCATTGCGATCTGGGCCTTCAACGCTTCAAGCCCGTCGAACTTCTTTTCTCCCCGGAGACGGCTTACGAAGCCCACCCGAAGAGTTTCACGATAGATGTCCTCGTCGAAGTCGAACAGATGGACTTCGACCGAGCGCCCGGCGGAAAGGGTGGGCCGCACCCCGAGGTTCGCAACGCCCTCGAGGACCGGACCATCGCGCGAGGTCACTCGGGCGATCACTGCGTAGACTCCGTCGCTGGGAACCACCACGTCGGGCGCCCGCAGGTTGGCGGTTGGAAATCCAATGGTTCGCCCGCGTTGATCGCCGTGGATCACCTCGGCGTCGACTTCGTGGTAGCGGTCGAGGAGCTCCGCCGCGTGCGTCACCTTCCCGTCGTTCAATGCCGCACGAATTCGTGTCGACGACACCCGCTCTCCGCCGAAGGCCACCGGCCCGACGGTCTCGACTTCAAAGCTGTGACGAGCGCCGAGTCGTCGGAGGGCATCCACGTCGCCCGCCGCCCGGTGGCCAAAGCGGAAGTCCGGTCCCACGACGACAGCTTTTGCATCGAGCTGCCGAATCAGGACCTCCTCCACGAACGCCTCCGGCGAGAGCTCCGCAAAGGCGTGATCGAACGGCTGGACCACCACTTCGTCGGCCCCCACCCGAAGAAGGAGCTCGCGGCGCCGAGTGGCGCTCGTGAGTCGACCGGCGGTTTTGTCCGGTGCCAGAATGACGCTCGGATGGGGGTCGAAGAACATCGCCACGACCGGCGTCCCGCTCGCTCGGGCGCGGGCCCGGCCCACGAGGGCTCGGTGGCCAAGGTGGACTCCGTCGTAGTTCCCCGGGGCGACAACCGCAGGCATTGCCGGATTATCGTTGCTCGTTTCCCCCGGTCAACGCGTCCGAGGAAGTGAGGCCGAGCACAGTCGGTTCCGGTTTTTTGACCCGTCGGGCGCCGAATCGTGGGCGCGGGGTGCGAAATCCGCGAGCCAGCGACGGATTCCGGGGTCCGCACTTGCGCATAGAACCGATTCTTTCCAGGGTTAAGCCGTGGCTTGGGTCGCAGTTGGATTCGTCGCCGCCTTGGGCTTTGGCTTCGTTTACCTTGCGCAGGTTCGCGCTCGGAAGCGTGCGCCGCTCCCCGAGGCAGCTCCCGGGCGTCACGTCGAGGACCTCTCGGAAGGGCGCTTTCGTGTCGTCGGTCGCGTGGTGGGAGAGCACACCGTCGCTAGCACGGTCGACCAGTCGCCCTGCGTTTATCTGGAGCGGGCAGAATACCGGACCGTGGGCAGCGATCTGCTCCCGGTGCTTCGGCAGGTCGAGCACGCCATCGTCGCGAATTCCTTCTACGTCGACGACGGGACCGGGCGAGTGCGGATCGATCCCGAAGATGCGCTCCTCGACGCGGTGACGATCCAGATGGACGACGGTCTCGTGGCGGAGCGGAGACTTCGGGCGGGCGAAGAAGTCGAGGTCGTCGCGACGTTTGAACCGCGGCTCGTGGAGCGCGACGGGGGTCCCTATCGCAGCGGCGTGCAAGAGTGGCATGCCGTGAACGATGATTGGGGGCCGCCGCGCGTCAGCTATCGCACCGAGCCTGAGATGCTGCGCCCGATCGACGACGTGGTCGTTCTGTTTCGAGGGATGGCGGCCCTTGCGTTTGTCGCCGCATCGGCCCTCGCTGTGCTGCACTCGATTCTGTAGAGTCGAGTGGGTGTGTGGCCCACGCCTTCATAGTGCGGGACCGGGGGGCGGTGCCTCTCGTTGTGGCGCCTTCGTGCGCACCACCTTGGTGCTGTGGCTCCTGGCGGCCCCATCACATGCGAGCGCACAGTTCCTCCAGCAACTGAGCGGTCCCCGCTTGGCAAGCGAGCTCACCTCCGCGGACGTGAATACGCGGCGTGCTGCGGCTCGACGCTTGGGGGTGGTTGGAGATTCCGGCGCGGCGCTTCGCGCGTTGTCGATCGCCCTGGCTGGAGAACGCGATCCCACCGCGCGACGATTCCTTGCCGAATCGATCGGGCGCCGCGGATCAGCCGACGCGGTCGAGCCCCTCATCTCGGCACTGCAGAATGCGGCTCACCCCGATCGAAGCGCGGTGGCGCGAATGCTCGGGCGCCTCCAGGATCGCGGAGCGATCGATGCGCTGGTGGAGGCACTTCGCGACGACGACATTCGAACCGCGGTCATCGAAGCGCTGGGACAGGTCGGTCCGTCTGCCGTCGGACCGCTCTCCACCGCGGTTCAGGAGCCGGGGAGCCGCCTTTGGGCGATCGAGGCCCTGGGTGCCGTGGGCGATCGGCGAGCCACCGGGCTTCTCATCCAACAGCTGCAGGAAGGGGACGCGGTGGTTCGGGTCGCTACGCTCCGCGCACTCGAAAAGATCGGCGACCGTCGAGCGGCGGAAGCGGTAGCGACGATTGCGCGGGGAGCGGAGAGCGATGTGTCGTCCGACGCGCCCGCTTCGGACCTTGGGGTCCTGGCGGTGACCTGCCTCGGTGCCATCGGCGATGAGACCCACGTGCCCCTCCTTATCGAACGCATGGCGACGAATGACATTCGGATGCGCCGCGCCGCACTTCGTTCGCTGGTCCATCTTTCGCCGCGCCGCGCCGCCGAGCTCATGGAGGGACTCGTTGCGGTGCCTGGCGAGCCCCTTGCGCCGCTCGCGATCGAGCTCGCCCTCGAGTCGACGCATCCTCGGATGGTTCCGTTGCTCTTCGGACTGGTTCGGGAAGGCTCTCGGGCTCCGGAGGCGTTGAGTGCGCTTGCCGAAGTGGACGGTGGCGCCGGCATCTCGGTGCTCGTCGAGGAAGCGGCCGAAGGGTCGCATCAGTTCGAGGCGCGTCGTGCGCTCGCGGTGGCCCTCCGCGCGTGGCAGGGCGAACTTGGAACGGTGGATTATGCGGCGGGCATCGCGGTCCTCCGAACCGCCGAACCGGAGCCTTCCCGCCCACTCCGGAGAATGTTCCTTCGCGCGATCGCACGGGACGCCGAGGTTCGGGACGAAGTCGTGTCTGCCCTTGAACACTCCGCCCCTTCGACCCGGGCGCTTGCGGCGCAGGCCGCCGAGGCACTCGGTGAGCGTGACCTCGGTTCGGCGGTGCGCGCGGCGATCGAACGTGAGACCGAGCCCGAGCCCTTTCGACGGCTGGCGATGGCGTCGCTTCGCCTCGAGGAACCGATTCCTCTTCGAGTCACCGGTCGATGGTTCGACATTCGAGAGACCCTTCCCGAGGCGTCATGGGTCGCCGCACGTCTGCTCCGAGCCGAAAGGGGTATCGAGCGACGCGACGCGCGGGAGCTTCGCCGAAAGTTTCGGCGCGACGCCCGAGATCCGGAGCCACGAGTGCGGGCTGGGGCTCTCCGAGCGCTGAGCATTGCCGGAGACCGGCAAGCGTATCGTGTCGCCCTTCAGGCACTGGAAGATCCGGTGCGAGAGGTGCGCCATGCGGCGGCGTACACGCTCGGCACGCTGGCGGTTCGTGACGCGGTTCCCCGTCTCGAGTCCCTATGGCGAATCGAAGCGAACCCTCTCGTGGCCGATGCCATCCTCGACGCGATCGAAGCCCCTCGTCGTCGTCGCCTCGATCCGCTGGGGTTTCAGGGGACCAGCGCGCTTCGCGTCCGGATCGCGGCGGTCGAGACCCTTGCCGCTTCCGACCGGATCACCGTTGACGTGATTCTTCCGGACACGACTTGGATGCGTCTCCAGACCCTCGACGGTGGAGAGCTAGTCCTTGTCGACCTTCCAGAAGGTGTGGCAGACGTGCGAGTGAGGCTCGAATGAAGTCCTTCGCATCCATCGAAGTCGACAGGCTTTCGGTCATGACGGCTGAGGGCTCCGTTTTCAGGCGCGGTTCGCGCCAGCTTGCCACCGGTCTGTTCCTTCTCGCGCTCGGTCTCGGTGGGTGTGGCAATCCGGAGCCACTCGCAAACTGGAAGACCTACGAGGCGCCGAACGGTTACCGGATCCGGTTCCTCGCGCCCCCGTGGGACTTCCTCGGAGATGACGGCGGGACCGCAGTGTTCGAAGTCGCTTCGAACGCGGAGGCCTTCGATCCCGACGCCGCGATCATCGTGCCGCCAAAGTACCGGCTCGAGATCCGACAGGTGGGCGGCAATCCGGAGACGCTCGCCCAACAAGGGGCGCAACAGGCGGGGGACTTGCTGACCGCCGGTCCACGAAGCATTGAGACCACCGCGGGGGTGGAAGGTTTCGAGTTCGCCACCGAAGACGTGCGCCGCTTTGGCCTGGTCGCGTTCTTTCCTCATCGCGGGCGCGTGCTTCGGCTCGAGTATGCGGCCAACCTGGATCTCGGCGAGGACCGCGAGGTTCGCGTGATGATCCAGTCGCTGGAGGTCGAGTGACGCGAGCGCTGTTGGCGGTGCTGACGCTGGCGCTTATGCCGGTTTCCGCAGCTGCGCAGAGTCGACCCTCGACTGGCGAAGTCGGAGTGGGACTCGACGCCCCGCCCGAGGGGTCGAGCACCCGGCGTCGGCGTCGACCTCGACCCGCGCCAACCCACACGGAGCCCGCCGAGCCGTGGTCGGGGCCACGAGTGGAGCTTGGCTATGCGCACTATTCGATTTCCGACGGCTTTGGGGGCGGTGACGTCAACTCCGTTACCTTCGGCGGATACCTCCCCACCGGCCCGCTCCGGTTCGGTGCCTATGCGGAATATGGTGGTCGAGCCTACGAGCTTGCCCAGAATCACGGATTGATCCGAGCGACTCTCCTCGCTGGGTATCAACACTTCGGCTGGCTTCCCCTGGTGCCCTACGCCGCGGTAGTTGGCACGCTGGGCTTTGTTTTCGGCAAGCGGTTCTCGACCCCATTCGCATTGCCGATGGGAGGGGCGGGGCTTGAGGTGGGGGCGGATTTGAATCTCACCGGCACCCTCTTCTTAGGTATGAGCCTTTCCTACATTCGCGCGTCGTTTGATTCTGGCGGCTATGACCTGTTTTCGGTGCGGGTGCGGATTGGTTTGTAGGCGTCTCGGATCATGGAATCGTTACGAAATCCATTGACCGGGGGCGCCCTCCTCAGGCAAGGTCATCGCCGGGTGTGCCATGGAGACTCCAGCCACCGAGGAGACCTTCGAGGTCATAGTCGAGCGTCTGCGCACAGTCGTGGAGCAGCTCGAGGGAGGCGACCTTCCTCTGTCGAGGTCCCTCGAGATCTTTGAAGAAGGCGTTCGCCTCTCGCGGCTTGGCGTGCAGCGGCTCGACGAGGCGGAGCATCGCGTGGAGCAACTTCTGGCGCATGGGGAGGAAGTCTCTACCCGTTCGATGGACCGCGAGGAGCTCGGATGAGTGAAGATACGCTGACGGTGCCGACCGCATTTGCCGACATCTCCCAGCTGGCGGAAGGGCTGACTGGGCGCGTCGAGCCAGGCAAGTTGATGCTGTACGGTCCGGATCCCTTCGAGGACGGGACGACGATCCGTTTTGCGCTCACCCTCATCGATGGCTCGTCGGCGCTTGAAGGCACCGGAATCGCCGTGCAGAGCGTCGACGGTGGGGAAGAGCGACCGGAAGTGGCGCGTTAGGACATTCTGCTCGACCAGCTCGAGTTTTCGGGATCGGCCCAAGTGGTCTACGACCGGATTCTGATGGTCCAGGGACAGGCTGCCGACGACAGCCCCCCCACCGGTGAGGTGGACGTGTCCGAACTCGAGGCCCATCACGAGGCTGGCGAAGCCGACGAGGGTGCGGTCGCGGAGTATTCCGACGGCAGCTACGACCCGGACTATCCGAGCTTCAGCGATCACGATGAAGCGACCCGCGTCGCGATCGAAGGGGAGCTGGCGCCGCATCTCGACGCGGCCGGTGATCGGCCGAGCCAAACCAACCCACCGCCGGCAAACCCGGACTGGACCGAGTCGCCCTACGAAGCAGAGACCGCGGTGGCGGCGGCAGCCTACAACCCCGACGAAGCACCGGCCGACGCAGACTACGAAGAGGGCTTCGTTCACGCCGAAACCGAGGTTGCCTACGACGATTCGATGGCGACCGCGATCGGCGAAGCCCCCGGGGTTGCGGAGCGGCAGTACCAGGCGTCGGGCGACGAAGCGTACATCGACGCGAGTCCCACCCAGGCCGTGGAGTTTGGGGAGGACCAGCTGTCGGCCCTCGACGCGTCCGGCGACGCCGAGTTCGAAAACGTTCCGGTCGACGACGTACAGATCGACATGGGCTCGGTGCCTGCGTCAGCGCCCCCACCGCCGGCACAACCGGCGGGCTTTGCAATCCAGCCTCCGGTCGACGGGCAGATTCTCGTTCGGCCGTCGGTCCAGGCCTCGTGGCACCCCGCACCCCTTCCCGTACCCGAGTCGCGCCCGGACGCCGGTTACTTCTCGTTCCAGGGTGGTTTACCCCTTCCCGCCGAACCTCCACGCCCGGAGATCGATCCATCGATGCGCGTGCAGCGAGCTCCCCAGCCCCAGCCCGAGGCGGACGTCGCCCCCGCGGCAAACGAGCAGCCCGCCTATGGAGAGCCGGGGTACGAAGAGCCCGCCTATGAAGAGGCCGGGTACAATGCGCCCGAGGCGGAGACCGCCCCTGCGCCAGAAGAGGTTTCCGATACGGAAGTTCCGGCCGATGAGCTCGAAGGCCACTATGCCGCAGACAACGGTGCCGGAGACTTCGGTGCAGTGGATGAGCTTCCTCCGACAGGTGAGCCCACCGCCGACGGGGGTTCGGATGACATGCACATCGGCGATGTGCCGGACACCTACGGCGAGGTGAGCGCCGATGTGGCCGACGTGTCGTTCTCGGACAGCGAGGCTCCGATCGTTGACGACTATGACCCGGACTCGACTCGGGTCGATGTCGAGCTGCCCGACGAAACGTAATTCAGGATCGCGTTCGTCAGTGTTTCCCCGAGTCTGGAGTACGGGGTAAGTTCAAGGATGCGGCTCGGCTTCCTCCTTTTTGTGCTCGCGTCTTGTTCGGACGAGTCGCTGACGTCCGATGCCGGTCGGGAGGCTTCAGCGGAGGCCGGAGAGCGCGAGACGGCCTCAAACCTCGACCTTCTGCTGGTGCTGGACACCAGCTCGGACGCCGAAGAACTTCAGCGTCGTTTTTTCGGTGAGCTCTCCCCGTTTCTTCGGGGTCTTTTGGCCGGTGACCATGATCACGATGGTGTCGCCGAGGCTCGGCCGCTTCAAAGCGTGCAGGTGGCGGCGATCAGCATGGAGGCTGGCGGGGCCGAGGGGTTCCGCGACTGCGACGGCGATGGCGGGGCGTTCCTCGAGCCGATCGAGGGAACGGGATGCCGCGGCGACGATCCGGCGTTCCAGTCCCTCCGCGAAGTCGATGATGTGGCGCGCGCGTTCGAGGCGCTTCGCTGCGTCGGTGAGCGCATCGATGGTTGCGGAGTCGAGCAACCCCTCGAAGCGGCCACGATGGCCCTCGAAGCGAATGCGGGCGGACCATTCCTTCGAGAGGGGGCCGCGCTCGCGGTGCTTTTTCTTACGAAAGAAGACGACTGCTCGCTCCTCGATTCCTCGCTCCTGGTCGATGACGACGGCCCTTACGCGGCCACGCCCTTCGAACACCGATGTGCGTCCCATCCCGAGGCGTTGCATACCCCTCGGCGTTTTGTTGACGCGCTCGTTCGCGGGCGGGCCCTTCCGCGAATCGCCCTTGCCGTGTTTGCAGGGATCCCGCCCGAGCGTGAAACCGTGCGCCCCGCCGAACTCCTGCGGACCGGAGAGCTCGAGCCGGTTCTCGATCCAACGGGGCCAAGCGGGATGGAGAGCGTGTGTGTCGACCCGTCGATCGGCGCGGTGTTTCCCGCGTCGCGACTCATCGACGCGGCCGGTCGATTTCAGAATCGAGGGGGGCGCGCGATCGGTGCGTCGGTCTGCGGAGACGCCGGAAGCTACCGAGCGAGCCTCCGACGCTTTGCCCAGGAGATCGCCGCGGCGACTGCCGCACCCGCCGAATAGCGCCTCGAGCTAGACCGATGCGGGCTAGTGGATGTAGCCGAGGGCGCGGAGCTGGGCTTCGGTCTCGGCGTCGATCGTCGTTTCTTCGGCCTGGTGGGTCGGCCGACGGCGGGCGCGGACTGCGGTCGCCCCTCCGGTTTCGAGGAGCTCGAGTCCGAGGAGTCCGCGGAGGGTACGCACTGCGATGGGGTGGGCCGCAGCGATGTCGTTCTGCTCCCGAGGGTCTGCCTCGAGATCGAACAGCATCACTCGCGCCGCGGTCCGATGAATGAGCTTGTAGCGACCCGTCACGATCGTGCGCCACCCATCCATGAATCCGCTCACCGCTTCCCGAGGAGCGCCCTGATGGTCGCCGCGAAGTACGGGAAGCACCGAGCGGCCCGACATGTCCTCGGGAATCTCCTCGCCGAGCACCTCGAGGACCGTGGGTGCCACGTCGACGAGGCCCATCGGTTGATCGACGACCTGGGCCGGAGCCTCGCCGGGAAGGCGGACAAACATCGGGATGTGGAGGAGTTCCTGATAGACGTTGTGACCGTGACCCACGGAGCCGTGGTCCCAAAATTCTTCGCCGTGATCCGCGGTCACCACGATCACCGTGTCTTCGAGGAGGTTGCGCCGTCGCAGGCCATCGATGATCGCGTTGAAGTGGACGTCGTGGTAGGTGATCTCGCCGTCGTAGAGGGCCTCGAGGTGTTCCCGGTCCCGCCGGTCGAGTCGGATTCGGCCGGCCTTGATGTTCTCGAGGAGCGTGGAGTCGCGCCCAAAATTCACGGGGCCCCGATACGCTCGCTGTCCGTACAGCTCGAGGATGTCGTCCGGTGGACGATAGGGGACGTGTGGATCGATCGTGTGCACGTAAAGGAAGAACGGATCTTCCTGCGGACGCTCGTCGAGCCAGTCCAGGACATCGGCCGCCACATATTGCGCGGGCGTGCGACGGCCTTCACGAATGTAGTTGCGGTAGGTGTCCCATCCCTGGTCGAAGCCAAAGCGGTCTGACACGTAGCCGTTCGCAATGAAGGAGCCGGTGTAGTAGCCCCGCTCTTGAAGAAGCTCGGGGAGGAGCTCGACGGACCCAGGGACGACCGATTCTCCCCGAATCGCCGTGTGTTCCCAGGGCATCAACGACGAAAGAAGCGTGGCCACCGATGGTTTCGTCCAGTTCTCTTGAGTCTGCGCTCGCCGGAAAATCGCCGCGTGCTCGGCGAAGCGGTTGAGTCCAGGCGTCTGCACCCGACTCTCGGGGTTGTACGGACGAAGCTTGTCTGCGCGAAGGGTGTCGATGAGGTAGATCAGCGCGTTCTTCGCCCGCGGCGCCTCCCGTGGTGCTTCGGCAACCACCATGACCGCGGGTCGGAGAAACGACGCGTCTTCCTCAGCCCGAAGCTCGAGGGCCGCAAGTTCACCGGCGTGGGCAGAGAGATCGAGGTCGACCGGTCCCGCCTCGAGTTCTCCGAGGACGATCGGCTCGGCCCCGTCGCGCAGCATCCGGACGGAGATCCGGCCGGCTTCCACGATGCCGCGAAGTCGACTGCTGGCGGGGACCTCGAGCCCGTAACGGAGCGAGTGCCGTTGGGGAATGCGGAGCGTGGGGTGAGGCGTGGAACTCGGGTAGCTGACAGGCGCGGCGGAAGCGGGGTCCACGCTGTCTGGCGCGAGGCGAAGCCAGTCGAGAGCCACTGCGGCGTCCCTCAGCCCTGCGAGGGGGCCGGTGCTGGATGCACGAAAGAGGAGCATATTTTCGCCGGGCCTCAGACGTCCTTCGGGAATTCGAAGGTCGACGGTCGAGAACTCGTCCACCGAGAAAGTGGCTTGGCCGATTTCGACATCATTGACGTACACCCGAAGCGGTCGGTTGCGCGCCGCTTGGCCCCGAAGTTGAAGCGTCATGGGTCCATCGCCGGGCGCGGGAAGGGCAAGCCGTCCCACGAGGCCCCGAATCACCGCAACTTGGCGATCGTTCTCGGTGACGCCGGTTCGAAAAGACGTGAGCCACCCGCCTAGGTCATATTTGGCTGAGGCGGGCGCGCCAAAGTCGACGACGAGAGTTTCGTCCTCATGAATTTCCGCGCGGTGCGCATGGGCGACGAGGTCGAGGTGAAGCCGGGCGGGAGGCGGAGGCGCTTCCTCGCCGACCACGGTTTCCCCGGTCATGCTCGACTCCGGCGGAGGGGCGGTGGCGCCCTGAGATCGTGGGGTAGGGGTCGCGGCCTGCCCGCAGCCGCCGAGGACCAGAATCAGGGAAAGCAGGGTGACGCGAGGCATAGGTAAAGGCCTATCGTCAGCCCGGAAAATGGTCAAAAAACGGGGCTCTCGGCCGTCGAACTGCGGTGGGAGGTCATGGGTTTTTCGTTCGCCAAGGGGGAGTGGAGGGCTTACTTCGACGGTGAAGGTGCGTATTCGTCGGACCCGGTGGAGAGCTCCTGGTGGCTGAGGGCTGTTTTGTGGGCTGAATCCGTTCGGTCTTGCCGGCTGAGGGCCGTTTTGTGAGTTGAATCCGTTCGGTCTTGACGGCTGACCGCTCTGGGTTAAACGTCGTGTGAATCTTCTCGGCTCCCCACCGTCGGAGATTTCCACGCGGGTGGAGGCCCGAAACCCCTCATGAGCTGTTCCAGCAAAACTGTTTCCGCCGTCTCGTCGCTTCACGGTCGAGGGAACGCCGTTCGGGTGGGTTCGTATTTCCTTGCCCTCCTCCTCGGGGTGTTCGCCGGAGCCTCGATCGCACTGGCGGATGCACTCGTGGTGGTCGAGGTCCGGGCCGAAGGCGAGGTACCGCCGGGCGAAGTCAAGCTGGTGGCGACCGACCGCGAGTTCTCCTGCCGGGTCGAGGACAATGGGTGCCGAATCGATGGGGTTCCGCGGGGACGCTATCGTGTGCACTTCGCGCCGGACGAAGGCGAGCCCACGCGGCCGCAGACCACGATGATCGCGGATGGCACGGTCACGCTCGTGGTGCCATACCGTGCGCCCGAGCGTTAGCGAGTTGACGCTCGCCCCTTGCCTCGGGGACCAAGATTGATCCCCGGGTTCGATTGACCTCGCGGCTTGCGTCGTCACACAGCCCGTACGGACGTTTTTACCCCTGCTTTCCGACGACGCATCCATTCAGTGGGCATGGGTGGCCCCGCAACACCGATCCGATCGGTGTCCGAACATGGATCTTTGGCTTTCAGCGTTGTATGTAACC
>JBCCZL010000274.1:0-12389 GCA_039187775.1 Myxococcota bacterium
ATTTCGAGGAGGCAGCGAAGCGGTCGGTGCGGCGGACGGGGGTGGATCCGTCGCGAGGGCGATCAATGTCGCGCGGGTGAAGGACTAGAGCGAGCCAACCCTTCGAGGGCACGGAGGTCGGCCTCTTGGCTGGCCTCGGCGGGGGTCTCGTCCGGGATCAGCAACACCGCGCGGCCCGGGGCCACCACCACGAGCTCCGGCCGGACGGAGCCATGCACCACCCCCAAGGCGTGCATGTGCTCGACCGCCGCGCGAATCTCCGCGAGCGCTTCGCGCCGCTGGACATCTCCGAGCTGCGTCTCGGGTAGCGGCGTGCCCAAGGGTTGCTCGATCACTGCGCGCCCCCCGGGCTGAAGCGCGTAGACCGCCTGAAGGTGCGGATTATCGGCCTTGGCAAACTGGCGAAGGCGCGCAAGGCGGGGCTCGTCGCAGTGCTCGAGCCGAACGCGACGGAGGAGAACTTCGTCGCGGGCCAGCATCGCGCCGTTCGGCAAGGTTTCAAGCTCGGCGTAGCGAATCTGCTCGGCCGAAGTTCCCTCCGCAGGGTCCGCAGGAGTGCGGCTTGGCCGATTCGCCCCTCCAACGTTCGGTCCCTGCGCGATCGACATCGCGGTCGCGCCGAGGTCGTCCCAGGGCAGCGCTTCGACCGCCATTTGGACCGCCGCGGCTCCGCCCGGACGGTCCGCGGGTTCTTTCTCGAAGAGTTTTGCGAGAAGATCATCGTAGGGCGCGAGCTCGGGGCGGTGTGCACTCGCAGGTTTGGGCGTCAGCTGAAGGTGCTGCGTCACAAAGTCCGGGCCAGGGAACGGGAGCGCTCCGGTGAGCGTTCGATAGAGGATCACCCCGAGCGCGTAGAGATCGGTGGTGGCGTCGGGACGCCGAGAACCGGTGATCTGTTCGGGAGACATATAGGCGAGCGTGCCGAGCATCGCACCGGTCAGCGTCGCACCAAGATCCGCGAGATGAGCCACTCCGAAATCGCCGATCTTCACATCGCCGGTGGCGCCAAAGAACACGTTGGCAGGCTTCAAGTCGCGGTGGATCACCCCGCGCCGATGCACCGCATCCAACCCGCCGAGGATCGAGAGCGCGATATGCCGGACCACCGGCAACGCGGGAAGGTCCGTCGCGTCTTCACTCAATCGGTCCTCGAGGGTCCCGCCCGCCATGTACTCCATGACAAGAAACGGCCCATCGGGATTGAACTCGAATACCCTCACCACGTTTGGATGCTCGAGGCCCGCCGCCACCCGAGCCTCCCGGGCAAAGCGGACGTAAGCATCTCGCCCGACCCCGCCAGCGCCAACGGTGAGCACTTTGACCGCGACGTCTCGGTCGTAGAACCCGTCGAAGGCGAGGAGCACCCGGCCGGTGGCCCCGGCCCCGAGCGGGCGGACCACCCGATAGCGACCAGCGAGAAGCTTCTCCTCGGAACCGCCTCCCACCAACCCGCGAGGATCGCCGAACTGCCGCTGCAGGTACTCGGGAACGGTCACCGGGAGATCCGGCTCCTCGGCCCGAAGGGCATCGAGGCGACTGGCGGCCGCGTCTTCGAGGCCCATCGCGGCAAAGCACGCCACCATCAACCGAAGCGCCTCTTCGCGGAGCTCGGAGGATGCCTCCACCTGCTGAAGCGCCCGCACCGCATGCTCGTGGCGACCGAACTGCGCGAGAATCCGACCCAGTCGGAGGGCCGCATCGGCGTCTTCGGGAACCTCGCGAACTCGGCGCTCGTATAGCACGCCCGCTTTCCGGTAGCGGCCTTGCGCCTCGTGGCAGCGCCCCGCTTCGAACAGTTCGCCCGCCGCTTCGAAAAGGCGAGCCGCCGCGTCGAGATCCGCAGCCGATTCCGCAAGCTTGGCGGCATCGAGAAGCCGCCCCTTCGCTTCGGCGTAGCGAGCGGCCTCCGCCGCCTGTTCGGGATGCTCCCGGAGCGCTTCGAGCAGCCGACCGGCTTCCGCCGCGGCGTTCGACGCGATCGCGTGACGGTACGCGGCAGCCAGGAGGCCCGCCTCTTCGGTGAGCGCGATCGCCTCCTCGTACTGCCACACCGCCGCATAGAGATCCGCGGCGCCGGCGATGTCTCCCGCTCGGCGAAGAATCGTAGCCGCTTCTTCGTACCGTCCGGCGCGGCGAAGCGCATCGACCTCCGCCTTCTGTTCAGGGTTTAGACTCACCAGCTGGTTACGGTCCCCCTCGTCTGAAGGGTGCCGCTCGGAGACGTCACCCCGGCGATGGTAAGGCCCGCGGCGGTCACGAAGTGAAGGCGTCCGGCGCCGCCGCCGCCGCCGCCGCCGCCGCCGCCGTTTTCACCGGGACTCCCGCACTCGACGGTGGTTGCCCCGCCCGCTCCCCCGCGTGCCGCGCCGATGCCCGCACCCGCGCCCCCGCTTGCAGAGTCGGGTAGGTCTTGCCCGCGCTGTCCATCGTCGGCGTTCGAGAAGAGCGAAAGATCGGCACCCCCACCGCCACCGCCGTTGGCCACCACCGCGCCCGATACCACGACGTCCGGCGCTTCGAGAAGAACGCTTCCGCCGCCACCGCCGCCGCCGCCACCGCGGCTTCCTTCGCGTCCTCCCGCCCCCGGTGCACGAACGACGCCGCTCACCACAATGCGAACGTTGGCGCTGATCTGGATCGCGCCACCCCCGCCGCCGCCGCGACCTCCGTCGCGTCCAGTCGCTCCGCCTCCGCCGCCGCCGCCTCCGACCAATGGGGTGCCCCCACTGTCCGCAAGGGTCGCTCCGGCGGTACCGCCGGTCGCGGTGGTTCCGAGCCGCGTGTCGTTGCCCCCCGCGCCCCCAAGGGCTCCGTGACCACCCCCGCCGCCGCCGCTCTGCACTCCGCCCAGACCGCCCGCGACATTGCCGGGACCACCGCCAGCCCCCTCTCCCATGCCACGTCGGTCACCGCCGCGACCTCCACCCGGGCCAGGGTTTCGACCGACCCCGCCCACGTCGAGCTCGCCCGCCACTTCAACGATGCCGTTCACGAGTAACACGAGGGACCGGTCGCCTTCCGCGAGGAGGATGCCCCCGGATTCGACGGTCAGAAAGTCCAGCGAAAAGACCGCAAGCTCGGGTAGACCGGCGCCCTGTACCTGATTGCGGAACAGGATGCCGCTCGCGTCTCCGGCGGCGAGCGGGGCCCGGACTTCGACGGCGTCGATGGTGATTCGACCGTCGTCCGTGTCGATGAGCGCGGTGCTCCCCGACGGGACGACAAGCCCTGTCGAACCCGCAATAATGAGCGACCGGTCGACTACGTTCGCGGGCTCTACGCGCCGGCAACGGGCATTCAGGCCAACCGCAGTGCACCCCAGCCGGCAGGTGACCACAAGAATCTCTCCATCGGACGTGCACCGAAGCACATCGTCGCCAAGGCAACGTTCTGCACCGGGCACCGAACAGGGGCCGATCACGGTCGCATCGGCGTCGACCATCGCGTCGGCGTCCATCATTGCATCCCCGTCCGCCATTGCATCCGCGTCCATCATCGCGTCGGCGTCCACCATCGCATCCGCGTCCACCATTGCATCCGCGTCCACCATCGCATCCGCGTCCACCATCGCATCCGCGTCCACCATTGCATTCGCGTCCGCCATTGCGTCGACTCGCGCATCCGCATCCCCGGTTGCATCGGCGTCAGGCACCGCGGAATCCGGCACGTCGACATCGGGCACAAGCTCGGCGTCGGCCACGCTGGCGTCTTGGCTAAGGCCCGCCCCGCTCCGGTCGATGGCGCAGCCCACGAGGAGGACGCCAAAAAGCGTCACATGAAGCCAGCGGATCACCTGTCGCTCCCCACGCGCAACGCGGCCAACGCCTCTCTTGCCGCCGCCTGTTCGGCTTCGATCTTCGATCGTCCTTCGCCCCGCCCTTGAACGGATCCGTCGATCATGATCTCGACATAGAAGCGACGGTCATGGTCCGGACCTTGGGAGTCGACGAGGCGGTACTGCGGTACCGATCCTCCCGCGGCCTGCACCGTTTCCTGCACCCGCGACTTGTAGTCCCCCTCGCCCGGAACCACTCCCTCGATCGCATCGGCAAACAGACGTCGCCCGATCTCCATCGTCGCCGCCAGTCCCCCGTCGAGATAGGCCGCACCAAAGCACGCCTCGAGGGCGCTCGCCAGGAGACGGGGCTTTTCGCGGCCGCCGGACCGCTCTTCGCCCTTGCCAAGCCGAAGCGCGGGACCGATCGCGGCCACGCGAGCAATGCGCTCGAGGCCACTTTCGCAGACCAGATCGGCGCGGCGGCGCGTGAGCTCACCCTCCCGGGCGGCGGGAAAGCGCTCGAAAAGAAGCGTCGACGCGACCAGCGCAACGACAGAATCGCCGAGAAATTCAAGGCGCTCGTTGTCCTGGGGGGCAAGTTTCGGCCGCTCGTTGGCAAGCGATCGGTGCGTCAGTGCGTCCCGGAGCAGATCCGGGTCACGAAAGGTGTAGCCCAATCGACGCTCCACCTCGGCCATGGGCTGCTGCTCATCACTCACGCGTTCACCACGATCGAACTCCAGAGTAGAACACCGGGCTCGGCAGGGGTGAGGCAATCGATCGCACTCGGGTTCCGTCTTTCCCTCGATGACTGAGGTAGCTACCATTCCGCCAGCCCGGGAGGAATACATCGATGGCGGAGAGCAACAAGGTCCTGAAATGGGTGGGAATCGGCTGCGGCGTAGTGGTCCTGTTGGGGGCGTGCGGCATCGGCGCGTGCGTGCTTGTCCTCAAGGGTGCGACGGATGGCCCGGCCAACGCGGCCCACGCCTTCTTTGGAGATCTTCGCTCGAGCAACTATCAACAGGCTCTTCAACGGATGAGCGCGTCCTATCAGGCGACACATCCGCTGCCGACGTTTCAAACCAACGTGCAGCAGATTCCCGCACTGACCACTCAGACCGACTCGACTTTCACGAACCGCTCCATCTCCAACAACACCGCGACCGTGTCAGGCAACCTCACGACCGCGCAAGGGGATGTGCCGGTCACCGTGAACCTCAGCAAGGTCGGCGATCACTGGTACATCGACTCGGTCATGGTGCAAGGCCAAAACCTGATGTGAAAAAGGCTTCCGACGCCCGACGTTTCCCTAAGGGGGGACGGGAGCGTCGAACGGCGGAAGCGGCCTCAGGTTGGGTATATTCACCCCTACATCAAGGACTTCCTGTGAACCTCCTCACAAAGTCCGGTGCTGCAACGGCGGAAGGACTGTTTGTTTCGCCGTGAAGCGGACCGCTGGTTCTACAAGGTAAACCCGACCGCGCCAAAGCCGGCCCACTCGGCAAAGGGCCCATTGTCACCGAATCCTCGCCGAACCCCGAGGCTGATATCCACGGGTCCCGCCCGAACCCCAAACGGCACTCCAACGCCGAAACCGGGTGCGGCTCCATCGTCCTCGCCGAGGCTTCCTTGCGCTTCGACGCCGAACACGAACCACGGAAGAGGACGAATCACGATGCCTCCCACAGAGGCCCAAAGTAGCGTGTTCCCATCGGTCGACACGATCAGTCCGTGGCGCGTTCGAAATTCGAGGTAGCGATTCGCGCGGACCCCGAGCTGAGCATGGGGCACGAGCCTCGCGGCCGCGATGCCTTGGGGCAGCGGGCTGATCGGCACCCACAGGTCGAGCCCGAGATCGACTGACCACCGACCACTCCCCAAAGCGAAACCGAACATCGCCAAGAGATCACCGTCCCCACCCCGGGCTGCCACCTCGCTGCTCTGGGCATCAAGAGACCAAACAAATCCAAGATAGAGCGGTTCGTCGAACACTTGGGCCAACACTCCCACACTGCCTCGACCTTGAATCGGCCCGGCCAGATCGTCGAGCAGCGCTCCGCCGAGCCACGCCCGGACACCCGCCGTCGTGCGCTCGGAGAGTGCGAGCGCTCCGGGAAACGCCGCCACCGAAAACGCGTCGCTTCGGGCATACCGTTCCGCGCGAGGGGCCGGCGGAGAAACCTCCCGCCGTTCCGTTGTCGACGCCACCGAAAGCCCGAGGCGGCCGAGCACCACGAACTCATCCGCAAGCGCCACTCCAAGCTCCACTTGGACATCGGACACTCCAGGGACCGGCGTGACCTCCACCTTGCCATCGTTCCCCCGCATCCTGACTCGGCCAACATCGGCACCGTTGGATCGGGCCGTCAGGCGATGGGGAACCTCGAGCTCTGCCTGGGCGTCATCCCGAAACTCCAACGAAAACGACACTTCGCTGCGCTGCGCCGCGGGGATCGATCGACGGGAGTGCCGCACCGTCAGCTCCGCCACTTCGACCTCGAATCCCGGCACCGACCGATCCCGTCCGTCGAAGCAGTCCACCGTGGTCGTGCCCACCTGAGCGAGCGTGATCATCTCACGTGGCGATTCGCCAGCGGTCCCACACCGCATACCTGCCGGGGCAACGATCCACGATCCTGGCAGAACCACGGGAGCCCGATACGGAGCCGACGGATCGCCGGGGTCGTAGGCACGCTCCTCGGGCGCACCACCCTCGGGCCCGATGAGCCGGGCGGTGAGCACCCGCATCGCCCGTCGGGGCGAGGGACGGCTCTCAAATCCCTCCCGATCGATCGTGGCAACCGAAAGGTAGTAGGTCCCCTGGGGAATCCGATGAAGGGCGAACGAGGTCCACGCAGCGGGAAGCTCGATCGCCGCCTCCAGCTGACTGCCGTCGGGGTTTCGCGCCACCTCCACGCGATAGCGGGACGCCCCTTCGACCCCGAGAAAGCTCCCGCGCAGCGTACCGCCGATCCCAGTGAGCCCGACGAAACGACCCGCGGCATCGATGGCCCAGCGCGGCGGCTCGGGAAGCGGTCGCGGACGGGTGGGTGGCCGTCCCCGCACGAGTCGCGCCCCGCTGCCCGCCGGGACTTGGACCGAACGGGCCCCGTCGGTGAGGGTCACCGGCCCTTCGCTCAGATTCGAGACGCGGCTTTCCCCGTCGGCGGCGACGCTCAGTACCGCATCGCCCGCTCCGACTCGCGCCTGGCCAGACGGGGTGTGAATGTCGACCTCGCCTGCCAGCTCGCCGAGCCGGCTTCGAAGGGTGCCTGCCTCGAGGGAGGCACGTCGAGTGCGCTGCGTGAGCCGACCGCTTCCGCCGTAGACGATGAGAAGCGTGTTCTCCCGAACCTGGAGCACCGATCGGTCGCGAAAGGTGAGCTCTGCCTGCGCGCGGTCGTGAGTCTGCACTTGCCAGCCACGCTCCAACGGCTGTCGAAGGCGAGCCGCGTTCCAGCTCGCTCGCGCCGGACCGCGGGCTTCGACGCGACGCTGGAGATGGCTGACCACTGCGGCGGCTCCTCCGGTCACGTCGACCGGAACCCGGAGCCGCATGCCCGGCCGGAGTCGATGAGGAAGTGGGCCGAGGTTCGGGTTCAGGTCATGGAGGCGATCGTAGGCGGACCGGTCTCCGAAGAATCGCTGAGCGATCGACGCGCAGGTGTCGCCCGAGCGAACGGTGTACTCCCGTGTGTCCTGTGCCTCGGCCGATGACGTACGCTCGAGCAGGAGAACCAGAAGGCCGGTCATGGCCGGCGCCGCTTTTGAATCCGGCGGGCGCGATGGACGCGACGCGCGAGCTCTTCGGTGGCCACCGGCCGGGGAAGGACCTCGATCGCGCCGGCCCGAAGGAGCGCTCCGATCCGCTCCATATCCGACGGATCGGTGTCGGTCATCACCCCGGCCCCCGCCGCCACCAGCGCAGCTACTCGGACGACCGACGCCGCCGGGGCGTACACGAGCGGGGGAGTCGAGGCCGTCCCATGGCTCCGCGCCCGCCGAGTCGGTGGCTCCTTGGTGCGCAGGTTTCGATCGCCTTCCGAGGCGCGTTGCTCGCCGGCGACCTCCTCTCCGGTAATCTCCTCTTCAGTAGCAAGGTACGCCACGATTCCATTCGCCGAGAGGCCGACGAGAAGATCGGGATCGATGGTGCCAAGGATCGCGAGCTCGTGCTCCTCGCTGGCCGGCGCGCGCGGTTCGCCGACCCCGGGAGCCACCATGCGCTCCCCGCGTGGGCGAAGCAGCCGGTCATCGGTCGCCCTTCCGCGAAGGCTGCCCGCCCTCGCCTCGGTCAGCTGATGCTTTACTTCCTCCGCGGACGGCCGGTCTTCCGGGCGCTTTTCGAGCATCGCTCGAAGGAGCGGCTCGATCGCGGCAGGGGCAACAAACCCGGACCGAAGCCGGCCGAGACTCGGTGCCGGAGCAAACATCTGTTTGGTCAACACGTCCATCTCGCTCCCGTCAAACGGGGGCGCGCCGGTGAGGAGTTCGAACAGCACGCACCCGAGCGCGTACACATCGGTCGGCGGACCCACTTCGACACCGCGAGCCTGCTCCGGCGAGAGGTATCGCGGAGTTCCCGCGACCACGCCTTCGACGGTCATTCGGTCGTCGCTCCCGCCGCTCGCAATAAATGCGAGTCCAAAGTCGAGCACCCGAACCCGCCCCGACTCCTCGACGAAGATGTTTGCGGGCTTGAGGTCCCGGTGCACGAGGGCGGCTCGATGCGCGGCGGCAAGAATATCCGCGGTTTGCCACACCACCTCGATCGCCGCGTCCGCCGACGAGAGCTCCGCTGCGCGCACCCGGAGCGGAGCGCCCTGCAGATACTCCATCACCAGGTAGAGCTCGGCCGCGCTCGCCTCGTAGTCGAAGATCTCAACTCGACTCGGATGTTCGAGCGCACTCGCCACTCTCGCCTCTCGGGCGAAACGCGCTCGGGCCCGAGGATCCTCGACGTAGCGCGGATGAAGCATCTTGAGCGCCACCGTCCGGCCGAGGCCATGCTGCGATGCGCGATACACGATCGCACTCGACCCCTGGCCGATCGTTCCCTCGATCCGGTATCGGTCGCCGACCACATCGCCGGAAACCAGCGGCGCGCCGGCGCGTCGGGTCACAGCACGACCTCGAAGAGCTCGATCCCTCGATCGTCGCCGCCCGTTCGCTTTCCAACCGAGGCGAAGTCGAACGCTGCCCCGGCGTGGTCTCGCGTGCGCTCGCCGACGAGGATCTGGTTCGGCCGGGCAATGGTCTCGAGGCGGGCCGCCACATTGACCACGTCACCGATCGCAGTGAACTCCATTCGCTGCTCGGAGCCGACATTGCCGACGATCGCTTCGCCCGAGTTCACGCCGATCGCGAGCTGGACGGTGACTCCGTATCGCTTCTTCCAGCCCGGATTGGCGGTTTCGAGCCAGCGGAGCATGTCCTCTGCGGCGGCGAGCGCCTTTCGCGCGTGATCTGGCTCGTCGTCGATCGCACCCCACACCGCCATCACGCAGTCGCCGACAAACTTGTCGATCATGCCCTGGTGGCGAAACACCACCTCGGTAAGGACGGTGAAGAGCTCGTTGAGCACCGTGACGACTTCCTCCGGCTCGAGCTGCTCGGTGAGCGGAGTAAACGCCACCACATCGGCAAACAGTACGGTGATCTGCCGTCGCTCGCCTCCCAGGGCCACGCTCGTCTCGCGGGCAACGATGCCTTCCACAAGCTCCGCCGGGAGATAGCGCCCGAGGTCCGCTCGGACCGCCGCCTCGCGCCGAATCCTCGCTTCGCTCGCTTCGAGCTCCGCCGCCGCGCCGCTCATCGCGTCTCCCAAGATCGCCAGCTCGTCTTCGGTGCGCACGGTGATCCGTTCTTCGAATCGTCGTTCCGCAAGAACCTTGGCAAACCCGGTCAGGTGACGGAGCGGCGCGGTGATCCGTCGAGCTACCGCAAAGGCAAAGAGAAACGCGACCACGATCGCCAGGAACACCGCGGCCACCACGGCTCGCCGAAGCGCCACCACCGACGCGTACGCCTCCTCGGTCGGCACCTCCGCCACCACGAGCCAGGGGCGCGTGGACGCCTCCAAAGCGCTCCCGAGCACCCTCGTGCCGTCGCTCTCGTACTCCCCAGAGCGCGCCGCCCGCGCCTCCCCCGCGCTCGGAGCGAGGCTCACCTCGGGCGTCCCCTCGGGTCGCGAACTCGCCACCACCGCTCCACCGCCGTCGAGAACAAATACCGCGCCGGAGAGCGCTCCAAGGTGGGTGTCCGCGAGGTGCTGGACCCGATCGGCAAGGGGCGCGAGGGGCCGAAGGGTCCCCACATAGCCCGTGACCACGCCATCCGCGCGGAGGGCCACCGTCATCGGCTCGTACACCCCGCCATCGAGCTCGCTCGGCGCGCCGACGGCGAGGCCCCGCTCTGCTTCCGCGCGCCCCGACGCCGAGATCTCGGGTCGACCGGGAGGCGCGGCCCCGATGACTACCCGGTCGATGAGCTGCCCGCGGTCGTCATACACCGAAATCGTGTCGAGGGTTCCCCGTTCGAGGAGTCGTTCGACAAGCGACAGCCGCGCCGCCGGCCCGATCTCTCGATCGGTGAGCGCCTCGGCGGCCGCCTGAAGGTCGCGCTCCGCGCCGGCAGCATTCGCGTCGATGGTTCGGGCGACATCGTCCACCAGCACGAGCTGGAGCTGTTTGACGCCCCGCTCCGCTTCCGCCGCACTCTGCTCGATGAGAAACCAGCCGATCGCCGCACTCGGGAGCGCGGCCACCAAGACCGCCCAGAGGGTGAGCTTGGCAAGAAGTGGAAAGCGAGCCCGAGGTCCTCGCGATGACTGCGCCCTCTCCGCGTTCTCCACCACCGGAGCATATCTTGCCTCGGCCTCGGAACGCTCAGGAACCGAGCGACAAGCCATGGTAGGTTGGGCCCCGGTGGCCGGAACGAAAAGCACGGAACCCTCCGCGGGAACCCCCGGCCTTCCGCTCCGAACCATCGTCGTCGAGGTCAGCGAGGGTCCCGACGCGGGCCGGAGCGCCGAGGGCGAGGCCCTATCCATCGGTACCGCCGACGACAACGATCTTCGGCTCGAGGACGCCACCGTTTCGCGCTACCACCTCGAACTCCGAAGCGACGGCGACCTCGTCCGGGTGACGGATCTTCGCTCCACCAACGGCACTCTGTTTCATGGCGCACGACTTCGGGAGGGATCGGTGCCCCCCGGTGCCGTCCTCGATGTCGGTGACTCGCGGCTCCTCGTGCGCGCCGGCGGACGAGTCACGGTGGCGCTCCATGACGGCAACGAGCTTCGAGGACTCTACGGTCGCACCCCGGTGATGCGGCGGCTGATGGCCCAGGTGCAGAAGGCGGCTGGAGCGGCGAGCTCGGTCCTCCTGGTCGGCGAGTCGGGGACCGGCAAGGAGCTCGTCGCACGGTCCCTTCACGACGAAGGACCGCGAAGCGCCGGCCCGTTTGTGACCGTCGACTGCGGCACCCTCTCGCCGTCGCTCGTCGCCAGCGAGCTCTTTGGCCACGAACGCGGCGCGTTCACCGGCGCAGAAGGACAGCACCGTGGAGCGTTCGAGCGGGCCCACGGCGGAACCCTGTTTCTCGACGAGATCGGCGAGCTTCCCCCTTCGCTTCAGCCTACGCTTCTCGGCGCGCTGGAGCGGGGACGGTTTCGACGCGTGGGCGGGCGAGAGGAAGTCCGCGTCGATGTGCGGGTGGTGAGCGCGACCAATCGAGACCTCCGAGCCGAGGTCAACCGCGGCCAGTTTCGCCTCGACCTCTACTATCGGCTTGCGGTGGTCACCCTGCGGGTGCCGCCGCTCCGCGAACGGAGCGAAGACATCCCTCTTCTCGTCGCCCACTTTCTTCGTGAGGCGGGGGCCGACGAGGATGCGGTGCCGACCAGCACGATCGACACCCTTTGTGCTCACAGCTGGCCCGGCAATGTGCGTGAACTGCGAAATGTCGTGGAGGCCACGCTCATCATGGGCGAGGCCCCGCCTCTCCACTCCGATCTCGGAACGCCGGGCCCAGGGTCGAATCTGTCGGACCAGAGCTACAAGGACGCCCGAGCCCAGGTGCTGCACGACTTTGAAGCGAGCTATCTTCCCCGCCTCCTCGAACGAAGCGGCGGCAACGTGTCCCGTGCCGCACGCCTCGCCCGCATGGACCGGACCTATCTTATCAAGCTCCTCAACCGACATGGGCTGAAGCCGGATCGCTGATGGTCGAGCGCCCAGGTCACTCGGCGGGAGTGAGGGACCGACCGGCGGGGCAGACGATGTCGCGAAACGTCGAACCATCGCTGCGTCGAATGATCTTGAGCTCCACCCGACGGTTTTGCTCCCAGGCCGCCGCGGTGTGCCGAGGGTCGATCGGACAGCGCTCGCCGTAGCCGGCATTTCGCATCCGGTTCGCGTCGACTCCCCGCCGGATCAACCCGAGCCGAACCGCCGCCGAGCGATCTTGGGTGAGCTGGATATTGTAGCTATCCGAGCCGCGCTCGTCGGCGTGGCCCTGAATCTCTACGAGCTCGATGTCTGGGTTGCCTTCGAGAGTCGCCGCGATCGCGTCGAGGATGTGGTAGCTGTTCGGGAGCACTTCGGCG